>JBIIYN010000075.1:0-13636 GCA_044346795.1 Pirellulales bacterium
CCAAGGCAAGCTCGGCACGATGCCGAGGCTTGCCGTGAACACAGCCGGCCGGGTAAGCACCAGCGGGCGGAGGCCCGCCAAGGCAAGCTCGGCACGATGCCGAGGCTTGCCGTGAACACAGCCGGCCTGCCCTCACTCCGCCTCTTCCAGGCCGTGTTCCTGGAGCTTCTTGCGGAGCGTGTTGCGGTTGATGCCCAGGCGGGCGGCGGCCTTGAGCTGCACGCCGTTGCAGTCGGCCAGCATCTGGGCGATCAGCTCCCGCTCGACGCGGCTGACGATGCGGTCGAAGAGGTTGTCGTCGTCGGGACCGGCCGTGGCCATTCCCTGTTCCACGAGTTCCCGCGCGAGGCTGTCGAGATCGCCGCCCCGGCCGGGCAGCGAGACAGGCGGCCGGTCGCCGCGCATCGCCGGCGGCAGGAGGTCGAGCGTGAGCTCGTCTCCGGTGGCCATCACCACGCACCGCTCGACCACGTTCTGCAGTTCGCGGACGTTGCCGGGCCAGTGATACCTGGCGAGCGCCGCCGCGGCCTCCTTCTGGATGTGCACCACGTAGCGATCGTTGGCCTCGTTGTAGATCTCGAGGAAGTGGCTCACGAGCGGGGGAATATCCTCGCGGCGGGATCGCAGCGGGGGCAGGTAGATCGGCACCACGTTGAGCCGGTAGTAGAGATCCTCCCGGAAGTTCTCCTTCGCCACCTCGTCGAGCAGTTCGCGGTTGCTCGCCGCGATCACGCGGGTGTCGACGCGGATCGTCTCGGTGTCGCCCACCCGCTCGAATTCCCGCTCCTGCAGCACCCGCAGCAGCTTCACCTGCAGCTTCGGCGTGGTCGAGTTGATCTCGTCGAGAAAGATCGTGCCGGTGTGGGCGGCCTCGAAGCGTCCGGTGCGGTTGGCGATGGCCCCCGTGAACGAGCCGCGGACGTGGCCGAACAGCTCGCTCTCCAGCAGGCTCTCGGAGAGGGCTCCGCAGTTGACGCGGACGAAGGGGCCGCTCCCCCGCGGCGAGAGCTGGTGGATCGCCTTGGCGACGAGTTCCTTGCCGGTGCCGGTCTCGCCGACGAGCAGCACCGACGCGTTCGACGCGGCCACCCGCCGCGTCATCGCGTAGACCTCCATCATCGCCGGTCCCGACCCGATCAGGCCCTTGATCGGGGAGGCGGTCTCGTCACCGTGTTGGCCCGGGGTGCGCAGCATCGGCGGAGACGTGGCGAGCCTTCCTGGAGGGTGTTTCGATGGCGTCGAGGACCGCACCGGCCGTGGCCCGGTCGGCCTCGGCCGTGGCCCGATTGTACCGTCCGTAGGCGGCCTGCAGGGGCCGGCATTCCAGCAGTACGCCGTAGCGTTCAACGCTCTCCTCGAAGCCCGCAAGCGCCAGTTTTCGGGACTCCGGGGGCAGATCAGCCCGTTCGGTTTCGCCGAGCAGTGCCTGCTGCGCCCGGCTGGAACCGATCGTCGCCAGCAGGTCCGCGGCGGGGGCGTACAGGTCGGCGGGGCTTCCCGGCTGCGGCCGCTGCATGAGAGCCAGCCGCGCGGTGGTCTCGGCGGCCGATACATCCCATCCCCGGCGGCCCAGATCGGCCAACAGCGCGAGCGCCCGGCCGCCGCGTGCCCGCCGCTGCGTGGCGCGGGCCTGCCGCGCCGCGGGCGCGACGGCCTCCGGGCCGGCCACCTGCGCGAGATGGTCGGGAAACCGCGGCGGTCCCAGCAGCTTGCCGTCGGCCGGATCGATCCGCGGCAGGAACAGGCTGTCGAGCCGATCGACGATCCCGACGCACTCCAGATCGGAAAACGTGAGCAGCAGCCGCGTGAGAAACTTTCCGCGGGCATCGTCGTCGAGCGGGTCGACGATCACGAGCACCGGCGGCACGTCGCCCACCGCCTGCCGCTGGATGAACTGCACCGTCTCGAGCGCCGTGGGCCGGATCGTGCGGGCGCCGACGAGCACGAGCACCGTGTCGATGCCGGCCCGCGCGGCGAGGATCGCCTCCCGTCCCGTGGCGACCTGTTCGACGCGGTAGCCGAACCGCGACAGGTTCGTGGCCAGCGTTTCGCGGACGGCGGCGTCATGGTGCGCCACCACGGCGATCTCCTCGCCGGTGCCGGTGGCGGCCTGGAGCAGAATCTCGGCCACCCGGCTCGAACCTCGGTAGGGTGGATCGCCACCGGCCAGCGCCAGGGCCTGCGCGGCCTCGAACTGCAAGGACGCATCGGGCACCGTCAGCGCCCGCAGCAACGCCCCGCGTGCCGCCTGAGGCAGCGGTGTCGCCTCGGCCGCGTCGCCGTCGCCGGCCGGTCTGTCGCCATCCGTCGCGACATGGGCGGCCAGGATCGCGCGAGCCGCGGCGGCGGCCGCCGGGAACATCCCGCGGGAGGCGGCCATTTCGAGCACGTCGGCCGCGGCGTCGTAGTCGAATCCTTCCGGCCCCGTGACCGCCGCCTGCAGCTGCGCCGGGGGCACGCGGTCGATGGCCGTGAGCGGATCGCCGGCGAACGCGAGCGACGATTCGAGCCGGGCGAGCAGCACGAGGCGGATGGCCTGGGGGTCGGTCGCGCCCAGGGCCGCGAGGTCGCGGGCCAGGTGCATCGCCTCCTGCGCCCGCGCCGCGCGCGGCGACAGGTTCAGCCGCTCCAGCCGACGCGCTTCCGGATTCCAGACAAACCGCTCCACCGTCCTGCCTCCGGCTGCGGCGGCCGTCAGCGGATCGAGCACCGGTTCCATGAGCAGGTGGTCCGGCGCCGGCAGGCCGTCGACCGAGAGCACCCGGTCGAGCGCCCGCGACACGAGCGCCGTCGCCGTTCCCGTGCTCGGTGGCGCGACTTCTGCGGCGGTGAACGCTCCCGGGAGCAGTCCGCGTGCGGCGAGGCCGCGCAGCAGACGGGTCGCGCGGTCGCGGGCGGCCGGCGGCACGTCGGGCACGAGTGCCGGGGCGAGCAGATGCACGGCGACGTCGGAAGCGTCGTCGTCGGCGCCGGCCGCAGCCATGGCCTCGATGACGCCGGGCCAGTGCGCGACGTCGTCCGAACCCAGCCACGCCAGCAACGGCTGCCGGGCTTCGGTGCCGAGTCTGCGGACGAGGTCGCGGGCGAGCTGGCGGGCCCGCCGGCCGGCGGGGTCTTCGCCCTGCAGCACCTCGACGAGCACGGGCAGCGCATCGACGCCCGTGCGGGCCAGCCGGTCGAAGGCGGCTGTCCGGACGGCGTTCTTGTCGCTGGCGAGTTCGTCGCCAGCCTGCCGGAGGCGGTCAGGATCGCGCCGGCGGGCTCGCGCCATCTCACGCATCGCCTGCACGTTGGGCGGCACGTTCTCGTCGCGTGCGCCGAGCACGCGCTCGAGCTTCCGCAGGCCGGCCGGGTCGGCGGTGTCGCCGAGGTCGGCCAGCAGGTCGGGCCGGCCGTCGCCCGCCTTCTCCAGCCGTTCCACGAGCTGCGAGAAGTAGCGGCTGGCGACGTCGTAGGCCTCGACGTCGGTGGCGCGGATCGCGGCATCGAGCAGGGCCGCCGGGGTCGTCCGCGGCGGAAAGGCCAGCGAGTCGAGCACCGCCTGCGCGAGGGAATCCGGTACGGCAGCCGCGCCGTCCTCGGCCCGCGCTCCCGCCGCACCGATCAGCGCGATGGTCAGCAGCCACGGGAAGACCCGCGGCCGCCGCGCCGGGCCGGCGTGTGGAACGAGCTGCACGATTGCCCCCCGCGTCAGGCGCGGGCGGCGGCTCCCGCCTCTTCCCCGAGGCGACGCTCCCACGCTGCTATCTGGTCGGCAACCTGCGCCGGCGCGGTCGAGCCGAAACTCACCATCCGTTCAACCGCCCTGGATGGCCCAAGTGCGCCGCGAAGCGCGGCGTTCCAGCCGGCGTAATCCCGTGAAAACTCCCGATCGTCAAGCTCCGCCAACGCCACCCCGCGGGTCATCGCCCGCCTCACGAACGTGCCGACCAGTTCGTGGGCCGTCCGCTGGGGCACGCCCGCCGCGATCAGCGCCTCCATCAGGCTCGTCGCGTCGAGGTGGCCGCGGTCGATCGAGGCGGCCACGCGGTCGCGGTCGAACGACGTGCCCGCCACGAGCGGCGCGGCCACGCCGAGCACGGCCTCGAGCGTGTCGATCGAATCGAAGATCGACTCCTTGTCCTCCTGGAGATCGCGGTTGTAGGCCGTCGGGAGGCCCTTCAGCAGCACGAGCAGTGCCTGCAGGTTGCCGATCGCCCGCGCCGACTTGCCGCGGACGAGCTCGAGCACGTCGGGGTTGATCTTCTGCGGCATGATCGAGCTGCCGGTGCAGAATCCCTCCGGCAGGCGGAGGAACCCGAATTCCTCGGTGCTGTAGAGGATCCACTCCTCCGCCCACTGGGAGAGATGGACGCCGGAGAGCGCGATCACGAACGCCAGTTCGCAGACGAAGTCGCGGTCGCTCGCGCCGTCGAGGCTGTTGGCCGCCACGGCGGCGAAGCCGAGCGACTGCCTGACGTGGTCCCGGTCGATCGGCAGGGTGGTGCCCGCGAGCGCGCCCGAGCCGAGTGGCAGCACGTTGGTGCGTCGGCGGCAGTCGGCGAGTCGGTCGCGGTCGCGGGCGAATTTTTCGCACCAGGCGAGCAGCTGGTGGGAGGCCAGCACGGGCTGTGCCCGGCGCAGGTGGGTGTAGCCGGGGATGATCAGGCCCCGTTCGCGGGACGCGAGGTCGAGGAAGGCCCGCTGGAGGTCCAGGAGCCCCCGGTCGATGCGATCGATCGCGCGGCGGCAGTAGAGCCGCAGGTCGGTGGCCACCTGGTCGTTGCGGCTCCGCGCGGTGTGCAGCTTGCGGCCGGTGTCGCCGAGCCGGGCGGTGAGGGCCGCCTCGATGTGGAGGTGGATGTCCTCCTTCGAGGCCGTGAACTCGAACCTCCCTTCGGCGATCTGCCGGCGGATCTCCTCGAGCGCCTGCGCCATCGCGTCGGCCTCGGCCACGGTGAGGAGGCCGCAGGCGGCCAGCATCCGGGCGTGGGCGATGGAGCCGTCGATGTCGTCGTCGGCGAGCCGCCGGTCGAACGAGACGCTCTCGGAAAACGCCTCGACCCGCCTGTCGGTCGGCTCGCGAAACACGCCACCCCACGCCTTCTGCGGACCCTGCGAAGCTGCCACGAAAAATCCTCTCGGAAGAACGGAATCGAAAGGCTTACTACCGGGAGCACCCGATAGTTGACACTCGAACCTCAGGACCAGATCTCACTTCCCATGCAAGCCCGAAGCCCCAGCGAGGGAGCCCGGACCGGAGGTCCGGACCAAAAGGCGATCGCTCTGCACAGTCCCTCGCTCGCGCTTCGGGCTTGGATGAAACATCGAGGTCACCCAAGTCAACTACCAGATACACCCGGTAGTATTTGTACTTCCGATCCGGCGGAAATCCATCGACACATGCCTTCGGGGTGCTTTGCCGCAGGGGCGGTGGATTTGTCGGGTACATTCCCTGCATGACGACTCCCGACGAACTGCTGTCTCCCACCGGCCGGCTGGCGGCGCGGCTCGCGGGCTGGGAGTCGCGGCCGCAGCAGATGGCGATGGCCAACCTCGTCGCCGAGGCCATCGCGAGCCGGCAGCATGCGATCATCGAGGCGGGCACCGGCACCGGAAAGAGCCTGGCCTACCTCGTGCCGGCCGTGCTGGCGGCTACGGCCGACCAGGTCGAACAGGTGGCCCCCACGCCGCGTGCGACCGACCCTTGCGACGACGATGCCGAAGAGGATGAACCGGCGGCCGGTGAACGCACCGCGCCCGGCCGGCCCCGCCGGGTCGTGATCTCCACGCACACGATCGCGCTGCAGGAACAGCTCGTCACGAAGGACATCCCGCTCGTCGCCGCCGTCATGCCGCGGGAATTTTCCGCCGTGCTCGTGAAGGGCCGCCGCAACTACGTCAGCCTGCGGCGGCTGGCGTTGGCCCGGGAACGGTCCGGCAGCCTGTTTCCCGCGGACGAGGAAGTGTCCCAGCTCGAGACGCTCGTCGCGTGGGCGAAGCACACCGCCGACGGCTCGCTGGCCGATCTGCCGTTCGTGCCGCACGAGGCCGTCTGGGACGAGGTGGCCAGCGACGCCGGCAACTGCATGGGCCGAGCGTGCCCGACCTTCAAGCAGTGCCACTACTACGCCGCCCGACGCCGCATGGCCCACGCGCAGGTGCTGATCGTCAACCACGCCCTCTTCTTCTCCGACCTCGCCCTGCGCCGGGGCGGCGCGAGCCTGCTGCCCGAGTATGACGTCGTCGTCTTCGACGAGGCCCACATGGTGGAGAGCGTGGCGAGCGACCACCTGGGGGTGGGGCTGTCGAGCGCGGCCGTCGATCGCGTGCTCTCCAAGCTCTTCAACGAGCGGACCCATCGTGGCCTCGTGGTGCACTACGGGCTCGACGAGCTGGAACTGGCCGTGGTGCGGTGCCGCCGGGCCGCCGAGGATTTCTTCGCCGCCCTGCGCGCGAAGTTCAGCGACCGTGGGCCGTCGCCGTGGCGGGTCACCGCGCCGCACATGCTGCCCGACACGCTCGGCGACGCGCTGCAGGGCCTCGGCCGGCAGCTGCGGGCCGCCGGTGACGGGATCACCGACAAGGCGGAGCGGCACGACTTTGTCTCGCTGGCCGACCGGCTCGCGGCGCTGGCCGGCAGCCTCGACATGTGGCTGGGCCAGAACGAACCGGGCTGTGTCTGGTGGGTGGAGTCGCACCGGAGCCGCCGCGGCCAGGAGCGGCTCGTGCTGGCCAGCGCGCCGGTGGACGTGGGCGGCATGCTCAAGCGCGAGCTCTTCGATCGCGTCGGCACGGTGGTGCTGACCAGCGCGACGCTCGCGGTGGGTGGGCCGCGGCGGGAAGCCGACGCGGAGCCAGCCACTGGCGGTGATGCCGCTCCGGCGGATGCCGACTACGCGTATCTCAAGCGCCGGCTGGGCGTCGCCGCGGCCCGCTCGCAGCGGCTGGGAAGTCCCTTCGATTATGCGCGGCAGGCGGAGCTCATCCTGGTCGATCGGCTGCCCGATCCGGCCGCGCGGGAAGCGTATGACCGGGCGGTGGTCATGATGATCCGGCGCTACGTCGAGCGGAGCGGCGGCAGGGCGATGGTGCTGTTCACGAGCATCGCGTCGCTCGCGAAGGCGTCGGCGGAACTCGCCGGCTGGTGTGCCGCCCGCAACTTCCGGCTCGTGAGCCAATCCGACGGATTCAACCGTTCGCGGATGCTGGCGGATTTCCGGGAGGGCCCGGGAAGCGTGCTGCTGGGCACCGACGGCTTCTGGCAGGGCATCGACCTGCCGGGCGAGCAACTCGTCAACGTCATCATCACGAAGCTGCCGTTCGCCGTCCCCGATCGGCCGCTGACGGCCGCGCGGATCGAGGCCATCAAGGCCGCCGGCGGCAACGCCTTCGCCGAGTACCAACTGCCGGAGGCGGTGCTGAAGCTGAAGCAGGGCTTCGGGCGGCTGATCCGCACCGGCCGGGACCGGGGCTCGGTGGTGATCCTCGATCCACGGATGCTCACGAAGCCCTACGGCCGGATCTTCCTCGACAGCCTGCCGCCGGCCCGCGTGGTGGTCGATCGGTATCCGTCGCCGGACGTGTAGCCGCTCGCGGCCGCGAGCGTTGCTGGTTGCGCGACGTTGGAAGAAAAGCCCCGGGTGGAAACCCGGGGACTGTCTTCCTTCACGCGCCGGCCTGGAGTTCCAGTTCGGCCCAGGTCGTGGGGTCGCCGTCCCAGGGGTATTCGGGCGGGCCGAAGGCGGGCACGCGGCCGAGCCGACGGTCGATCACCGCGGCGAAGAAGCCGAGCCGGGAAATCTCCAGCGGGTCCCAACCCGGCAGCGACGCCTCGGTGATCAGGGCGTCGATCTCCCAGCCGTCGGCCGTGAGCCGGCTTTCTATCGGCACCGATCCGACGGGGAGATCGGCGGGCAGTTCGCTCGTCCGCGGGATCACCGCCGCCACGGCCACCGGCCGGTCGGCGCTGCGGCCGCCGCCCGTCGGCAACAGGGCGAGGCGACGGCAGTAACGCCCCGCCCGATGGCTTTCGCCGGTGGGCCGCGTGGCGATCCAGAGATGCAGGCCGTCGCTGTCCTCCGGCCGGGTCGGCTGGCACCACCGCGTGGCCCCCACGCCCCTCGCCACGGCGCGGACGGCGAGCCCCTCCTCGTTCCAGGCCAGCCACAGATCCAGCAGATTCGGCACATTCGCCACCGGGGCGAGCGGCGGCAGGCGACAGGACTCGTCGAGGTCCCAGGCCGCGGGCGGCCAGAGCTTCTTCCGCCTCCGGCAGGGAAGCCGAAACCGGAACAGCGCGGCGGGATTGACGAGGGCACACATGGCGGGGCTTTGCGAACTATCATAGGAGATGGCAGAGGAAACGGCGGTTGCGGACCCCGCCGCACGAATTGCGGCAGAAAACCCCGGAAAAATCCCGTCGATGCGCGTGCTGCAGGTGGCCAGTGAGGCGACCCCCTTCGCCAAGACCGGCGGGTTGGCCGACGTCGCCGGCGCCCTGCCCGAGGCGCTCGTGCACCAGGGCTGCGAGGTCACGCTCGTCATCCCCGCCCACCGCGAGGCGTTTGGCAAGGGGTTGCCGATCGAGGCCACCGGCATCGGCTTCGACGTGCCGATCGGCACGCGTCACGAGCATGCCCGGATTTTCCGGTGCCCGCTGCCCGGCTCACGCGTGGAGACGCTGCTCGTCGCCAACGACCACTGCTTCGATCGTCCCTCCCTCTACGGCGGGTCGGAGGACTACGCCGACAACTCGGAGCGGTTCATCTTCTTCTCCCGGGCCGTGATGGAACTCGCCGTTCGGCAGGAGAGGCCCTTCGACATCATCCACTGCCACGACTGGCAGACCGGGCTCGTGCCGGCCTACCACAAGCTGCTGTATGGCGAGGCCGCCGCGGTGCGGCATGCCCGGACCGTGATGACGATCCACAACATGGCCTACCAGGGGCTCTTCTGGCACTGGGACATGCTGCTCACGGGCCTCGACTGGAAGTACTTCAACTGGCAGCAGATGGAGTTTTGGGGCCAGCTCAACCTGCTGAAGACGGGGCTCGTGTTCGCCGATTGGATCACCACCGTGAGCCCGACCTATGCGCGGGAGATCCAGCAGGCACCGGGCGGCTGCGGGCTGGAGGGCGTGCTCGCCGCGCGCAGCGACAGGCTCACGGGCATCGTCAACGGCATCGATACGGCCGTCTGGAATCCGCGGACCGATCGCCACATTCCCCGCCCCTACTCCGAGCACGACCATGCCGACGGCAAGTATGCGGCCCGCGTGGCGCTCGCCGCCCGGCTCGGGCATGCGGCCCCCGACCCGCGGCCGCTGGTGGCCTTCGTGGGCCGGCTGGTCGATCAGAAGGGGATCGATCTGGTCGTCGAACTGCTCGCCCGCATGGGCGGTGGCGGGCGGGCGCATTTCGTGGTGCTCGGCACGGGCCACCACCACGTCGAGGAGTCGCTCCGCCGCGTGGCCGCGTCGTTTCCGGGCACGATCGACCTGGTGATCGGATTCGACGAGGGGCTGGCCCACCTGGTGCAGGCCGCCGCCGACATCATGCTCGTGCCCAGCCGGTTCGAGCCCTGTGGCCTCACGCAGCTCTATGCCCTGCGCTACGGCACGCTGCCGGTCGTGCGGGCCACGGGCGGTCTGGTCGACACGGTGGTCGACACCACGCCCGACACGGTCCGCAACGGCACGGCGAGCGGATTCGTGTTCGAGGCCTACGACACGCATGCGGTCGAGCATGCGGTCGCACGGGCGCTCGATGCCCACGCCGACCGCGAGCTCTGGGACGGCCTCGTGCGGCGGGGGATGCTCCAGGATTGGTCGTGGGACGCGAGCGCCCGGGAATACATGCGGGTTTACGAGCACGCCCGCGGCGGGGCGTGACATCCAGTCACCGGTTACCCGTAGATGGAGAACTCGGGGACCGATGGCGTCAGATGTGCGCTGCCCACCTCGACCGTCGGGTCGGCGAGGCGATGCACCTTCACCTGGCCGGCCGACACCGAATAGAGATACTCGCCGATGCGCAGGCTCCGCTGCACCGGGCCGTCGTGCGTGATCTGCCCCAGGTTCGTGAAGGCCTCCGACGAGGCCGGGTCGACCTTGAAGACGACCAGCCCGTTGCTCCCCTCCCACCAGCCGCCCTGCATCACGGGCAGGGCGAGAATTCCCTGCGCGGCGAACCAGGACAGGGCACGGTGATCCCAGAGGGCCTCCGACCACGACTCCCAGCCGTCGCCCGGGAACGTGTAGGTCGCCGTGCGTTTCGGGCTCGCGGCATCGCGCACGTCGAAGATCGAGAGCTGCAGCCCCAGCACGCGGCCCGTGACGGGATCGACGTCGCGGCCGATGCCCAGCAGGTGACCGGCGTCGAGCGGGTGCAGGTAGGAGGAGAAGCCGGGCACCTTCAATTCACCCAGGACCCGGGGCCGGGTCGGATCGGCCAGATCGATGACGAACAGCGGATCGATCTGCCGGAAGGTGCTCACGTAGCCGCGGTCGCCGATGAAGCGGACGGAATAGATCCGTTCGCCCCGGGCGAGGCCTGACACGCTGCCGATCGTCTGCAGGTTGCCCGCCGCCGCGGCGAGCACGTAGACGCCGCTCGAGGCGGCCTCGCCGAAGCCGCTCGTCGTCGCCACCCGCAGGAGGCCGTCGGCGGTCTCGTCGAGCGAGAACTGGTTGAGCGTCAGGCCGGGCACGGCGCCCATGGCCGTGAGCGGCACGTCGACCGACTCCAGATCGAAGCGGTAGATGTTCGTGGTCGAGCCGGTGTCGGTCACGTCCCACCAGTTGCCCCAGTGGGCGGCGGAGACGTAGAGGCTCGACGTAGAGGCGTAGACGCTGCCGGAGACGCCGGCGACGGTGGTCGTCGCCTCGGGGCCGGCGGTGTCGTCGTCGATCTCGAACGACGTGACCGACAGGAGATTGTTGTCGGTCGCCTTGACCGGCAGGTAGGTACGGCCCGCGGTCGCGAGGTCGCCGCTCGTGCCGCCGCCCGCCGTCGCGGTGATGCTGAATTGGGGGAACGCCACCGTGTCCCAGGCCTTTTCCAGGCGCCCGCGGTAAGCCGCCTCATCTTCGTAGACATAGCGGTTGCCATCGTCCCGGAAGGGGGCGCAGCCGACCAGGATCGGCATGCCGTTGGGCAGGGCGATCGAGCCGTCGACCGGTACGGGATCGATGGGCAGCGGATCCACCGGAACCGGATCGACAGGCACCGGATCCACGGGCGGGATGGTGAGAACAGCGGGCGAGGGGATGTCGAAGCTGTCCTGCGTGACGACGAGCACGCGGCCGTCGATCGCCCGGGCGTCGACGAGCCAGCCGTCGAGGCGGGTCGTCTCCAGGATCGCAGGCTCGGCCGGTGCGGAGACGTCGATCACCGAGACGGTCACGCGGGGCTGCCAACGGCGGTTCCACCAGTCGAGGCCGGCATCGAAGCCGCGGGCGGTGTCGTCGGCGATCGGCTCCCAGCTGTTTTCCTGCGAGATCACGGTGAGCCTGGTGCCGTAGAGGAAGAGCGCCCGCTCCCAGCCCGGTGTCGTGACGTGGCTCACCACTCCCAGGGTGTCGGCCGGCCAGGCGTCGACGATGTCCACGCCGTCGCCCGCGAGCACGAAGAGATGCCGGCCGTCGGTCTTCACGAGGTCGCCCTCGTCGACGCCGGCGACCTGGTTGTTCGTGCCCGAGAAATCACCCGTCGAGGCGGGCATGCCGGTGGTCGCGAGGCTGTTCGTGACGCCCGCATCGGCCACCGCGAGGGGCCAGGCCCGCCACGTCCATGCCTCCTTGCCCAGACGTCCGCCCCACTGCGACAGCGCCGTGTCGATGTACCACGACTTGAGCTGGTCGAGATCGTCGGAGAGCCGCAGCGGGTTGCTGCTCTCGTTGCCGATGAGCTGCTCGCCGGCGGTGAGTCTCACGCTGTCGAGCCCGCGGGTGCCGAAGAAGGTGTCGACGCCGGCGCCGCCGTCGAGCGTGTTTCTCCCCGCACCCCCGCGGAGCGTGTCGCTGCCCGCCTCGCCCTGAAGGGTGTCGTTGCCGTGACTGCCGGCGAGCGAATCATCGCCGGCGCCTCCGCGGAGCGTATCGTTGCCCCTGCCGCCGACCAGCGTGTCGTTGCCACGACCACCGAGGATCGTGTCGTTGCCGTCGCCGCCGGTGATCGTGTCGTTGCCCGCGCCGCCGTCGAGCACCGTCCGGATCCGGGTGTTGCCCGGGATGTTGATCGTGATCGTGTCGTTGCCCACTCCGCCGAAGACGCGGATGGTGGTGACCCTCGACTCCCGCATGGTGCCGACGACGATGCCGTTCACGGTCGCCCGCAGCTGCGCGGTGTTCGCGGGATTACGGTCGATGATGATCGTATCGTCGGGATTTGCGCGGTTGCGGTCGCCGGAGATGGTCCACGTGCCGTATGGCTGGGCGACCGCCAGCGCGAGCCGCGACTCGAGCTGATCGACCTGCGGCTGGAAGCCACGCCGCAGGGAACGCTTCACGGTCGAACGACGGCTGCTGCCCATGGATCGATGCTCCGGGAAAACCCCGAAAAGGGGGTTGTTGACCATGGACGGAGGTTACGGCGGGACTCGCCGGGAGTCAAAATGAACTGCGACGCGGCGGATTGGCAAGCTGCCGGCAATGCGGCGACTTGGGCAGGCTGCGGCCGAGGCTACCGTTGCCACCGCACCGAGGGAAGCCGCAGCCGTTGGCGGACCGAAACAATCCGCATGAGAAGCAGACTCTGCCTCGGCATGCTGTTGCTGGTCCTGACGCTCGTCGAGGGTGGGATCACATTTTTTTCCCACTCCGCGGCGGCCTCTGAACTGAAGAAGGGCTGCGGCCCGGGCGGTGCCTGCGGCCCGTGCGGCGGCGCCGCGGGCGCGACCACGCCGTACGGCGACACCGGCTGCGGCCCGCGGTATCGCGGGGCCAAGCACGACGAACCGTGGACGCCCGATCCGTGCGATGCCTGCAACCGGTGGCGGGGCTGCAACGGCGCGCGGGAGCGGCCCGACATGCTGGCCCCGTGGCAGCTGCCCCCCGGCCGCGGTTTTCAGACGGCCGCGCAGGTCGGCTACGCCGGCAACGGCAGCGGCGGCCCGTGCCTGGAGTGCCGCGAGCCCGTCTATCGGCTCTGGTGAGCGTGCCTGCGGGCCGCGAGCGTCGCGGCGTAGGTGATCTCGTCGCCCCGCTCCCGGCAGGCGGCGAGCAGTGCGTCCCATGATTGCGCGGCCGTCGCGAGCTCCACCAGCGACGGCAGCATGCCGCTGGCCAGCATCGTGCTCGGCATCGGGCCGTCGACCGGGCGTTCGAGCGCGGCGTGCAACGCCTCGGCGGGCCGGCCCAGCCGCGTGAGCAGGAGCACCAGCGTGTCGGCCGGGAGCGTGCCCGATTCCTCGATGCGGGCCAGCGCCGCGGCGCGGCGGAAGAACGCCACCGCCCGTTCCACGTCGTGGCCTGCGAGCGCGCCGAAGAAGAGCCGCGACGCCTCTCCCACTTCCGCGAACGGCGGCTCTCCAGGATAGACCACCTCGGCAGGCAGACGACAGGCGTAGCAGGCGAGCTCCCAGGCCTTGCGCAGCACCTCCTGATCGGTGCAGACCCGCGCGATCCGCAGCACCGACTGCAAGTGCGACACGTCGA
>JBIIYN010000343.1:0-4047 GCA_044346795.1 Pirellulales bacterium
CGAAACAGTGATACGTCTGTACGTTGCTGCGATTCGAGACGTTTCCGATGACCACGCCGAAATCGCGGGGCCCAGTGCCGGCGGTGACCGTCGTGTAAGCAGCCTCGCCGACCTTCATGAACTTGACTGTCTTGAGTTCCGCGTCCGTAGGTCCCCCTACATCGAGCGTACGTCCACCCCAGTACAGCCCTGCGAAGAGCACTGTGGCGGATGGCGACGGCAGCACCAGATCGGCGGCACTCGAATTGAACGTCGGAAACGCCGACCCGTCTTGATCGATGTATGCCATGCCCGGTTTGCCACCTTGTCCCCAGTTGTCGTTGTTAGTGAAGGCGGTGCCGTTTTGAGCTGCAACCGCGTCGGCTCCACCCGACGGCGGTGCCGTCATAAGTGTGTTTGCAGCGATCGTGATGTCGCCCGTGACGTCCACCTGAAAGCGGGGCTGGAACGGAGTCACGACGGCAAAAGCATGCCTGCGCTCCAGCTGCTCGGTCATCGCGAGGCGACGGAGCCGTTGGCGGGAATCGGTCGGCCGGGTGGCCTGGCGGTTCTGCGAACGGGCGCCGCGGCGCGGGAAGAGCGAGTCGAAGACGTTCATGATCAGGCTCCGGGCTGGATGGACTGGCGATGACAAAACACGATGGCAAAACAAAAAAAGCCGGCGCGAAAGAACACCCCGTGGTGTTCGCTCGCGCCGGCTCACGTGTGGCAGAGCCTCCCAGCGTTCGCCGGGCTGCTCCTTCGACTCGTTATCCGACATGCAGGGTGCCCGTCGGCGACCGCCCCGGTGGGGCAGTCGGCCTGCAGGCTGTTCGATCGTTCGGGCGGGTCGTGGACTCCTTCAGTGCGTCTCGCAATCAGGCTTCAGGCAATTCGTAGGCCGACCGTTTTGCAGAGTCAAACGAAAAACAGTCGTGCGTTATTCGAGGAAAGGTGGTGATGCACTCGCGAAGACACGTGCTCTGGTTCGGACATCCAAGATGCCTACCAGGGGATCCGGCCATACGTGCGGGCCAGTCGCTCATATTCCTGCTGGCTCGTTGAGCGGGCCTTGGAATCGTTCGCCACCGCCGACATGCCCGAGCCGGCATGGACCATCCTGTGCACCAGTGGAGCCGGCTGATCGTGCCGCAGGAGCGTCGAACGCGGGCCACCGTTGGTGAGCACGTGGTGCAGCCACGGCCGGACGGACATCCACCGCGGATCGAGAGGCGCCGTGCACTCGACGAGATGTCCCCGTCGAAATCCACGGGCCGCCAGCCGCCCCAGCCATTCGTTGTCGAGATGGTATCGATAGGACGTGTCGAACGGGCCGACCGACTGCCAGACGGCTCGCCGCATCACCCACCCCGACGGCGTTGGAAAGTCGAAGATCGAGGCGACGTTTCCCTTCTCGTCGATCTGCAGCTGGGTGGACGAGACGAAATCGAGTTCACGTTCGTGCAAGGCCCGCAGGCTCGTCTCCAGATGGCCGGGGAGCCACCGGTCGTCGTCCTCGAGGATGGCGACGAAGTCGTGATCGAGCGCCTCGGCGGCGGCGTTCAGTGCCGAGGCCTGTGAGCGGGCTGCGGCGTGTGACACTCCGGCATGTTCGGGCAGCGTCAGGTCGGTCGGCAGCACCGCTCCGGGATCGACGCCGATCGAAATCTTCACCGCGATGTCCAACCCCGAGCCCGGTGCCGAAGAAAGCTGTTGTGCGGCGATCGCATCGAGCGCCTTGGCCAGAAATAACCGGCCCGAGCTGTCTCGTTCGAGCCGCGACGGCACGATGACGAGCAGCCTCATGCTCGGGCCTCGGCCTCGGCCTGAGCGGCGACCCAATCCCGCCACACGCCCCGCATGACCTGCTCGAAATGGCGGGCGAACCGTTCGCCGTCGCAGAGCGGCGAGGATTGCATCTGTTCCCGCAGGCCCTCCCGCAGCCGGGCCAGGGCGGGCAGATCGCCGGCGAGCGACTCGGCGATCGAAACATAGTCGTCGAGGTCGCGGGCGATCGTCGTCGTCAGCCCGATGTTCGACAGGTGGGAAAGCGAATGGCGTCCGGCGAAGGTCTCCCCCGGGCAGCTCACCACCGGCACTCCCATCCACAGGGCCTCGAGTGTCGTCAGACCGCCGTTGTAGGGGAACGGATCGAGGGCGATGTCGATGTCGCGATATCGCTCCAGCTGTTCGGCGTGCGACGTGGTGCCGAGGCAGTCGATCCGGTCCGGTTCGATGCCGTGGCCGGCGAACATCTCCCGCAGCCGGCCCGCCACCGCGGGATTGCTCATCGCGTAATACTTGAGCACGAGCCGCGATCCCGGCACCCGGTGCAGGATCCGCGACCAGGTTTCGACGGTCCGCCGGCCGAGCTTGGCCTGGTTGTTGAAGCTGCCGAACGTCACGTGCCCCCGTTCCAACGCGGGCACTGGCGACACAGCCGGGGCGCAGGCAGCCGGCTCGTAGCAGATGTAGCCGTCCGGCATCCGCAACACCCGTTCGCAATAGTGGACCTCGGCCTCCGGCGGCACCTCGTGGGCGTCGGCCAGCAGGTAATCCATCGTCCGCAGGCCCGTGGTGCCCACATAGCCGGCCCAGCTGATCTGGATCGGCGCCGGCTTGCGGGCGAACACGAGCAGCCGCGAATCGCGGGTGTGCCCCGTCATGTCGAAGAGGATGTCGATCCTGTCGTCGCGGATCGCCTGGGTCAGCCGCTCGTCATTCCAGCCGGGGGCGTCCCGCCACGACGCGGCGTTCGCCTTGATACGGGCGGTGATGTCGTCGCTGGTGAGCGAGGTGTTGTAGCAGGTCGCCTCCACCTGACTGCGATCGAGGTGATCGAACATCCGGACCGTGAAAAAACCGACCGGATGGCGGTGCAGGTCGGGCGAGACGAAGCCGATCCGCAGCGGGCGGTCGGGATCGAGGTCGTTTTCGTGCGGCCGGATCTGGCTGCGATAGGGCTCGCCGAACGTCCGGTCGAACCGGGCGTGGGCGGCGGCGAGCTGCTCGAGCGTGATGCCGTCGCGGTAGTTGAGGGTGCACAGCAGGTTGTTGTGGGTCGTCACGGCGTGCGGCTGGTACTCGAGCACCCGCTCGTACGACTCGATCGCCTCCTCCACCCGGCCCTGATCCTTGAGGATGTTGCCGAGCTGGAAGTGGGCCTCCCAGAAGCCGTCTTGGGATTGCAGGCCACGCCGAAACGAGGCGGTGGCCTCGGCGAACCGTCCGAGCAGTTTCAGGGCGATGCCGAGGTTGTTGTAGGCATTCGCGTAATCCGGCCTGAGTTCGACGGCCCGCTGCAAGACGGCCGCCGCCTCCGCCTGCCGGCCCAGATCGAGCAGCACCATGCCCAGGTTGTTGTGCCCCTCGGGATAGTTCCTGTCGAGCGCTACGCTCTGCTGGTAGCAGGCCGCCGCAGCGGCCAGGTGTCCGAGCGACTGGTAGACCGATCCCAGCGTGTTGTGAAAAACAGCCTGAGAGCCGTCGATCCTGATCGCCTGCTGGACCAAGTGGATCGCCTCGTCATTCCGGCCCGTCCGGTGGGCGACCGCCCCCAGCAGGTGCAAGGCGTCGCGGTGGTTCGGCGCCTGCCGGAGGATGTCGCGGTAGATCTGCTCCGCCTCCGGCAGCCGGCCGGCCTGGTGGTGTTCGATCGCGAGATCGAGCCGGGATTCGAGGGAAGAGATCGGTGGCGGGCTCGACAGCTCGGCGGTGGCGGGCATGGCATGGCTCCCGATCCCTCCGTGGCTCGCGTGATGGGTGGAAATCCGGGGTGTGATCGCCGGATATCCATAGCGGGCGAGTATTGGCAAAGGCCAAGGAACGCTCGGGCCGCGGAGACGCCGCGCCTGCCCACACTGGACACATCGCCCCGGGAGAGACTCGGTCCGACAGGCGGACGTCGTCGCTTGGTTCTGCCGCTCCGCCGGCCGGGGCGGACACGCTCCGCTCGCTACGGCGGCTCGGCGACAGCGTCTGTGGTGCTGGAACGTCTTGTTCGCCGAGGCGCCTGAGGCTCGCTTCGCGTGCCCGCCCCGGCCTCGTCTCCCGAGATGCCAGGCCCGG
>JBIIYN010000076.1:0-13575 GCA_044346795.1 Pirellulales bacterium
GGTCGAGCAGTCGTGGGCCGGCCTGCGGCCGGGCTCGGTAGACGGGCTGCCGTTCATCGGGCCCGCCCCCGCCTGCAGCAATGCGTTCGTCGCCACGGGGCACTTCAGGGCCGGACTCCATCAATCGACCGGCACCGCCATGCTGCTGGCCGACCTCATGACCGGCCGCACGCCGGCGCTCGACCCGCGGCCTTTCGCGCCGGGCCGGCGGCCCGGCCCCGCCTCGCCCGATTCCGTGCCGGCCTATCTGGCCCGGGCAGCGGCCGAAGCGTCGGCCTGAACACCTGCCGCCGGCGGCCGCTGCCGGCAGCCGCGCGGGTCAGGCGGCGGAGAGGCTCAGCCGGCGATGGATCGCCTCGACATCGTCGGCGGCGAGGCGACGGTGACGATCGGCCGCCGCCAGCATGGCGGTCATCTCGGCGAGCCGCAGGGAGATCGCGGGCACCCCGCCCGCGATCTCGTGGATGGTGCGCACCACGTCCTCGGCATGCTCCTCTTCGCCGTCCACGGCGAGTGCGGAGGCGAGCAGCCTGCGTGACTCGGCCAGCGTGAAGGTGGGCAGCACCGCCCGCAGCCGCAAAGATTGTTCGAGCCTCGAGTCGGCCGCCACGAGCGAAAGCAGCCTGCCCTCACCGGCCAGCACGAGTGCCGCGCCGCGGGACTCTCCGCGATGCCATTCGACGAACGCACCCAGTTCATGGGCCGCGGCCCGATGGGCGTCGTCGAGCAACAGGACGCCGGCGACGGAGTCGTCTTCGTTCGCCACGGCCACCCACCGATCAGCCCGGATGTCGGACCAAGCCATCAGCCGACCGATCCGCCCCTGCGGCAGGCCATCGTCGGCGAGAGCACGCAGCACAGTCGTCTTGCCGACCCCGGCAGGACCGCACAACACCGCGATCGCCCCGGCCTGCGCGGTCGCGTAGGCCAGCCTGGCCACCGCGGCCTCCTGGGGGCCGGTGAGCGAAGGACGATCCACGGCGGGTGTTCCAGACGCAGGCTGTCGTGACATGTTCGGCACCTCTTCAGGGAGCTTGTTCGGGGCACTTCGGTTCAGGCAACCTGTTTGAGGGAACTTGGTTCAGGGAACTTGGTTCATGAAACCTGGATGCCGCTCGTCGCGGGCGGCGCCATGGTGAGCACTTCGCCGAGCACCTCGAGCCCGACTGCCTCGAGCGCCGCCGTCCGGGCCGCGCATGCCGGCTGATCGGATCGACGCACGAGGATGACGGCGTGGCAGCCGAGGCTCTGCCGCTCGAGCCACGCCCGCCGGAGCGGCCCACCTGGAAACCAGACGCCCGCATCGACGAGCACGATCCGGCCGCCGTCCCGGCCGGCCGCCGGAAGCTCCGGCGGAACGGATTCGTGCGACTCGACGTGGCGGCCCCGCGCCGCGAGTGTCCGCGCGAGGCACTCGACGAGCGTCGTGCGGCCCTCGCCCCGGCGGCCGCCGGCGACGGCGATCACCTCGACGCCGTCATGACGGGCCTCCTCCACCCGCCGGGCCAGCCGCGCCCACGCGTCGGGCACGACCCGCAACAGCCGCTCGACGAGCGTGCCCTGACCGTCGTCGGCGAGACCGCCTCGGAGATAACCGTCCCGCTGTTCTGGCAAACCAGGAGACGGAGGCGACGGCATCGGCGACGGTTGCTGCCGACGCATTTTGTCGGCGTGAAACAAAAAGGCTTGATCGACGGCGTCGAGCGAGGCACTCATGGTCGTGCTCGTGGGCGTCATGGCATGACGCTCCTCGCCGCCCCTGCGGTCGCGGGCAGTTCCTGGGCCAGCCTCTCCGGCCGCTGCTGCCTGGCCGCCTCCAGCCGCAGCCGATCGTTCCGCCAGGCGGCGGCCCACACGGCGGCCGCCACCACCGCGAGCACCACGATGGAAGGCGAGGCAAAGCCTGTCGACCGCGGCCGCCGCTCTCGAGGCATGCGTTTTGAGGCGGCTTCCGGGGCCGGTTCCGGGGCCGGAGAAACGAGCGGAGTCGGCAGGGTAGTGGAGACGGCCTCTTCAGGCTCAGGCTCCAAGCCCGCCGGACAGTCCAGCTCCGGTATGCAGGCGAGAACTTCCACAGACATATCCCCCTCACCTTTCCCCAGAACTTCTCGGTGAGGCAATCGTCGCCGGCATGCAGCGCCCTTGAACGCCGGGGCGGTCAGCCCCACGCCGCCCCCACCGCGGCAAAGTCGAAGCCCGGCCCGCCCGCCCCCGGCCCGCCGCAGTGCGCCCCATTCCCCCAATCGTCTATCATCGGGGTGCCCGGTATCATCCGGCTGGGCAAGATGTGCCGACATGTGATCTGTCCACCCGGGGGCCCACGGCCCATACCCCGCTGCCATACCGTTTCCACCGAGTCACGCAAAACCTGATGCCCCCTTCCAGCCCGTCCACCCGCGTCGATGCCCTCCACGCCCTCCTGGCCAACCGGATCGCCGTCCTCGACGGGGCGATGGGCACCATGGTTCATGCCCTGGGACTGGACGAGCAGGGGTTCCGCGGAGCCCCGTTTCGCGACCACCCCAAGGACCTGAAGAACTGCATCGACGTGCTCGTGCTCTCGCAGGGCGACGCCATCCGGGGCATCCATGCGGCCTACCTCGAGGCGGGCGCCGACATCGTGGAGACCAACACGTTCGGCGCCACGAGCGTGGCCCTGGCCGATTTCGGCCTCGCCGATCGGGCCCGCGAACTGAATCTCGCGGCGGCCCGGCTGGCCCGCGAGGCGGCCGACGCCGCCACGGCCAAAACGCCCGACCGGCCGCGGTTCGTGGCGGGCTCCATCGGGCCGACCAACAAGCAGCTCTCGATCGCCGGCAACGTCGCCGATCCCGGCCACCGGGACGTCACGTTCGACCAGATGGTGGCCACCTACCGCGAGCAGATCGAGGCGTTGATCGAGGGGGGCGTCGACATCCTGTTGGCGGAGACCGCCTTCGACACGCTCGTGCTGAAGAGCTGCCTCTACGCGATCGAGCAGGTCTTCGCCGACACGGGCGTCCGGCTGCCGGTGATGGCTTCGTTCACCGTCTTCGAGGGGGGCCGCACGCTCTCCGCCCAGACCGTCGAGGCCTGCTGGACGAGCCTCAGCCACGTCGACCTCCTGAGCGTGGGGATCAACTGCGCCCTGGGCCCCGAAAAACTGCGGACGCACGTGGCCGACCTGTCGCGGATCACGCCCCGGCTGGTCAGCTGCTACCCCAACGCCGGCCTGCCCAACGCGCTCGGGGGCTTCGACGAGACGCCCGAGGCGATGGCGGCCGTGCTCGGCGAATTCGCCCGCGAAGGGTGGCTGAACATCATCGGCGGCTGCTGCGGCACGACGCCGGCGCACATCAAGGCGATCGCCGCGGCGGTCGCGAAGCATCCGCCGCGGAAGCCCGCCGTGCCCGTCCGCCGCAGCCGCTACTCCGGCCTCGAGATGCTCGAGATCCGCCCGGAGAGCAGCTTCACCGTCGTGGGCGAGCGGACCAACGTCACCGGCTCCCGGGCCTTCGCCCGGCTGATCAAGGAGGAACGCTACGAGGAGGCGCTCAGCGTCGCCCGGCAGCAGGTCGAGAACGGGGCCAACGTCATCGACGTGAACGTCGACGAGGGCATGCTCGACGGACCGACGGTGATGACCAGGTTTCTCACGCTCCTTTCGAGCGAGCCCGACGTCGCCCGCGTGCCCGTCATGGTGGACAGTTCACGGTTCGAGGTGCTCGAGGCCGGGCTCAAGTGCCTGCAGGGGAAGGGCATCGTCAACTCGATCAGCCTGAAGGAAGGGGAGGAGGCCTTCCTGCGGCAGGCGCGGACGATCCGCCGCTACGGCGCCGCCGTCGTCGTCATGGCCTTCGACGAGGAGGGGCAGGCCACCGACATCGAGCGCCGCGTGGCCATCTGCAAGCGGGCGTACGGACTCCTGACCGAGCAGGCCGGATTCGACCCCGAGGACATCATCTTCGACCCCAACATCCTCACGGTGGCGACCGGCATCGAGGAACACAACCGCTACGCCCTGAACTTCATCGAGGCGACCCGCCGGATCAAGGAGGCGATGCCGCTCGTGAAGGTATCGGGGGGCGTCAGCAACATCTCCTTCTCCTTCCGCGGGAACGAGACGGTCCGCGAGGCGATGCACTCCGCCTTCCTCTACCACGCCATCCGGGCGGGCATGGACATGGGCATCGTCAACGCGGGCCAGCTGGCCGTCTACCAGGACATCGAGAAGGACCTCCTCGAGCGGATCGAGGACGTGCTCTTCGACCGCCGCCCTGACGCCACCGACCGGCTCATCGAATATGCCGAGACGGTGAAGAAGCGCGATCCCGCCGACGTGGCGAAGGCCGATTCCTGGCGGAGCCTCGACGTCGAGGGGCGGCTGGCACACGCCCTGGTGAAGGGCCTGGCCGACCACGTCGAGGAGGACGTGGAAGACGCGCGGAGGCACTACGCCACGAGCCTCGAGATCATCGAAGGCCCGCTGATGCGGGGCATGCAGACCGTGGGCGACCTCTTCGGCGAGGGCAAGATGTTCCTGCCGCAGGTGGTGAAGAGCGCCCGCGTCATGAAGCGGGCCGTCAACCACCTCCTCCCCTACATGGAGGAGGAGCGGAAGGCGCAGGGCGCGGCGCAGGCGAAGCGCGGCCGCGTGCTGATGGCCACCGTCAAGGGCGACGTGCACGACATCGGCAAGAACATCGTCGGCGTGGTGCTCGGCTGCAACGGCTACGAGGTGATCGACATGGGCGTGATGGTGCCCTGCAGCAGGATCATCGAGGAGGCGAAGGCCCGGCAGGTCGACATCGTGGGCCTGAGCGGCCTGATCACGCCGAGCCTCGACGAGATGGTGCAGGTGGCGCAGGAGTTCGAGCACGAGGGTCTCAAGCTGCCCCTTCTGATCGGCGGCGCCACCACCTCGGCCCGGCACACGGCGGTGAAGATCGCCCCGAAATACACAGGCGATGTGGTGCACGTCACCGACGCCTCGCGGGCCGCCGGCGTCGTGGAGAAGCTGCTCAACCCGGCCTCGCGGGCGACGTTCGTGCAGGCCAACCGCGAGGCGCAGCAACGCGACGTCGAGAACTTCAGGCAGCGGCAGCAGACGAAACTCGTCCCCTACGAGACTGCCCGCGCCAGGCGCTGGACGACCGACTGGGCCGCCACCACGATCGACACGCCCGAATTCGTCGGCGTGCGGCGGCTCGACGACGTGCCGCTGGCCGAACTGGTGCCCTTCATCGACTGGTCGCCGTTCTTCATGTCGTGGGAACTGAAGGGCAAGTACCCGGCGATCTTCGCCGACCCGGTCGTCGGCCCCGAGGCGAAGAAGCTCTTCGACGACGCCCAGCGGTTGCTCGGGCAGATGATCCGCGACGAGTCGCTCGCGGCCCGTGGAGTGTACGGCTTTTTCGCCGCCAACTCGGCCGGCGACGACATCGTGCTGTTCACCGACGACACGCGCTCGGCGGAACTCGGGCGGGTGCACACGCTCCGCCAGCAGTGGGAACGGAAGGGGCAGGACGTGTTTCACGCCCTCGCCGACTTCGTGGCGCCGCTGGAGAGCGGTCGCAAGGACTACCTCGGCGCCTTCGCCTGCACGGCGGGCCACGGCTGCGACGAGCTCGCCCGGAGCTACGAACGCCAGCACGACGACTATGCGGCGATCCTCGTGAAGGCCCTGGCCGACCGGCTGGCCGAGGCGTTCGCCGAGTGGCTGCACGCGAAGGTCCGGCGGGAATGGGGCTACGGCCGCCAGGAGTCGCTCTCGACCGAGGACCTGATCGAGGAGAAATACCGCGGCATCCGCCCAGCCCCCGGGTATCCGGCCTGCCCGGACCACACGGAAAAACAGTCCATCTTCCGCTGGCTCGACGCCGGCAATGCCGCCGGGATGACGTTGACCGAAAGCTTTGCGATGTTTCCGGCGGCCAGCGTCAGCGGGCTCTATTTCGCCCATCCGGACAGCCGATACTTCGCGGTGGACCGCATCACCCGCGACCAGGTGGAGGCCTACGCCGCCCGCAAGGGCATGGCGGTGGCCGAAGCCGAGCGGTGGCTGTCGCCGAACCTTGGCTACGACGCGTAGCTGGCTGTGGAACAAGCCGTTCACGTCCTGTTGAAGCCCCGGACGTCCCCATGACCGCCAACGAGAAGCCAGGCCGCCGGGCACGCCGGGTGATCCTCGACGGCGGCCCCGCGACGGCGGAGCAGGGGGGCTCGACCGGCATCCTGGTGGAGCGGTTCCTGGCCTACGTCCGCCACGAACGGGCGCTGTCGGCCAACACACAGGAGGCCTACCGGCGGGACCTCCGCGATTTCTCCGCCTGGCTGGCGGCCAAGAACCCAGCCACGCTCTCCGTGCGGGACCTCGGAGACTATCTGGCCGCCCTCGACAAGCGGGGCCTGGCCCGGGCGAGCGTGGCCCGTCAGGCTGCCACGCTGCGGACGTTCTATGCGTTCCTGCAGCTCGAGGGGGTGGTGCGGGAGAGCCCAGCCGAGCTGCTCACGGCCGGCCGGCGGGCGGACGTGATCCCTGGCACGCTCTCTCCCGATCAGGTCGACCGCCTCCTCGAGAGCCCCGACGCGTCCGCGGCTTCCGGTCGCAGCGACAAGGCGATCAGGGACAAGGCCCTGTTGGAGCTGCTCTATGCGACGGGCTGCCGCGCGTCGGAGGTGTCGGCCCTGCGGCTGACCGACGTTCACCTGGCTGAAAGCTTCTGCACCTGCCGCGGCAAGGGGGACAAGGAGCGGGTCGTGCCGCTCGGCAGGCGGGCCATCGCGGCCCTGCGGGCGTGGATCGACGGGCCGCGAACGGCCTTCGCCGCCCACGCGGGTTCCGCCCCCGCCTGGGTGATTCTCTCCGCGCGGGGCAACCGGCTCTCCCGGATGCGGATCTGGGAGATCGTGCGGCTTCATGCCGAAAAGGCGGGCGTGCCTGCCGACATCGGGCCCCACACGCTCCGGCACAGCTTCGCCACGCATCTCGTGGCCGGGGGCGTGGATTTGCGGCACGTGCAGGAGATGCTCGGCCACGCGAGCATCGCGACCACGCAGCGCTACACGCACGTCGACGCATCCCGCCTCCGCAGCGTGCACGAAAAGTTCCACCCGCGCCGGTAGAGCCACGGCGGCAGCGCCGACGAGGGCGGGCTCGCCGGATACCGAAGCGAGCCTCAGGCGCCTCGGCGGAAACGACGATCCACCACCGGCGACGCTGTCGCCGAGCCGCCGCAGCGAGCGGAGCGTGTCCGGCGAGCCCGCCCGACGCGCCCACAGGGGGATTCCCTACCGGCCGGACTTCGGCGGCGTGAACTTGATCTTCTTGATCAGTTCGACGATCTGGCCGTCGCTGACGGTGCCCGAAACGGCCGTGATCGCGCGGACGACGTTGGCATACCGCAGGCCGTAGTCACAGTCGAGTTCAAGTTCGGTCTTGTCGGCCAGCGAGTTCGGACCGCGGCCCGTGCCCACGAGCGCCACCACCTTCTTCTGCAGGTCGCCGAAATCCACGACCGGATTGCCGTTCATGGCGATCCCCGCGAGCGAACCGTCGGCACCGGCCGACAACTTCACCCGGATCGGCGGCACCTGCTGGTCGTCCACCACGGCGCTGGCCGACTTTCCCAGCGGCATGCGGATGTCGAAATCCCCCTCCGGCGCCACGACCTTGAGCGTGCACATGAAGAACGACATGAGCTGGAACACGACGTCGATCATCGGCGTCATGTCGATCGCGATCTTGTCGCCGAGGGACGATTCACGCCTGGCCATCGATCACCGCCCCTCGTCGTACTGGGCCCGCAGGGCGAACTTCTCGAACCCCTTTTCCTGGCACTGCTTGATGATCTCCTGCACCTCGCCCGTCTTGGATCGCCCGTCGGCCCGCACGATCACGGTCGCCGCGTTCGGCTCCTTGCCGGCGTCGAGCATCACCGTCTTTTCCCGTTCGAGGTAGAGGCCGATGTCGGCGACCGGCACCATCTCCCCGGCGTAGATGATCGACCCTTCGTTGGTCAGTTGCAGCGTGATCGGGGTGTCCATGACGCCCTCCGTCGGCTTCGCCAGTTGGCTCAGGGGGAGCTGGACACGATCGTCCTGTTCGGCCTCCGAGAAGTTCATCACGAACATAAAGAACGTGATCAGCTGAAACGTCATGTCGATCATCGGCGTCATGTCGATGTCGGTGTTGCCCGGGCCGCCGCCGCTTTTACGTGCCATGGCGAATCACTTCTTGCCCATGTTCTGGAACCGCGACATCAGCCGCATCGCCTCCACGTCGACGTCGCCCGTCAGCTTCTGCAGCCAGTTCTTGAAGAGAGCGAAGCAGGCGATGGCCGGGATGGCCAGCCACAGTCCGATGAGCGTCGTGATGAGCGCCTGCGAGATGCCGATCGCCAGCTGCGACGGCTTCGGGGCCGTTTCCGACCTGGCGATGATCATGAAGCTCGCCACCATTCCGTCGACCGTGCCGAGCAGGCCGAACATCGGTGCCAGCGCACCGACGAGCGACACGTAGCTGATCTTGTGCTCCAGCTTCATCGACTGTTCGCCCTCCTCCTCCTGCATCGCCTCGACGGCGGCGGGATAGCCAGACTGCAGCTTGCCCATGCCGGCGGCCAGCACGTGGCCCAGGTAGGAATCGTCGGCCTTGGCCAGTTCGTAGGCCTGCTGATACTCCTTGTTTTCCAGGTGCGCCTCGAACGCCGTGCTCAGGCCGGCCGGCATGAGCACGGCCCTCCGGATCTGCATGAAGCACATCACGAGCAACGCGACGAGCGCGAACGAGAGCGCGAGAAACACGATGACATACCGCAGGCCGAGCGCATTGTAGAAGAAGACGAGCATGTTCTCGCCTTCCGGCTGCGCGTCCTCCGCGGCCTCGTCGACGGCCTCGCCCGCATCCTCCTCCTGGGCGGACACCGCCATGGGCACGATCGCCGTCGGCGCCACGGCCGCCAGCCCCCACGCCGCCATCGAGGGCATGCAGGAGGCGACGATCAACAGGCCGCGCACGAGCCGGGACCGGGAGCCGGCGGAGAACCCGCCCGGAGCCGGAAAAGGGCCGCCCACGACCCGGCGTTCACTCTCGACGTTACCGCACCGCATGAATGATCTCCTCGGGAAGAAACCGTTTCCGTGACACAGACTAGCCTCGCAGGGCTCGACGCTGCAAAACCCTCCGCCAATTTTGCCCTTCGCCGGCTACTTGGCAGCTCCCAACTTGGCGGCCCAGGGACTCGTCGCGTAGAGCGTCTTGAGGCTTGTCCGTGCCTCGCCCGCCCGCTCCGGGTTGTTTCCTTTTTCCCAAAGCTCGCCGAGGTTGAACAGCGCCTCGGCATGGGTCTCCGGCAGGGTGTTGTAGACGAGGTCCACCGTGAGAAACTGGATCAGGGCATCCTGCTCCTTGCCACCCATGGCCCGGTAGGCGGTCCCCAGCACGGTGTACGCCCGCGACAGCAGCTCCTTTTCCTCGGGATTGGCGTCCTTGACGATCTGCAGCACCATGGCGATCGAGTCGTCGTGCTTGCCCTGGAGCGACAGGGCCCTGGCTTTTCCGAGCGCGGCGGCGAGCTTCTGCGGCAGGTTGGTCTTCTCGTTGCCCGCCAGGCCGATCGCGACGTCGAATTCGGCGATCGCCTCGTCGGCCTTGCCCTGCGTCAGGAGCATGGACGCCTTCGCCGCCGCGGCCCGCACCTTCAGGGCGGGGGGGCCGTCGTCGAGCTTCTTGTAGGCGGCGACGGCATCCTCCGACCGGCCCGCCCGGGCGTGCAGGTCGCCGAGCAGCTCCTGCATCTGAAAGAAATGATGGCTCTTGGGATGCTTCGCGAGATAGTCGGCCACCGCCTTGGCGGCACCGGCCAGATCGCCACCGGCGTCGAGTGCGGCCCGCCCCGCGGCGCCGGCCCGGACGAAATCGAGTTCGGCCAGCACCAGCGGCTCGGCCCCCTCGACCTCGTCCGGCTGAATCTTGGCCACCTCGTTCGCGGCGTCGGCACCGCGGCCGCGAAGGAGCATGGAGCGGGCGTTTTTGAGCGACTGCGGCTCCGCCCCGAACTGCACCTCGCGGATGGTTTCGATCGCGACTTTCTGCGTCGCGCCGTCGTTCGTCTCCACGTCGACGGCGAGCGGCGACACGTCCACCACCCGGCCGGAAACGCCCGCCGCCCCGACGATCGTCACCCGGTCCACGGCCTGTCCCCGGGCGGACTGCGAGGCCAGCGCCACGACCAGGCAGATGGCCGTCTTCAGGAGTCTGGCCACGGCCTGCGGCAGACACCCATCGCGTCCGGCGACTGCCGCGAAATCCACGGTTTTGCTCGTGCTCATGCTTGCCTCGACACCCTCGTTCGCCATGGCGATCCCTCCGGACATGTCGTCCGCCTGCCTGCCGTTCCTCATCCCGCCGCCGCCTCGACGGCCTGCCTCAGTCCTTCAACACCCCGCGGCGGCTTGTTCTGCCGCTTCTCGATCTCCTTGAGCAGCTTGTCGACCTGCTTTCGCATGTCGGGCCCGCCCAGATCGGGATGCATCTTGTAGGTGACTTCGAGGTAGTCGAAGGCCTTCTGCAATTCGCGTTCCCGCTCCTGCGGCACGGCCTCCGCCTTCTCCATGCGGCACTTCACCGCATTCAGGCGGGCCATGAAGAACTTCCGCCGCGCCTCGAGCGACTTTTCATCCGATCCCGCGAACGCCTGCTGTTCCAGGCGGTTGGAAATGACGGCCCAGCCCCAGCCCCACACGTCACCGCCCTCGCCGCGCCGCTTGTAGCCGCTGATGGCCTGGCCGTAGGTCGTCGCCTGCTTCGCCTTGTCGGTCGATTTGGCGGCCGCCTCCTGGAGCAGTTCAGCCGCCTGGATCTGGAAGTCGAGCGTGTTTTGCCGCCGCTTGTCGGCGAGGATCCAGTCCATCTGTTTCTGGGCGTCGTCCCACTTTTCCCGCTCCCGGTAGACGTTGGCCATCTTCAACCGGATGGAGGGCTCGAACTTGGCGATCTCGTCGCCCCCCTTCGCGAGCATCGCCTCGTAGATGGCCGCCGCCCTGTCGAGGTAGCTCGCCGCCTTCGCCTTCGGCACGGCCGAGCCCGTCCCTTCGCCCGCCCCGAGGCTCAGGTAGGTCGTGGCGGCCCACATCTGCGAAGAGAGCTTGGGATCCTTGGCCACCCCCTCCAGAAACTTCTCGAATCCGGCCAGGATCGACGCCGAGCGGGCCTGCGCCTGAGGCGTGCCTGCGCCGGGCCCGGAGCCGAGATTCGCCAGTTGTTCATGCAGGTCACGGCCCATGGCTTGGTACATCGCCGTCAGTCTGGCGGAGGCCTCGGCCCCCGTGGCACTGGCGATCTCCTCGAGTTTCTTCATCGCCAGCTCGGCCTTGTCCGCCTGATCGGTCTCGATGAAGTGGCGCAGGCCGGCGGTGGCCGTGGCCTGCGCGAGCGAACCCTGCGTGAAAGCCTTGTCCTGGCCATTCAGCACCGTCCACGGACCGTGCACGGGATGCTCGAACAAGGCGGCCACCTTCGCGTTGTCGCCGTCCTGCATCGCGATCTGGGCCCGGGCGAGCGCCCCGGCCACGCTCGCGGGCGACGGAGCCGTGGCAGACGCCATCGCAGCGAGCCCCTCGTCGATCGCCTTGGCGGCCCTCGCCCGCCAATCGGCGAGCGTCGTCGCCGGCGGCCTCGCGGCCTCGTCGAGCCGTGATTTTTCCTGGACCTCTCGCCACAGGGCCCCGCCGGCCCGCAGCAGCAGTTCCGCACGGCGTGGCGACGACGGGGGCACCGTCGCCAGGATCTCGAGGATTCGCTCCGGCTCCCGAGCTTCGGTCGCCGCCGCGATCGCGATCACCGCGGCGTCGGCCGCCTCCGGCCGGTCGGGCCAGATCTTCATGATCACCTCGGCGGTATCCACGCACTTCTCCTTGGCGTCGTCCGCCCAGGCCGAGACCGACTGCCGCTGCAACTGCTGCCAGCTGGCCATGGCGATCCGTGCCGCCTGCTGGCTGCCCTTGGCGTTGGGATACCTCTCGACGAGAAAATCTCCGAGGGTGGCGGCGGCGTGAAACTGGGAATCCTCGTAGAGCAGATAGGTGAGCAGGTAGCGGGCCTGATTGAGCCCTTCGAGATCCTCCGGGCCCGCGAGCGGCACGGCCTTCCGAAGGCTGGTGATCGTCTTTGACCGCTCGGAGGCGACCTCCTTCTTCGCGGCTGCGATGGCGGCCGGATCCTTGGCGGCCTCGGCCTTCTTGAGTTCCGCCTGCCGCGACTGCATCGAGGTCAGGGTCGCCCGGGCCGAATCCATGGCCGATTCGAACGTGGCATCCGCGACGTCGAGGTCGACCTGCTTGCCCAGTTCCGCCAGCAGGGCCTTGGCGTCAACGGCAAAATCCTTGTTGACCTTGACGACCTCCATGGCGAGCCGCTTGGCATCCCGGAGCAGCGGCGTTCGCTTCGACTTCTCGGCATCGGCGATGGCGTCGGCCCGGCGCTTGAGCAGGACCGCCGCGCGGTACTTCATGCCCAGCCAGTCGCCGTCGATCCGCTCGGGTGCGAGCGGCGCGAGCGACAGCTTGAGCAGCCGGTCGTCGAACTCGTCGTACTTCTTGTCCTCGAGCCAGCACTCGAGCGATGAATTGATCGCCTTCGCCCGCAGGCTCGGCACGATGCCCTCCCCGTCGAGCGCCCGAATGTCAGCCAACGCCGCGAGCGCCTCCTGGCGCTTGCCGAGCACGACGTAGTTCCGCCCTTCGTAGTACCTCGCAAACAGTCCGGCGCCCCGCTTGCGGTGATTCTCGTACAGCTGCTTGTAACGGGCGGCGGAATCGGCGAGGGTCTTCTTCCATTCCTCGGAATTCGGCTCGAGTGCCCGTGACTTTTCGTAGACGGCTCCGGCGATCAGCAGCCGCGTCTTGAGGAGCAGCGCCCGCAGTTCGTCCTGCTGCTCCTCCAGTTCGCCGATCCGCCGCGCCGCCCCGGGTTTTCTGGTGGGCTTCTTCTTTCCCTTCGCCGGAGCCTTCCCGCCATCCTTGCCCCCATCTTTGCCGGCATCCTGGTCGCCTTCGCCCTTGTCACCGCTTCCCTCGCCACGCAGATCCTTGAGTTCGCCGTCGACATCCCGCAGCAGCTTGAGCACCGCGTCCTCCGCATTCGCCACGGTGGTGACGGGGGCCTTGTCCTTGCGGTTCGGGTCGGTCAACGCCTTGATGGCGGCATCGAAGAAGGGCAGCGCCTCCGCCCGCAACTTCTTCGCATCCTCACCCGGCCGCTTCGCCGCCTCGACCTTCGCCCGGCCACGCTCGATCAACAGGTTTGCCTTCTGAAGATGGGCCTGGATGGCTCGATCGGGGGCGGGATCGGCCTTGAGAAAGGCGTCGATCTCCTGCGCCGCGCGATCGTAGATTTCCGCCCGTCTGGCGACATTCGACTCCGAGCGACTCGTGGCCACCAGGGCGGTCGCCCGTCGGAAGGGCACCTCCTTCTGCAGGGCCGGGGCCGCCTCCGGATCCGCCTGCACGCGGTCGAGCACCCAGAGCACCACGTCGGGCATCTGCCGATCCTCGAGCACGTCGAGCAGTTTCGCGGTGGTGATGTCCTTCGCATTT
>JBIIYN010000077.1:0-13556 GCA_044346795.1 Pirellulales bacterium
CAATCGCGACGTTTCTGCAGCGTTCTACTCGAGCAGTTCGAGCCAGGCCCGAATCTCGTTGTCGTATTCGCTCGCGAGGCCGCCCACGATCAGCTGGCGGTGGAAGCTCGCGGCCCCCTCCTTCACGAGGTCGGCGTCCTCCGCGCTCGGAAACCGCCGGGCGGGGTCGGAGGCGATCATCCCCCGGATGAAATTCATCAAGAGCTCGTTGCACGTGACGTCGGCCGGTAGCAGCTGCGGGAGCCGCTGGCCGAGCGACCGCTTGGCTTCGAGCAGGTCGCGGTAAGACTGCAGCCCGGCGAACGGCGGCTTGCCAGCAAGCATCTCGATCAGCACGTAGCCGAGGCTCGCCAGGTCGGATCGCGGCGTGTTTTCCCGCCCTTCGAGCACTTCAGGGGCCGCATAGGACGGCGTGCAGGTGCGGTTGGGAGGCATGTCGTCGAGTTCCAGGGCGGAGCCGATGTCGATGATCTTCGCGTTGCCCGTCCGCTTCACCATGATGTTGGAGCTCTTCACGTCGCCGTGCACGATCCCCTCGCGATGGAGGGCCGCGAGGGCCGCCAGGCATTCGCGGATGATCGCGATCGCCACGCCCGGCTTGAGCCGGGATTGGAGCGGGCCGGCCGTCACGATCACGTTGTTCAAGTGCTCCCAACGGTCGTCATCCACGCTCGCCCGGGTCTGGGCGAGCAGTTCCGGGGCGAGCAGCCGCGAGAGGTCGAAGCCGTCGATCCACTCCATTTCCATGATGCGGATCCGTCGCTGCTCCACGAAATTCTGCACGTCGAGCAGGTTGTCCTGCTGGATCTGGGCCACCCGCGAGGCCACCTTCGCGATCCGGTTCATCCCCTCGTCGTAATGCGTCTCGGTTTCGTAACGCTCCGGCGAGAAGATCTTGAGGGCCACCGGCAGGCTGAAGTTGTCGGCGCCGCGGCGTTCGGTGAGAAACACCACCCCCTGCCCTCCCGCCCCGAGGCGACGGGTGAGCGCGTGGTATTCGGTCCAGGTGAGCCGGCCCGCATCGAGGATCTCGCCGTAGCGGGAGAGCAGTTCCTCGGGGCAGCGGCTGCCCACCTCCCCGCTGACGGAGATCGTGGGTCGGCCTTCCTGGTAGATCGTGGTGTTCATCGTGTCGGGTTGGCTCGTCATCGGGTCAGGGTGTGGGGCAAGGTGAGGGTCAAAGCGTGGGGCTAAGGTGCGTCGCTGCCGGGCGGTTCGGGAAATCCCAGTCGCTTGTCGACCAGGTTTCGCAGCGGCCTGCCTGCGAGGTATCGAGAGAGATTGTCGCAGAAAAAATCGGTCATCGCATCGATTCGGCGGGCCGACTGCCCGGCCACGTGCGGCGTGATCAAAAGCCGCGGGGCCCGCCAGAGGCGGCTTTCCGGCGGCGGCGGCTCGACGGGCGTCACGTCCACCGCGGCGGAATCGAGGTGGCCGCTTTCGAGCGCGTCGACGAGTGCGTTTTCATCGACGAGCGGCCCGCGGGCCATGTTGACGAGGATCGCACCGGGCTTCATGCGGGCGATCGCGGCTGCGTCGATCATGCCGCGGGTCTGCGGCGTGAGGGGGGCGCAGAGAAAGAGGATGTCGGCCGCCGCGAGCACGTCGGGGAGGGTTTCGGGGCCGCCGAGCCGTTCGACCGCGGCCGGCTTGCGGACGGGAAAGTAGTCGGTGGCGAGGATCCGCACCCGGAAGGGGGCGAGCACCTCCACGAGCCGGCGGCCCACCCCGCCCAGGCCCACGATGCCGACGGTGGCGTCGGTGAGGTCGCGGGTGGGGCGGCGGACGAACTCCTGCCTGTGCTGCTGGGCCAGAAAGAGCGGAATCCGCCGCGTGCAGGCGATCGCGAGGCCCAGGCCGTGCTCGGCGACCTGGTCGGCCAGCACGCCCGAGGCGCTCGTCACGGTGATGTCGGAGCCGACCACCACCGGCACCAGGCAATGGTCGAGGCCGGCGGCCGACGACTGGATCCACCGAAGCCTGCCCCCCTTCACGACCGCGTCCCAAGGCACCGGGACCTTCGGGTGGCCGCAGAAGATGTCGGCCGTGGGCAGTTCGGCCGCCACCCGTTCCTGGCCGGCATCGACCAGTTCGGCCTGGGGTACGACCGCCTGAATCTGGGCAAGGTGGCGTGACTCGACGGGGTAGCAGAGGACGATGCGCATGACTACGGTTTTCGCCGGGCGGGGCTCGAATTGACAAGTCGAACCCCGGCCGCGGTCGGTGTGGATCGGCCGTCGCGCTCGTCCGATGGCTTGCCGAGGCTGGTTTTCTGGGGTTCAATACGGAGGGAGACATCGACGGGATCGGCCGGAAATGATCGGCCTTTCCCTCCCGAACAGCCGATCTTCCACACCACACCATGCGTTCCAAGCTGCTCGCCGTCGCCGCCCTCGCCTTCCTGCGAATCGTCGTGGGGATGCATTTTTTCCTGGAGGGCCTGAGCCATCTCCGGGATCCCGACTGGTCGAGCGCCGGGTTTCGGAAGGCGGCGGTGGGGCCGCTGGCCGAACTCTTCCGCGGCTCCCTTCCGGAGACGGGCAGCTGGTCGAAGACGCTCGGCAAGGCCGACGGCCGGCCGGCCGCCGAGGCCGCCGCCGAGTGGAAGGCGAGCGTGCTGGCCGATTGGAAAAAGCAGCTGGCCGACCGGGAGAAACTCCTGCCGCTCGACGCCGCCGGCCGGGCCGCCGCCGAAGAACGGCTCGCCGCCGCCGCGACGGAACTCGACGATCTCGTGGCCGACCTGAGCGACGACCTTTCCGCCTACCGGCTCGAAATCGAGCGGCTGGCGACCATGGAGCGGTCGCGGGCGGCGGCCCAGATCCCCTTCGCCCGCGAGCGCGTGGCCAAGAAGCGGCGGGAGCTGGCCGGTCAGGCCGCCGGCTGGATGAAGGATGCCGACGCGATCGGCACGAAGCTCGTCGCCGAGTGGGACGAGCCGCGGTCCCCGGCCGAACGGCTCCGGCTGGCGGCTTCTGCCGGCCAGACCCCGCTCTGGAAGGCGGATCGCTTCGTGAGCTGGTCGCTCGTCACGATCGGGGCCTGCCTGGTGCTCGGCGTGCTCGTGAAATTCAACGCCATGGGAGGCGTCTGCTTCCTGGCCAGCGTGATCGCCTCGCAGCCGTTCTGGGTGCCCGGGGCGCAGGCTACGTATAACCAGTGGGTGGAAGTGGCCGCCCTCCTGGCGCTCGCAAGCCTGCCGACCGGCGGCTGGAGCGGCCTCGATTTTTTTCTCGGCCGATGGCTCGGCAACTTCTGTCCCCTGGCCGGCTGCTGCCGGACCGAATCCCGCGACTGACGCCCGTTTGAGAGAGGTGTTGCGATGAATCTTTCAGAAGCCCAGAAGACGATCGGCAAGGAGAATTTCGCCGACGCGGTGAGCATCACGCGGCGGGACTTCCTCACCGGCACGCTCGCGGCGGGCCTCGCCACGGGCGCGGGCCTCGGATCGATCTACTTCGGCTACGGCAAGAGCGTGGGCAACCCGCTCCGCGTGGGCGTGCTGGGCACGGGCGACGAGGGCAGCGTGCTCCTGGGCGCCCACAATCCCGACTATCTGAACGTCGTCGCGATCGCCGACGTCCGCCCCTACAACGTCTTCCGCGCCTTCCACGGCGACGTCTCGAGCCCGAGTGCCTACGTGGCCCGCCCGGGCCTGATGGCGAAGTACAAGTGGTCGAGCGAGGACGAGGCCCGCAAGCATGTGAAGATCTACGGGGCCTACGAGGAACTGCTGGCCGACGACGATATCGAGGCCGTGGTCATCGCCCTGCCCCTCCACCTCCATGCCGAGGCGGCGGTCAAGGCGATGCGGGCCGGCAAGCACGTGCTCACCGAAAAGCTGATGGGCCACTCGATCCACGAGTGCAAGGAGATGGGCCGCGTGTCGCGGGAGACGGGCAAGATCCTCGCCACCGGCCACCAGCGGCACTACAGCGTGCTCTACGACAACGCCGTGCACACGATCGGCAAGGCCCGCCTGCTCGGCGACCTGCACTCGATCCGGGCCCAGTGGCACCGCGGGAATCTTCCCGGCAACGACAGCTGGAAGCCGCCGATGCCCGACGACGCCTCGCTCGTGAAGAAGCTGGCCGGCTGGAAGAAGGACCTCGAATCGGCCAAGCCGGCCGACATCGCCGGCCTGACGAAGCGGATCGCCCAGCTCGAGGCCCAGATCTCCGACAAGGTGGTCGATGCCGCGAAGTATGGCTACACGCCGATGACGCTCGGCGACGGCAGCACCCGCGCGCCGATGGAGGAGCTCATCCGCTGGCGGCTCTGGAACCGCACCGGCGGCGGCCTGATGGCGGAGCTCGGCAGCCACCAACTCGACGCGGCGGGCATCTTCGTCTCGGCGATGCACGGCGAGGGGAAGAAGGTGAAGCCGCTCACGGTCACGGCCGTCGGCAACCGCAGCATCTTCCCGGCCGACCGCGAGATCGACGACCACGTCTACTGCATGTACGAGTATCCCGCCCCGGGCTACGAGCAGGACAAGAACAAGAAGATCGTGGTCACCTATTCGTCGATCAACGGCAACGGCTTCGGCGAGTATGGCGAGGTGGTGTTGGGCACGAAGGGCACGCTCGTGCTCGAGCGGGAGCAGGAAGTGATGCTCTACAAGGGCTCGGCGAAGGACACCCGCGTGACCGTCGCCAAGGGCAAGGACGGCGCCCCCACGCTCGACACCACGGAGAGCGGCGGCGGCGGCGGCGGCGGGCCGGCGGCGGGCGGCAAGGCCGGCGGCGACGGGGCTCCCCCGTCCCGCGGCTACACCGAGGAGATGGAGCACTGGGCCTGGTGCATCCGCAATCCGTCGCCCGAGAACCAGCCGCGGTGCAAGCCGGAGGTGGCGATCGCCGACGCGGTGATCGCGCTGGTGAGCAACATCGCGCTGGCGAATCCCGAGACGCAGGCCCGCATCGAGTTCAAGCCGGAGTGGTTCGACATCGCGAGCGACGAGACGCCCGAGGGCGTGAAGCCCGACACCGGCCGCGACCGCTACAAGATCTGACCGGGGACGATCAGCTGACGAGCAGCGGGTTTCGTGTCTTGAGCCCCGGGAACAGCGAGAAATCCCGGTCGGCGGTCCAGAGTTCGTCGACGCCGTGGTTCAGGCAGACGGCCGCGATCCGCGCGTCGTGGAGCTTACCGCCGGCGATCCTGGCCTGCACGCACAAAGTCTCAAGCTTGTCGAGGTAGCCCGGAGACGAGCAGGTTCGTATCGATCGCGATCATCGGTCCCCGTGCTCAGCTTCCGTAGATGGCGTCGCGAATCGCGTCCCAGCCTTTGCCGCTGAATTCCCGCTGCAAGCCTTTGCCGCGGAAGGTGTCGGGCTTGATCGGCCTGCGCTTCGCCGCGGCGGCACGGCCGAGCACCTCGCGAAGCCCCTCTTCGATCAGGCTGCGGAGCGTGGTCTGGGAAGACCGGGCCTCCTGCTTGGCCCGGAGCAGGAGATCATCGGCATTATCGATGGTTGTCTTCATGTGGGTGACAACATTGCCGTGCGTCGGCCTCGTCAAGTGTGCCCGCGACCGCGGCGCGACCCGGCTACGCGTCCGGCGGTTTTAAAAAGTGACGGCCGGGGGGCATGCCGCCCCCCCGACCGTGCAGTCGATGTGGCTTTCGAGAACGATCAGGCCTGCGCCGGCTTCTTGAGATAGCTGACGATGAGCGGCAACAGGGCGCCGACCAGGGCCGAGACGCCGCCGGTGCCGGCGAGGCTCTCGCTGCCGCCGAGGCCGCCGCCGGCGACGCCGAGCACCGTGTTGAGGAGCGGGCCGAGATTCCGGTTCTTGAGCAGCGCGCCGACGATATTGCCACCGGCACCACCGGCAATCAGGCTCACGATCCAACTGATGATCTGGGGATCCATGGAACAACCAACCTTTCGAACAAGCGTTTCGAGTTTCGGGAGGCCGCATCCACCGCCGGACCGGCCCTTCATCCGATGAGTTGCCCCTCCCCCGCCGCGTGTCACGGCGATTTTTTGGAAATCCTCGGAAAACGATCCGCCCACCGGCCCGCCGGGCCTTCCGACCCGCAGGACCGGTGCGACCGGTCGCGGGCAGCCGCTCGCCCTTTTATCGATGATATCCCGCGGCGGCATGTGGCTGCGGCGCCGGGTGACGAACGACTCCCCGCCGACGTGGCTGCCGAGTTGGCCGACGGCGACGACGACCTGCTCGCGTTCCTCGTGCGTTCCGGCCAGCCGGGCCCGTGACGGGCATCGACCCGGGGCATGCCTCTCAGCCGAGTTCTTCGAGGTCGGCGAGATCCTTGAGTCGGCCTGCAGCACGTTTTGCTTTGCGCATGTCATCGAGCCCAAGCACGGGCGCCGCCACGTCGCCAAACTTCGCTGTGATCCCGTTCGGCCAAGCCGCGTCAAATTCCAGACCCGTGACGCTCGTCATGATGTCGATGCGGCTCGGCGGCAGACCGATCTGGTAGAGGACCTCGGGCTCCGCGAAATCTTCGACGCGCATCTTGGACAGCGGCGCCCGAAAACGCTGCAAGGCCCGCCACGTGCGGCCCGCATTGTCGGGCGTGGGGTTCACCCACAGATCGATGTCGAGCGTGGCACGCACGTGGCCGTGGGCTGCCAGTGCATGAGCGCCGATGACGAGGAACTCAACGGCCTCGTCTCGAAACGCTTTCAGAATCTCGACAAAATGTGGATTCATCGGGCGGCGCTCCCGTGAGTGACCAGGCCTGCTTCGTCACTTCCCAGCACAACTCGATCCGATCGGACGGGGAGAGATGCGAGTAATCGGCCTTGGGCTCCGGACCACCGACCCGGCCGACCCACACGGGCCACTCCGACCGATCGGTGTCGGCTCGGTCGGCCGCATTCTCGGACGGATCGTTCGAGCGAAGAGGTGCGGGGTCCATGGATTAATTTTACCATGAAACGGAATGGCTCGTGTCGTAGCGCGAGTGGCCGCTCATGGGGCGGTATGACGGCCGGCATCGATCATCGGCCCGCCGCGGCACGACCGACCCCCCTCGTCACTCCCACGGTGTCACTCGTAGGCCGACACGGGGACGCAGCTGCAGAAGAGGTTGCGGTCGCCGTGGACGTTGTCCACCCGGCCCACCGGCGGCCAGTACTTGCCCCGCTTGAGTGCGGCCTGCGGAAACGCCGCCACCTCGCGGGAATAGGGGCGGTCCCAGCCGTCGTCGGCCACCACGGCCGCCGTGTGCGGGGCGTGCTTGAGCGGGTTGGTGTCCCGCGGCCAGTCCCCGTCCTCGACCCGCCGGATCTCCTGGCGGATCGCGATCATCGCCGCGATGAACCGGTCGAGCTCGGCCAGGGGCTCGCTTTCCGTCGGCTCCACCATCAGCGTGCCCGGCACCGGGAAGCTGAGCGTGGGGGCGTGGAAGCCATAGTCGATCAGCCGCTTCGCCACGTCCTCGGCGGTGATGCCGCTCGTCTCCTTCAGCGGCCGCAGGTCGAGGATGCACTCGTGGGCCACGCGGCCGTTCGTGCTCGTGTAGAGCGTGGGATAGTGGCCGCGGAGCCGGCTGCTCACGTAGTTGGCGGCGAGGATGGCCGCCTCGGTGGCCCGCCTGAGGCCCTCAGGCCCCATCATCCGGCAATACATCCAGCTGATCGGCAGCACCGCGGCATTGCCCAAGGGCGCGGCCGAGACCGCGCCCACGTCGCCCGTCGGCAGGCCCGCCGTGGCGTGGCCCGGCAGAAAGGGCACGAGATCCTCCACCACGCAGACCGGGCCCACGCCCGGGCCGCCGCCGCCGTGTGGGATGCAGAAGGTCTTGTGCAGGTTCAGGTGGCTCACGTCGCCGCCGAATTCACCCGGCGCCGCCACGCCGACAAGCGCGTTCATGTTGGCGCCGTCGACGTAGACGCGGCCGCCGTGCCGATGCACGATCTCGCAGAGCTCGCGCACCTGCGTCTCGAACACGCCGTGCGTGCTCGGGTAGGTGATCATCACGGCCGTGAGCCGGTCGCTGTACTGCTCGCACTTGGCGCGGAGGTCGGCCATGTCGACGTTGCCCTGCTGGTCGCAGGCCGTGACCACCACCTCCATCCCCGCCATCTGGGCGCTGGCGGGATTCGTGCCGTGGGCTGACGACGGGATCAGGCAGATCGTGCGGTGGCCCTGGCCGCGGGCCCGCTGCCAGGCCTGAATCACGAGCAGGCCCGCGTATTCCCCCTGGCTGCCGGCGTTGGGCTGCAGGCTGATGCCTGCATAGCCGGTGGCCTCGCAGAGCCAGTCGCGGAGCTGCCGCTCGAGGAGCCAATAGCCCTCGAGCTGGTCGGCGGGGGCGAAGGGATGCACGTGCGCGAACTCGGGCCAGGTGATCGGGATCATCTCGCTCGTGGCGTTGAGCTTCATCGTGCAGCTGCCCAGCGGGATCATGCTGCGGTCGAGCGCGAGATCGCGGTCGCTCAAATGCCGGATGTAGCGGAGCATCGAGGTTTCGCTCGAGTGCGCGTTGAAGACCGGATGCGTGAGGAAGCCGCTCGTCCGCCGCAGGCTCGCCGGAATCAGGGGCTCGATGCCCCGCTCGTACTCGGCGACGTCGGGTAGCCGCTGCCCCGGCGCCGCGAACACCTCCCAGAGCTGCGCGAGATCCTCGCGGGTGGTCGTCTCGTCGAGGGCGATCGCGAGCGTGCGGGCGTCGATCGTCCGCAGGTTCATCCCCAGTTCGCGGGCCCGCGCGGCGACTCTCGCGGTGCGGTCGCCCGTGTCGAGGGAGAGCGTGTCGAAGGCGTGATCGTTTCTCACTTTCACGCCGAGCCGGGTGAGGCCGTCGGCGAGCGCCGCGGTGTAGGCCGCGATCCGCTGGGCGATCCGCGTGAGCCCCGCAGGCCCATGGTAGACGGCATACATGCTCGCCACCACGGCGGGCAGCACCTGCGCCGTGCAGATGTTGGAGGTGGCCTTCTCGCGGCGGATGTGCTGCTCGCGGGTCTGCAGCGCCAGCCGGTAGGCGGGCCGGCCCTCCGCATCGACGCTCACGCCCACGAGCCGGCCGGGCAGCGACCGCTTGAACTCGTCGCGGCAGGCGAAGAAGGCGGCGTGCGGTCCGCCGCAGCCCATCGGCATGCCGAACCGCTGCGTGCTGCCGAGGACGATGTCGGCCCCCCACTCACCGGGCGGCACGAGCAGCGTGAGCGCGAGGATGTCGGCCGCCACGCAGAGCACCGCCTGCCGGGCGTGGGCCCGTTCGGCGAGGCCCCGTCCATCCGCGATCTCGCCATCGGTCGCGGGATACTGCACGAGCGCGCCGAAGCAGTCGTGGTCGGCGAGCAGGTCGCCCACGCTGCCGATCACGACCTCGATGCCGAGCGGCCGGGCCCGCGTCTGGAGCACCTCGAGCGTCTGCGGATGGCAGCGGCCGTCGGCCAGAAACACCTTGCTCGTGCTCGTCGCGGTCCGCCGGGCCAGCGTCATCGCCTCGGCCGCCGCGGTGGCCTCGTCGAGCAGCGACGCATTCGCGATCGGCATGCCCGTGAGTTCGCAGACCATCGTCTGGAAGTTGACGAGCGCCTCCATGCGGCCCTGGCTGATCTCCGCCTGGTAGGGCGTGTAGGCGGTGTACCAGGCGGGGTTTTCCAGGATGTTGCGGAGGATCACGCCGGGCGTGTGGGTGCCGTGGTAGCCCTGGCCGATGAAGCTCTTGAGCAGCTTGTTCCTGGAGGCGATTGCCCGGAGCTCCGCGAGGGCCGCCGCCTCGGAGATGGCCGGCGGCAGGTTCATGGCCCCGCGCCGGGCGATGCTCGCGGGCACGATCCCCTCGACGAGCGACTGGCACGACGACTCGCCGATCGAGTCGAGCATGTGCCGCTCGTCGGCGGCGTCGAGGCCGATGTGCCGGGCCCGGAACTCGGCCGGGTTTTCGAGGACCGCGAACGGCAGGGCCGAACGGCGGTCGGAAGAGGCGTCTGTCGGCGAGTGGGAGGCGACGGAAGCCGAGGCGGCGGGGGAGGGCATGAAAACGCTCCAAAGACGACGGTTTTTCCGGCGGAGCGTGCGGCCTCCACCGGGAACCCTGTTGTCCTTGGACCTGAGAGATTCGCCGCGGGCCGCGCCCACGGGTTGCCCCTTCGGTGGGCCCGGATCCCGAAGGGCCCGAACCACTCTCCAACAGTGCGGTAGTCAGTACTTTTGCCTGAGCGTTCGGCCTTCGGCGGTCTTTCGACTCTCTCCTGACCCTTGAAGTTTAGCCCTGCCGGGAAAAACCGACAACGAGCACTGGACAGGTTTCGCGGCCGGACCATAATAAGCTTACCGGAACGACAGGTTTCTCCGACGGCGATTCTGGACGCGGTCGGGGCGATGGTCGGTTGCTTGCCCCCGGGTTGCCAGGGCAGCGTCCGTCCACCGGTCGGTTCTTTGGTCCGTTGAGTCATCGAACGTGTTTTGAATTCGGTTTCGATCCCTCCAACCTTCTTTACGACCCTCCAGATCACCGCAATACCAATCGGCTCACGAAGGCTCGGGCGGAGCTGACGTGATGCTTCTCGGGTCGCACCCCGGGAACGCCGATCGGCTGCGCCGGTGCCCGCGCGCCTCGCCGCTTCCGTAACCCACCCGCCCCTCCCGGAGAAATTCCTCCATGCCTCCGCGCCCGCAGCGTGCCCGCATCACCCGTGTCGAGATCATGGCGGCACTCGCCAGTTGGACGCTTTCGATCGTGACCACCGCCGCGCTCGCCGCCGTCGGCTGGTTTGGTCATGCCACGCACTGGACGTTCGGCCTCGGCGGCCATGATGCGGGCCATGCCGCGGCAGGCCATGCCGACGATCATGATGGCGAGGCCGGCCATGCTTCCGCGCACGACGCCGCGGAAGTGGTGGCGGCCGACGCGGCCGGGCAGGAGCATGCCGACGCCGGTCAGGCCGGCGCGATCCGCTTCAAGTCACAGGAGGCGCTCGACCGCACGGGCATCGAACTGGTGCCCGTCGAGCAGCGGCCGATGGTGAGCGAACTGGTCGCCAGCGGTGTCGTGCAGTACGACCAGCAGCAGATCGCCCAGCTCTCCGCCCGCGTGCCGGGCAGCGTCTGGCGGGTCGAGAAGCACCTCGGCGACTCCGTCAAGAAAGGAGACGTGCTGCTCGTCATCGAAAGCCGCGACGTGGGCAGTCTCAAGGCCGAGTTTTTGAACGCGCTGGTCGCCCACGAGGCCCGTCGCGAGCAGCTCGCGATCCTCGAGGAGGTGAAGGGGGCCGTTATGGGCCGCCAGCTCCGCGAGGCGAAGTCGGCGGTTCGAGAGGCCCGCAACCACCTTACGAACGCCGAGCAGGCGCTCGTGAATCTCGGGCTCGACGTGTCGATCGCCGACTACGAGCCGCTCGACGACGCCGCACGGGCCGCGAAGATCCGCACGGCGGGCCTGCCGGCCTCGCTCTTCGCCACGGTCGACCGAGGCCTCGTCACCTCGAACCTCCTGCCGCTCTACGCCCCCTTCGACGGCATCGTGATCGGCCGCGACGCGGTGGTGGGCGAGGTGATCGATCCCGCCGAGCCGATCTTCGAGGTCGCCGACGTCTCCACGATGTGGGTCGTGCTCAACGTGAGCAAGGAGGACGCCGGCCGGGTGGCCCTCGGCCAGCGGGTGCGCTTCCGCCCCGACGGCTCGACCGACGAATACGAGAGCCGCGTCGCCTGGATCAGCACGGAGGTGAACGAGGAGACCCGCACGCTCGAGGTGCGGGCGGAGATCTCGAACGGCAAGGGCGGCAAGGCGGCACCTTCCGCCGACCGCGCCCTCGCGGGCCTGCGGGCCAACACCTTCGGCAGCGGGAGGATCGAGGTCGACCGCCGTGGCACGGCGATCGTCGTGCCCAAGAGCAGCGTGCAGTGGGACGGGAGCCGCTGGGTGGTGTTCGTGCCGGAAGGCGAGCGGTCGTTCACGGCCCGGCCGGTCAGGCCCGGCGTGCAGCAGGGCGACTCGGTCGAGATCGTGGGCGAATTCGCCGGCGGCCCGCCCCCCACGCACGTCGTCGGCGCCGGCAGCCATGTGCTCAAGAGCCAGATCCTGCTCGAGCGGATGGAAGCTGGTGAGCTGTGACGCTCGTATGGAAACATCGACCAGCCGCAGAGCGTTGCACGCATAGGTTCGCCGGTCTGCGGCATGCTCGGCGCCGGCGGATTCTGCTTCAGGAGGCTCCCGTGCGATGGCGGATCATTCGTGAGTCGCAGAATGCACCGGCTTCTGCGCGTGCCTCCGACCGGCTCCTCAGCATCGGAGAGGAGATTGCATTGCGCCAGGCCCGGAGGGCCGGGGCAGCACCAGCCGACGGATGTCGGCAAAGCCGGGGCGGCCTGGAGGGCCGAGCCCGGCGTGAAGTCAGGTTCGCCGGTCTGCGGCATGCTCGGCGCCGGCGGATTCTGCTTCAGGAGGCTCCCGTGCGATAGAGAGTCGTTCGTGAGTCGCAGCATTCACCGGCTTCTGCGCGTGCCTCCGACCGGCTCCTCAGCATCATTGCTCATGCCGTGGTTCAGTGTCGAACTGTGCAAACAACGGCGATTCCTGAGAACGGATAACTAGAGAGGTTTCATGCTCGAATCCATCATCTCCTGGTCGCTGTCGCACCGGGTCGCGGTTCTCGCCGGGGCGGCGATCACGTGCCTCGTCGGCTGGGTGGCCGTGAACAGCCTCGTGATCGACGCCTTTCCCGACACGACGCCGGTGCAGGTGCAGATCAACACCGTGGCCCCGGGCATGGTGGCCGAGGAGATCGAGCGGCAGATCACGTTTCCGGTGGAACTCGCCATGGGCGGGATGCCGGGGCTGGAGGGGATCCGCAGCGCCAGCATGTTCGGGCTCTCGGTCGTGATCGTCACGTTCCGCGACGGCACCGACATCTACTTCGCGCGGCAGTTGATCAACGAGCGGCTCGGCACGGTGAGCGTGCCGCCGGGCGTGGAGCGGCCGGAGATGGGGCCGGTGTCGACGGGCCTCGGCGAAGTGTTCCACTACCTGCTCGTGCCGCGGCCCGCCAGGAATGGCGAGGAGGGCATGAGCCTCACCGACGTGAAGACCCTGCAGGAGTGGACGCTGAAGCCGGCCCTGCGGAGCGTGCCGGGCACGGCCGAGGTGAACGCCTGGGGAGGCCTCAACAAGCAGTATCAGATCCGGGTCGATCCCGCCCTGCTCCGCAAGTACGACCTCTCGTTCGACCAGGTCGTGGAGGCGGTGCCGCGGAACAACTTCAACGTCGGCGGCGGTTCGATCGACCGCACCGGCGACGCGGTGCTCGTCTACGGCGTGGGGCGGACCGTCGACATCGAGCAGATCCAGCGGATCGTGATCGCGTCGAGCGACGGCGTGCCGATCCGCATCCGCGACGTGGGCGAGGTGGTGATCGGCCACGAGATCCGCAAGGGGGCCGTCACCTACGGCGGCGCGGGGGAGGTGGTGCTGGGCCTCGGCTTCATGCTCATGGGGGAAAACAGCTACGCCGTCACGACCCGGCTCCGCGACCGTTTCGAGAAGCTTCTCGACACGCTGCCGGAAGGGGTCGAGGCCAAGGTCGTCTACGACCGCACGAAACTCATCGACCGCGTCATCGCCACTGTGC
>JBIIYN010000446.1:0-4035 GCA_044346795.1 Pirellulales bacterium
ATCCACGACGTCTCGCCGCGCAACCACGCGAACTCGGCGGTGTCGCCGCAGACTTCGCCAATCATGACCGTCTTCGACAGGCCATCCGACGACTGCCGCAGGTCGATGCCGCTATACGACGTGTTGGCGCGACGCGTGGGCTCATTCGTCCAGATATGCTTCGTGAGCAGGCCGCCGCCGGCCGAATCCGTGCTGACCGGTTCATAGGCAGTAGCCGACATCCCGATGCCAGCGGCGCCCTTGTAGTTCGTGATAGCCAGGGCCCCGGCGGAGGGCGGGTTGACCAACGTCGAACTCGGACAGACAAGCTGCGGCAAGGCAGTTTGCCCGCCGGCCAGGGCCGAATAGTCGGCCGAGAACCGCCCCGTGCCGCTCGACAGCGAGTTGTAGAGATTCACTTCCTCGACGAACGGCAGGACGTGCACGATCCAGCTCCAGCCGTTGGTACTGGCGGCAGACCGGTCGTTGGCCGCCGGCAGACGCTTCCGGGTGCTCTCGTAATTCAGGCAGGCCAGCCCCAACTGCTTGGTGTTGTTGGTGCAGGCGCTGCGACGGGCAGCTTCACGAGCCTGCTGGACGGCCGGCAACAGCAGGCCAACCAGCGTGCCGATGATGGCGATCACCACCAGCAGTTCCACGAGGGTGAAACCCTCGCGCTTCTTCGAAATCGTCATGAGATTCCTCCACCCATCAAAGGGCATTGAGAGAAAAGAAACTATGAAAAAACGTCGAACCGCAAGCAAACTCAGCAGAGCCGACCGCGATCATGCCCCCACCCCTCACGTTTTGGCCGACCCTGCGGATGACCGCCTGACAGCCGAAATGGCGAAGAGGATCAAGAAACTTTTCCAAGGACTGTGGTGCCAAGGATGATTTCGAGGGACGTTCCCGACCGACTCTCAAAATCGATTCTAACGATGTATACGCCGCCGTCAACAGCAGGGTTTGCTCCGGAGTGAAAAATAACGAACTCGCCAGGAAAACGCCCCCGCCCGGGCTCTGCCCCACTCGTCGGCTTGCTCGTCAAACGGATCCAGCGAAACAAAAAACCGCGGCCGGGATCACTCCCGGCCGCGGCCTTTGGATTCCACTTGGCCGGGCTACGTCACTGACAGCATGTCAGCCAGTAGCCTGGAAGAGGCTGACAGGTTCAGGCTCACGGAAGCTCCACGACCACTTCGCCGTTGCTCCGCGAGTAGATCGCGGCCAGCACGGCCACCGCCACGTCCGCGCCGATGGCCGAGGTGTGGCCGTCGCCATAGGCATGGAGCACGAGGTTGCCCGTGTGGAAGCTGCCCAGGCCCTGCTGGTTCTGGCTGGACTGATAGAAATTACCGGTCGTGCCGGCCGTCGGCGACGCCGTGGTGTTCACGTTGCGGCCCATGATCTTAGAGATCGCGAAGGCTGTGGCCGGAGCGGAAATCGATGTGGTGCTCGGCGTAATCCAGGCCGACTGGCCCCGGGCCCACGAGTAGTAATCGTCGTTGTTGGCAGCCGTTCCACCGGCACCACCACCACACACCTCACCGATCATCACGGTCTTCGACAGGCCGTCGGACACCTGACTGAAGTCGATACCTTCGTACGCGGTGTTCACACGAAGCGCGGTCTCATCGGTGGACCAGATGTGCTTCGTGAGCATACCACCGCCGCGATCATCGGTGCTGACGGGTTCCTGGTTAGCAATGATGCCGACACCCGCACAGCCCTTGTAGTTGGTCAACCCTCGGCAGCCGGACGTGCCTGCGGTGGGATTGACCAACGTCGAACTGGGGCAGACGAGCTGCGGCAGTGCGATGTTGCCGTTGGCTCCGGCAGCCGCCGTAGTCCAGTTCTGAGAGAACCGTCCGGTGCTGCTCGACAAGTCGTTGTAGAGATTCACTTCCTCGATGAACGGCAGGATGTGCACGATCCAGCTCCAGCCATTGGTACCAACCACAGACCGGTCGTTGGTCGCCGGCAGACGCTTCCGGGCGCTCTCGTAATTCAGGCAGGCCAGCCCCAACTGCTTGGTATTGTTGGTGCAGGCGCTGCGACGGGCAGCTTCACGAGCCATCTGGACGGCCGGCAACAGCAGGCCAACCAGCGTGCCGATGATGGCGATCACCACCAGCAGTTCCACGAGGGTGAAACCCTCGCGCTCCTTCGAAATCGTCATGAGATTCCTCCACCTATGGAAGGGAATGAGGGAAAAGAAACTATAAGAATCCCAATCGACAGCATGTCAGCCAGTAGCCTGGAACAAGCTGGCAGAGTCAGGCTCATGGAAGCTCCGCCAACAGTTCGTTGTTGCTCCGCGAGTAGATCGCGGCCAGCACGGCCACGTTCACATCCGCGCTGATGGCCGAGGTGCGGCCGTCGCCATAGGCATGGAGCACGAGGTTGCCCGAGTGGAAGCTGCCCAGGCCCTGATGGTTCTGACTGGCCTGATAGAAAGCACCGGTCGTGCCGGGCGATGGCGTCGACGTGGCGCTCACGTTGCGGCCCATGATCTTAACGATCGGGAAGGCTGTGGCCGCAGTGGAAATCGTTGTGAGGCTCGGCGTAATCCAGGCCGACTGACCCCGGGCCCACGAGTAGTAGTCGTCGTTTGCGGCAGCTGTACCGGTACCGCCACCACACACCTCACCGATCATCACGGTCTTCGACAGGCCGTCGGTCGCCTGGCGAACGTCGATACCGCTGTACGACATGTTCCCACGGCGCGTGGGCTCCTGCGTCCAGACATGCTTTGTGAGCAGGCCGCCGCCGCGATCATCGGTGCTGGCGGGTTGCTGGGCAGCAATGATGCCGACACCCGCACAGCCCTTGTAGTTGGTCAACCCTTGGCAGCCGGACGTGCCTGCGGAGGGATTGCCCAACAACGAACTGGGGCAGACAAGCTGCGGCAGTGCCTCGTCGCCGATGGTTCCGGCAGCGGCCTCGGTCCAGTCCCGAGAGAACCGTCCGGTGCTGCTCGACAAGGTGTTGTAGAGATTCACTTCCTCGATGAACGGCAGGACGTGCACGATCCAGCTCCAGCCGTTGATACCGACGGCAGACCGGTCGTTGGCCGCCGGCAGCCGCTTCCGAGTGCTTTCGTAATTCAGGCAGGCCAGCCCCAACTGCTTGATGTTGTTGGTGCAGGTGCCGACACGGGCAGCTTCACGAGCCTGCTGGACGGCCGGCAACAGCAGGCCAATCAGCGTGCCGATGATGGCGATCACCACCAGCAGTTCCACGAGGGTGAAACCCTCGCGATCCTTCGAAATCGTCATGAGATTCCTCCACCGATGGAAGGGCATGAGGGAAAAGAAACTATAAAAATCCCAATCGACACAAAAGAACCGATACGTGGGAAATCACCCCAATTCTCGGGCAGCCACTGAATCCAGGCAGCCTCTGCATCGACTGGCACCGAATCGACTTGAGGGACCGGGAGTCCACCCCACGTTTTAACAATTGTTACCCACCCTTTACGGCTCCGTCAATGGGCCGGTTCGACGCCGTCACAAAATTTCTGCCCATTCTAACGATCCTGCGGCCTATCCTACAGCCATGTTTCTCGTGTGGAGACGCTCTTTCAGGCAGCGGCCGTCTGGGCGCCGGTGCGGTGGTGCCTTACCGCCACAGAACGCCGGTGGGCAGGCCGTTCGTGGCCTGCCCACCGGTTTTTCTGGCAGCTGCAACCGATTTTTTCGGCGTCACGGCAGATCTGCGACCGTCTCGCCTGCGCTGCGGGTGTAGATGGCGCCCAAAACTGCAGGGGTCACATCGGCCACAATCGCAGATGTGTGGCCGTCGCCATAGCAATGGAGCACCAGGTTGCCCGTGTGGAAGCTACCCAGCCCCTGCGCCTCCGTAGCCGAGTAGAAAGCCCCCGTCGTGCCGGGCGTCGAGCTCACATTGCGGCCCATGACCTTCGTGATCGCCATCGGGGTCCCGGCAGTGGGCGTCGCCTCGGCAGTTACCGATGGCGTGATCCACGACGTCTCGCCGCGCAACCACGCGAACTCGGCGGTGTCGCCGCAGACTTCGCCAATCATGACCGTCTTC
>JBIIYN010000344.1:0-4031 GCA_044346795.1 Pirellulales bacterium
AGCATGCTATTCTGCAAGCCTCCAGCCGCATTTCCCGAACCGTATTCCGCTTCGTCGTCCAAGGAGCCCACCGATGCTGTCGCCCCAGGCCGCCTGCGATCTCACCGCCAAGAAGTGCGTGCCCTGCGAAGGGGGCGTGCCCAAGTATTCCCACGCCGAAGCGGAGGCCCAACTGGCAAACCTGCCCGGCTGGCGGCTCACGCACGACGGCACGCGGATCCGCCGCGACCTCGAACTGCGGAACTTCCGCGACTGCGTCAAGCTGCTCAACAACGTCGCCGCCCTGGCCGAGCGGGAACAGCACCATCCCGACCTGCACCTCGAGGGCTACCGGCGGCTGTGGATCGAAATCTACACGCACGCCATCGGCGGCCTCTCCGAAAACGATTTTATTTTGGCCGCGAAGATCGACACGGTCGCGCCCGCCTGACCTAGGCACGGCCGGGAGGACGCCGGCCGATCAGCCGCTATCATGATGAGCATGGGCATGATTGATCGACGATTTTCAATTTCTGTCGTCGCCTGCTCGCTGCTCTTGGCGTGTGCCTTGCTGGTGGCGGGCGCGACGGCTGCCGATCCCTTTCCAGAGCCCCGCGACAGCGAGCCCGCCGAACGGGGCAGCCCCATGCCCGCCGCCGAGGCGGCCGCCACGATTGCGCTGCCCCCGGGATTTACCGCCACGCTCGCGGCTGCCGAGCCCGCCGTGCAGAACCCGATCGCCATGGCCTGGGACGCCCGCGGCCGGCTCTGGGTCGCCGAAAACTACACGTATGCGGAGCGGACGCAGCGGTTCGACCTGTCTCTCCGCGACCGCGTGCTCATCCTCGAAGACAGCGACGGCGACGGCACGCTCGACCGGCGAAAGGTGTTCACCGACACGGTGCAGATGCTCACCGGCATCGAGGTGGGGCACGGCGGTGTCTGGCTGATCTGCCCGCCGCGGCTGCTCTTCATTCCCGACCGCGATCGCGACGATGTGCCCGACGGCCCGGCCGAGACGATCCTCGACGGCTTCGACGTCGCCCAGGCCAACTACCACAACTTCGCCAACGGGCCGAGGTTCGGCCCCGACGGCTGGCTCTACGGTCGCTGCGGCCACTCCTGTCCGGCGCGGATCGGCAAACCGGGATGCCCCGACGAGCGGCGGCTCCCGATGACCGGCGGCATCTGGCGGTATGCACCGAAGACCGGCCGCGTGGAGGTGGTGGCCACCGGTGCGACCAACCCCTGGGGCCACGACTGGAACGCCGAGGGGGAGGGTTTTTTCACGAACACCGTCAACGGTCACCTCTGGCACATCATCCCCGGAGCCCATTTCCGGCAGATGCACGGAGGCGATCCCAACCCCCACTCCTACGAGACGATCGATCACCACGCCGACCATTTCCACTTCGACACCGGCGCCGGCTGGCAGAAATCGCGGGACGGCAGCGCGAGCGACCTCGGCGGCGGCCACGCCCACAGCGGCTGCATGATCTACGCCGGCACGAACTGGCCGGCCGACTACCGCGGCCGGCTGTTCACGCTTAATTTCCACGGCCGCCGCCTGAACCAGGAGATCCTGGAGCGGTCGGGCAGCGGCTACGCAGGCCGGCATGGCGCGGACTGCTTCTTCTGGAAGGACGAATGGTTTCGCGGCATGGAACTGGCCAGCGGTCCCGACGGCAGCGTGATGGTGCTCGACTGGAGCGACACGGGCGAATGCCACGAACACGACGGCGTGCACCGAAAGAGCGGCCGGATCTACAGGCTCGCCCATGGCTCCCTGGAAGCTGGTGGGCCGCGGCTGCCGCCTGGCGTCACGGCGGCGCAGGAGGGCAGTGGCTTCGATCTGCACCGCATGGCCGATGCCGAACTCGCCAGGCTGGTGCGGCATGCCGATGGCTGGTGGGGGGCGCAGGCCTCGCTCGTGCTCGAAGAGCGGGCGGCGGCCCGGCCCCTCGACCAAGCCGCGGTCGATCTCCTCGAAGAGCAGTTCGCGACGGCCGACGCGCTTGCTGCGGCCGATTCCCGGGTGTCGGCCGCGGCCCACCGTGTGCGGTCGCTGCTCATGCTGCACCGCGCCGGAGCGACCGGCGAAGAGGCTTTGATTGCGCACCTGGACCACACCGACGAGCATGTCCGCACCTGGGCCATCCGGCTGCTCACGGAAACCTGGCAGCTCGACGCCGCGGCGGGGCCGGTGGCCGTCGAGCCGGCGGTCGCCGCCGTGACCGCAGCGCAGGCGGCCGCGCTGCTCGGGCGTTTCACGGCGCTTGCCACAACCGACGCCTCCGGCCTCGTGCGGCTCGCGCTGGCCTCCACGCTCCAGCGGCTGCCCGTGCCGCTGCGGCCGCAGCTGGCAGCCGCGCTCGTGCGGCGGGCCGAGGATGCCGACGATCACAACCTGCCGCTGCTCGTCTGGTATGGGCTCATTCCGGTGGCCGAGGTCGATCCGCCCGAGCTCGCCGATCTCGCGATCGAGTGCCGCTGGCCGACCACCCGCCGGCTCATCGCCCGCCGGCTCGCGGGCCTGATCGAAACGAGTCCGGCCGCTGTCGATCGGCTGCTCTCCGAGAGCGTCGCCACGGCCGACGCCGAACGGCCGGACCGGATCGCCGACACGCTCGCCGGTCTTGCCGAGGGGCTCTCGGGCTGGCGGAAGGCGCCGATGCCGCGAAGCTGGCAAAGCTTGGTGGCGGGCGTGGCCGCGCTGCCGGAGGGCGAGGCCCGATCGCGCTGCCGCCGGCTCGCCGACGAGCTTTCCGTCGTCTTCGGAGACGGCCGGGCGATCGCGGCCGTCCGCGCCGTGGCCCTCGATCCGCAGGCCGCGGACGACGCGCGGAAGACGGCGCTTGCCACGCTCATCGAGGCCCGGCCTCCCGACCTCCGCGAGGTCTGCGAGCAATTGCTCGCGGACCGCAAGCTCCAGGCCGAGGCGGCGCGGGGGCTCTCGGTGTTCGACGACCCGGCGGTGGCCGCGAAGCTCGTCGAGGCGGCGCGGAAGGCGGGCGGTGCCAACCGGGAGGCGATCTTCTCGGCGCTGGCGTCGCGACCGTCGTTCGTGACGGCGGTGCTCGACGCGATCGACGCGGGCAGGCTTCAGCCGCGGGATCTCTCGGCCGTGGTCGTCCGGCAGATCCATGCGCTCGGCGATGCCGCGGTCTCCGCGCGGCTCGCGGCCGCGTGGGGCCAACTCCGCGAGAGCCCGGCCGACAAACAGCGGCGGATCGCGGAGCTCAAGGTCACGCTCGCCGGCCCAGCTGGATCGGGCGGCGATCTCGCTGCCGGCCGCGTTGTCTACCGGCAGACCTGCGGCGGCTGCCACCGGCTCTACGGGGAAGGGGGACAGATCGGCCCCGACCTCACCGGCTCGGGCCGGCACGACCTCGGCTACCTGCTCGACAACATCGTCGATCCGAGCGCGGTGGTGAACCGCGACTGGCGGCTCTCGACCGTGACGCTCGCCGATGGCCGCGTGCTCTCGGGCGTGGTGGTCGAACGCAACGACCGCGTGCTCACGCTGCAGGGCGTGCCCGAGCGGGTGGCGATCCCGGCCGACGAGATCGACGAGATCATCGCGACCGACCGTTCGCCGATGCCCGACGGTCTGCTCGACCAGCTCTCGGAGGCGCAGGTCCGCGACCTCGTCGCCTATCTCCGCCATCCGACGCAGGTGCCGCTGCCGGAGTGAGGGGACTGGCTCGTGTTCCGCAGGAACAGGTGCCTGTCCCCCTTGGCGTTATCGCCGCCGGAGTGAGGGGACTGGCTCGTGTTCCGCAGGAACAGGTGCCTGTCCCCCCTTGGCGTTATCGCCGCCGGAGTGAGGGGACTGGCTCGTGTTCCGCAGGAACAGGTGCCTGTCCCCCCTTGGCGTTATCGCCGGCAACGGGGACAGGCACCGACCGCTTCGCAGTCGGAGCCAGTCCCCTGTCAAGAGCCGAGCAGGCTTTCCAGGTGGCCGCGGGTGCGGTTCACTTCGGCGGTGATCTCCGCGACCGAGCCGAGGATCGGCACGCCGCGGGGCACCGGGTGCATGAAGATCTCGATCG
>JBIIYN010000078.1:0-13532 GCA_044346795.1 Pirellulales bacterium
GCGGTGGGTTTGAGTGCGGGCAGGGTCGGTCGCGGTCAGTTGTCGGAGGGATCGAGCCGGCTCTGCCGCCGGCCGGACTGGTGGAACCGCAGCAGCACGGCGAGGCGATTCACGCCTCCGGCCCGTGCGGCGATCTCCTGCAGCCGGGCGGGCCGCTCGGCTCGAGCGTCGCTCTGGCGGCACGGGCAGCCCCGTGCCTTGAGCAGGTCCAACAGTCGCCTCCGGCGATCGTCCATGTGTTCGTCTCCCCTGGGATGTGGCTCGTCGGTCATCGCCGAACACTACGGCGGCCCACGGCCGGCGCTTCGACCGCTCGCGGAATCAGTCCCGCGACGAGGCATCCGCCCGGCAGGCCGCCGCGGACGACGCCGCGTCGAGCCGCATCTCGCCGCTCGCAAACGCGGCGCGGATGGCGGGATCCCAGGCATCGACCAGCTCGGGAATCGCGTGCAGCATCCGCATGAACTGCCGCCGCGTGAGCACGCCATCCTCGACCGGGCACTCGATCGCACAGCGGATCTCGCCGTCGGCGGGATCCCAGTCGAAGCGGATCATCTTCGTCCGCTGCATGATCGCCAGGAGCGTCCGCAGTACGGCGTCCGGGTGCCGGCAGCCCTGCAGGCTGTAGAGGCCGGGGGCGATGCATTCGAGATACCGGCCCTCCTCGGGGAGCCGCACGGCGATCGCGATGCCCTTCGTTCCATCCGGGGCCGCGTAGTGCCGGGTCGCGAAGCCCACCACGACGTGGCCGTCGTCATGGGAACGGAATTTCAGCCGCTCGGCGAGCAGGAAAGACTCCACTCGCTCCATCTGCATCGCCATCGCGGAATGTCGCTCGAGGGTGGTGCGGTCGGGTGCGGCCCGCCGGGGTGGCACGCCTGAGGGTCTGGTCGCCGCGGCGGTTTCCAATCTTTTCACTATCAAGAAACCCTACGCGGCACCAGCCCGGGCGCTTCCACGAGCGGCCGTTTTCCCGGGGCCCCACGGGCCCGACACCCCCTCCGGAAGCGCCCCGGCAGGCACGGCGTAGACATTCTCCACCCCTTCGTTCCGCCCCCTTGGCTGTCGCGGAGAAGCGATCCGTATGGTCACAACCGCCCCCCCGATCGAACCCGCCTCCGGCTGCGATCCGCTGCTCGTGGGGGTGCAGGTCGAGCCGCGCGACTACCAGCGGCGGGTCGTGAACCGGGTGATCGAGATGTTTTCGGGCCCCCACGTGGATCGCCGCCAGCAGCTGCCGGAGGCCCGCTCGGTGATCGTGGAGAGCCCCACGGGCAGCGGCAAGACCGTGATGGGGCTGCTCGTGGCCCGCTGGGCGGAGGCGCAGGGGATGCGGGTGGTCTGGGCCGCCATGCGGCGCAACCTGCTCGTGCAGGTGGAGCGAGAAAACGCCCACCGCGGGTTCGGCGTGTCCATGCAGATCGTGTCGATGTTCGACAGGCATCCGCCGCGGGGCGACCTGCTCATCGTCGACGAGGCGCAGCACGATGCCACCATGAGCATGGCCTCGCTCCATGCGGCCGTGGGGCCGGCGAAGGTGCTCGGCCTCTCGGCCACGCCCTGGCGGTCCGACCGGCTCGGGCTGTGCTTCGAGCGGACCGTGCGGGATGCCGGCATCCGCCAACTCATCCTCGACGGCTACCTGAGCCCGTTCGCCCACTACACGGTTCCCGATTGGCATCCGGCCACGCTGGCCCGCACCTGGCTGGCCGAGCCCGACCGCTGGGGACGGTCGCTCATCTTCTTTCGCACGCTCGCCGAGTGCCACGCCTGTGCCGCTGCCCTCGCGGCCGGGGGCGAGGCCTGCGAGGTGGTCACCGGCTCGAGCGACCGCGAGGCCCAGATCGAGCGGTTCGAGCGGGGCGAGGTGCGGGTGATCGTCGGCGCCGCGGTGCTCACGGAAGGATTCGACTGCCCGGGCCTCCAGACCGTCTTCGCGAGGCCGGCCGGCAAGGGGCCCACGATCCAGATGGCCGGCCGGGTGCTGCGGCGGGCCGCGGAGATCCCTCTCAAAAACGTGGTGCAGTGCAGCCAGACGCGTCATCCGTTCACGGCCACCGCCGTGCCGGCGGTCCAGTGCATCCAGTCGGCCCGCGGCTGGGAGTCGATCGGGCTCAACGATCGGATCGAGCAGATGAGCGGCCGCATGGTCGAACTGCTCGTGCGGATGTCGCGGGAGGAACGCCGCCGCAGCCGCCGACCGGGGCCGGAGGGCGGCGGGCCGGAGGACGGCCTGGGCCCGCGGCCGATCAAACCGTGGAATTTTCGGGTGGAGGAATCACGGGACGGGTTTCTGCGTAGGAGTGGGGATCAGGACACGCATGGGTGATACCACAGGAGGGATCGGAATGAACGCGACGAACAACCAGGACGGTGCGCTGGACCGCTTCGAGCGGCCGGTGCGGATCGAGCAGCGGATCGTGTCGCTCGAGAAGGTCGGCGTGATGTCGGAAGAGATCGCGCCCGGCACGGGCCCGGCCGCCCTGCCCACCAGGGCGCTCGTCGATCTCGACGGCCAGCATTGCCGGGTGACGAACCGGTTCTGGAAGTCGATCTTCCGCCGCTACCAGTTCGGGGCCAGCACGTTTCGCTACTTCCATCCGGAGGAGGTGTTCCAGCGGATCTGCCTGGTCTCCAACCGGGACCAGTTTCGGGTGATGGTGGAAGTGCCCGAGAAGGGGCCGCCGGTGCTGCTCGGGGTCTCGCATCCCGACTGCCGGGTGCTGTCTATCGACGAGGCCTACGACCTCGCCTCGTCGCACGGGGCCACCGCGGCCACCTACCACGACGGCGTGGTCCGCTGCACCTTCACGCCCCGCAGCGGCGAGCAGCCGTCGGCCATCGGCGGCGACCAGTTCGCCAACCGCTTCACCCTCGACGTGCCGATCGACGGGTTTGGGAATGCCGAGATCTATCTCTCGCTGCTGCGGCTCGTCTGTGCCAACGGCATGGTGGGCTACGACAAGGCCTTCTGCAGCGAGGTGCCGGCGAGCCGGGACCCGCGGCACACGCTGCGGCGGGCGATCGAATGCTTCGACCACAGCGACGGGTTCGCCGCCATCCGGGAACGGTTTCTCTCGGCCCAGTCGTCCTGGGCGTCGGTGCGGGAGGCGACCGCGCTCTCCCGGCACCTGCTCAAGATGAAGACCCTCGCCGCGGGGCGGAAGACGCAGGCGCTCGAGGATTTCGACCGCCTCACGGGCCGGATCCAGCAGTATTACGGGCTGACGAACGTCGACACCCTGCCCGTGCGCCGGCAGCGGCTCCTGCCCGTGAAGTGTCGCGTCTACGACCTGCTGAATTTCGCGGGCGAGGTGGCCACCCACGTGGCCCGGCCCGAGGATGCCCGGCCCCTGCAGGGCTGGATCGGCAGCACGCTGTCGGAGGAATTCGACCTTGAGGGCACCGCCGGGGCGGTGCCGGAATTCGCCGACCTGTTCACCCGGGAGGCCATTGAAACGCGGTGATTTTGCCGGTTTGGACCAAGGTTGTCCCGGCGATCGCTTATCAGTAGTGGATCGTGAGTTTCATTCCTCGAGGAGACGATTGCATGACCAATGACGATCGCCGGAACGGTGGCTGGAACGACGTGGCCCCCACGGGGGATCGGAAGCTGCTGCGGGAGCCGAAGGTGTCCGCCCACCGACTGGTCGGCACCTCCGGCGAGCTGACGGCGACCGAGCTGATGAACGAACTGCAGGCCTCCGGGGGCACCAACGACAAGGTGCTCTCGGACCTGCAGGTTCGGCTCGGGGGGGTCGTGATGAACCAGCTGCGCCGGGCCGGCGTGCGTCATGATGTGATCGAAGAGGTGTGCGCCGGCGTCTGGCGGCGGGTCTGGAAGACGAGCTGCAAGCCCGCCGGCACGAAGGGCGCCTGGAATCCCGCCCGCGCCCGCCACACGACCGATCCCTTCATCCCCTGGCTCAAGCGGGTGGCCCGCAGCCGTGGCATCGACTGGCATCGCCACAATGGCCGCCTCCGCAAGCAGCGGCAGAAGCTCAAGGATTTCATCGAGCATCACGGCGCCGCCTGGCTCGACGAGCGCGGCGACTGGGAGGACGAGAAGCAGCCGGGCCGCGGCCCGAAGCGGCGGAAGAAGCCGAGCACGGCCGAGCCTGCGGTCGAGAAGCGGGCCAAGGGCGTGCCGGTCGCCACCCGCCGGCAGGCGGCGGCGGGCCTGGATCGTGTCGCCACGACGGTGGCGGCACTCGACGAACGGCAGCGGCGGGTGCTCGAGCTCTGCGCCGAGGGCCTCACCAACGTCCAGATCGCCGCGGCCGTCGGCTGCAGCAAGGGAGAGGTCTCCCGGCGGCTCACCGCCGCCCGCAAGGCGGCCATCGAAAAGCTCGTCGGCGCGGCATGAAGAGCCCGCACGCCGACAGGCTCGCCCGCTCCGCAGGTCGCTAGGTCATAGTTACCGTCAGGGCTTCTTCGACCGCGGCACCGAGGCGGTGGGCGAGCAGGGCGGGCGGGATCTCGGTGATGCTCGCCGGGAAAAACCCGGCCAGCCGGCTCGTGCCCTTGCCCAGGCCCAGGCCGACCGTGCAGATGCCGTCCCGCCCGAGCCGTTTGGCGGCCTCCTGCGTGGCCTGCGTGTCGTCCGGCTCGCCGTCGCCGAGCACGAAGAGGAGCTTCGGATCGCCGCGGCGGGTGGCGAAGGCGGCCCGCACGTCGTCGAGCGCCCGGCTCATCGCGGTGCCGCCTTCGCACGCATACTGCAAAAGCCCGAGCTGGTGGCGGGTGGCGGCGTCGAGCGGCTGCTCCCAGTCGAGCTCCCGCCGGCAGCGGTCGGCGAACGACCACACGGCCGTCGGCACGCCGACGCGGCGACAGGCCTCGACCAGCAGCACGAGGCCCTCGAAGGCATGATCGATTTTCTGCTCGTCCTTCATCGAGCTCGAGCGGTCGATGAGCAGCAGGATGGCGGGGTCGCGTCGCTGCGGCAGCTTCGGGCGGCACCAGAGCGATCGGTAGCGGCCCGGATCGGCGTCGAACTCGACGGCCCGGAGGAGGTCGAGCCGCGTGCCGGAGGCATGCCCGCTCGTCCACCGCATCCGCTGGCTGGGCACGAGCATCCGCAGCAGGGCGTCGCCGAGCCGATCGGCCTGCGGCGCCACCCGTCTCCAGACGGTGGTGTAGAAGCCGTGGTCGTCGGTGCCGAGCCGGGCGGCGATCGCCTCGCGGGGGCCGCGTGCGCCGGGGCGGCCGATTCGTCGGGAGGCGACCGCGGTCGCCCTGGCGACCAGCCGCGCGATGCCGGCGCGGCGATCCATCGTCACGAGCCGCTCCCAGGTGGGCAGGATCCGCTGCTCCACGATCTCCCACATCGCCCGCTGGCTGGCCATGATGGCCGGGCGATCGTCGTCGAGCGGCGGCTGGCAGGCGGTGGCCGCCGAGATCGCCTCGGCACAGGAGGCCAAGGCCTTCTCCACCTCGGGCAACGTGCCGGGTGTCGTGGTGCCCAGCCACCACAGTTCGAGGACGCCCCGCAGGAACTGCTGCTGCCGACCCACCGGCAGCGGCGTTTCCCGCACCGCGTGGTAGAGCACGTCGTTGTAGGCACGGATCCACGCCGCAGCCCCCGGAAACCGCCTCCGCATCCAGACCTCGATCCGGATGTCCTCGAGGGTGTTGAGCAGCGGCATCAACTTGGCCAGGCGGCCGCTCGGCAGCACCTCCTGCAGCACCGTCACGGCGGCATGCGTGGCCTCGTGCAGCGCCAGGCCGCGGCAGAGGTCGGGCGCGAAGGCCGCGAGGTCGACGGGGTTGATCTCGACGACGCCCCGCTTCCAGTCGAACGACCAGGCGCAGTCGGCGTGGCCGAGTTGCACGACCAGGTCCGGGCGGCGTGCGGCCGCCCGCACGAGCTGTTCGAGTTCGGCCACCAGATCGGCGGCGGTACCCGTCGCTGCGACGGGCGCGCCGGCGGGTGTTTCGGTCATCATGCCAGCTCCACGGACCGGAGGGCCGAGTGCACCGCCTGCCGGTCGGGCCCCGGAGCGAGCCGGCTGAGATAGGTGAGTTCGACGACACGGTTGGCGGCTTGGTCGAGGTCTTCCCCCCTGGCGACCCGCTGGGCCAATAGCGCCATCGTGGCCAGGAGCGTGCGCCTCGTGAAGACGTAGCGTTCCCGACGGGTGCGGCCCAACTCGGCGTGGCCGTCGCCTCCGGCGGCCTGCATCACGGCGCAGTGAAAGGCGGCGATCGCATCGAGCACCTCCCCGATCCCCACCGCATCGGCCAGCTCGGGATAGACCGGCTCGTCGGCGGCGGCCTGCCAGACGACGCCGTCGAGCGTGAACTCGGGATGCACGCCGTGCACCAGCCGCTCGAGCAGGGCCCGGTAATCTGCCTGGGCCGGCGGCTCCAGAAACGTCCAGAGGCCGAAGCGGTCGCGGAAGGCGGGCGAGAGCACCGATCGGCCCGCATACTCGGCGGGGTTCATCGTGGCGAAGATGCGGAATGCGTCGGCCACGGGCACGTCGCCTGTCGTGCCATACCGCGTGCCGTCGTGTTCCGAGAGCACGAGCGAGGGCGGCTGTTCGAGGACGGGGTTGAGCCGTTCGAGCACCTGCGGCTCGGCGAGGTTGAGCTCGTCGAGCACCACCCACCGGCCATGCCGCATGGCGTCTGGCACCACGCCCTCCCAAAACCGCCAGGCCGCCGGGCCGCTGGCCGCCGGCAGGAACCGGCCGACGAGTTCGCCGGTGTCCGACTGGCCGTTGAGGTTGAGCCGCACGGCCTCCTGGCGGCAGAGGTGGGCCACCCATAGCACGGCGGTGGTCTTGGCGACGGCCGTCTCGCCCTCGAGGGCGCAGGGCATGCGGGCCTCGGCGGCGATCGCCACGGTGCGGGCCGCCGCGAGAAACGGGGCATCGAGGCAGAGGTGCCCGAAGCGGTCGGCGGGCGGCACGAGCGGGCCGCCGGCGGCCCGGCGGGGGAGCGTCACGTCGAGGATCCGCACGCTGTCGGCGGTGAGTTCGAGCGCCGGCCGCCGCCGGGCCGGCGGGGCGGAGCTGCGCAGGTCGTCGGGCACGAGCACCCGACGGCCGGAGCGGGCCGCCTCGTCGAGCACGGCCGCCGTCCGCTCCGGCACGAGCACGGCGTCGGCCCCGTTGGGGAAGGCCGTCGGCAGGAGGCCGTGCAGGCCGAGGAGCCGGGCGGCCTCGTCGTGGTCGGGCTTCGAGAAGCCGGTGATCCAGACCCGCGATCCCTTCGCGGGCAGGCCGGTGGCGGCGGCGTAGTGTTCGCGGACGGCGGTGGGGGGCAGGGCGATCATCATGGCGTCGGTTGCTCCTGGCGGGCCTGGGGACGGCTGGCGGCGACGAAGTGCTCACCCGCCTGCGAGCGGGCGACGGCGATCAGCCGCTCGGGCAGGTCGGGCACCGAGCGGAGCACGGCGTCGACCACCGTGTCCTTGAGCTCGATCTCGGCGATGCCGTCGAAGCAGGAGAGAAAGGTGACGAGGTCGTCGGGCAGGTCGGCGGCGATCCGGTCCCAGACGGATGGCCCGGCCGGCTCGCACTCCTCCCAACGCAGCCAGTTCCCGACGCGGCCCTTGGCGTCGGCGGCCTTGAAGGTGCCGTCGTGATCGTTCTCGAAGACGGTGTAGATGCCCCCGATCCGGTAGGAGTGGTTGTGGATGCAGCGGGTCACACGGATGCGGGTGCCGACGGGAACGGGTTTCATGGGATTCCTGTGGGGTGAGGGACGAGAGCGGGGGGATGGTGAATCGGGCTCAGGCGTCGTCTTCGAGCTGCTCGATGGCGGCGAGCACCCGGGCCTTCCAGTCGGGAAGCGACTCGACGATGGCGAGCTTCACCTCCCGATTGAGGGCGATGTGCTCGGTGCCGCCGCAGGCTTCGAACAGCCTCACGACCTCCGGCGGCAGCTGCTCTCGGGCGTATTCCCAGCCGAACTGCACCGGCTCGATGTCCGACCAGGGGATCCAGTGGTCGCACACCGCCTTCATGCCCTGCAGCACGCCCCGGATCGTGCAGTCGTCGTCGTCGACGTCGGTGACGACGAATCGCTGGCCCACCGTCCCGTTGTACCGGCCGTTGTGGCGGGCGATGACGACGCACTCACCGGGGATCGGCTCTCGCTCCATCGCGTGGCTCCTTTTCTGCCGCGTGTCTCGCCCCGGTGTCCGCCGGAGTGTGGAATGACTACGCGGCACCTGCTCAGGCGCTGCCGCGCCGGTTCACGATTTCGCTGGCGGCCGTCTACATGCCGCAGCGGCCGTTGGCGCACCCACGCCCGGGCGCGCGGCCGATGTCGCGGGGCAGAAAATCCTCCGGGCCCGCCCCGAGCACCGCGTCGCCCCCGCCTCCAAAGCGAAACACCCGGCCCGCGCTGCTCGCCGACCGATCATCGCGCGGGTCGCGCGAAACGGTCTGCACCTGTTCGCCCGCGATGAGCCAGCGGCCGTCCTCGGCGGTGAGATCGAGGATCGAGACCACCCCGTGGGACTGATCGGTGAGCCGCACCTGGTAGTTGACGGCGAGCTCCGCCCTGCCCTTCGCTTCGCCGAGCACGTGGCTGTCGACGATCTCGAGTTCGAGCGTGTGGGTCACGAAGAGCAGCGCGGTTTTCCTCCGGATGCGGGATCGCTCCTTCTCCGTGAAGCAGCCGAGAAATCCCCCGAGATCCTCGTCGCAGACAGCCTTGGCCGCGCGGCGGACGCAGTCCTGGATGCCCGCTTCGCGGGAGTTGTCGACCATCTTTACGCGGCCCGGCTTCACCTCATCCGCGGCGCGGGCTGCACCGCCGGCCAGCGTGGCCAGGGCGACGATCGGGATCAGTCCAAGCCCTCGGGCACGGGATATTTGGGAAGGTGCGGTGTGCATGCTGGGCCTCTTTCACTTACGCCAGCTCGGCCCGGGCGCTTCCGGCCTCCCCGGTTCACGGAGCTGCCGTGGCCGTTTTCGGCCGTGTTCGGGAAAATCCGCGTCGGCTTGGAATCATCCGCGCCTGTCTGGCGTAGTTCAGGTGGGTAGTTCGGGAGGCGGCTTCCGCGGCCGTCCGATGGATCGAGTGCACCAACCAGCAGAAAGGGCTTTCCCATGACGACCTACAGCGTGAAGATCCGGTTCAACGGCTCGGTTTCCTATGTCACGGTCAACGCCAGCTCGGGCGGCCAGGCGAAGGCGCTCGTGGCCGCCCAGTACGGCGGCCAGGTCGACGTGCTGGAAGTGAAGCGGGCCTGAGCGGCGCCCCACCGGCGAGCACACCCCGGCTACCATGATCCCACCGAGAGCCGGCAGGCGGAGCGTCTCAAGCACAATGGCGATCCATATTCGCTCTCGCGGAGGTTTCTTGCCGTGAAAATGCGTGCCGCGATGCTCGAGGATTTTTCCGGCCCCGCGGGAATCCGCGTCGTCGAAATCCCGATCCCGACGCCCCGCCGCGGCGAGATCCTCGTCAAGGTGATCTGTTCGCCGGTAAACCCATCCGACGTGCTGTACTGCTCGGGCAAATACAGTAGTCCGCCAAGGCTTCCGGTGGTTCCCGGATTCGAAGGCTGCGGCCTCGTCGTCTCGTCGGGAGGCGGCTGGCTGTCCAATCGACTCATCGGCAGGAGGGTGGCCGGAGCCGTGCAGTCGGGCCAGGGCTTCTGGGCCGAGTACGTCGTTCTCAAGGCCGTGGAAGCCTTACCGATGCCCGCCGCGGTGAGCGACGAATCGGCTGCCTCCGCGTTCGTCAATCCCCTGACGGCACTCGGCCTCGCCAGGCCTGTCATCAAGGGCCGACATCGGGCGATGATTCACACGGCCGGCGCGTCCCAGCTTGGCCGGATGCTGATCCGCCTGAGCCAGCGGCACGGCTTTCCGCTCATCAACATCGTGCATCGAGAGGCTCTCGGCGCCGAAGTCAAGGCGGCCGGCGCCAAGCATGTGCTCGACAGCGGCCGGGCCGACTTTCGGGAATCGCTCACGAGCCTGTCCCGGGAACTTGGGGCCACATGGGCCGCCGACGCCGTGGCCGGGAAGATGACGGGCATCCTGACCGCCTGCATGCCCGCCGGCAGCACGGTCGCGGTCTACGGCATGCTGTCAGGGAATGAATCGCAGGTGAATCCGGGCGACCTGATTTTTCGGGGTCAGACCGTGACCGGTTACTGGTTGTCGAGCGAGTTTCTGGACCGTAGCCCGCTCGGGCTCCTGCGCATCTCACAGTTTCTGCGGAGTGCCCGAAGGCTGCTCACCTCCGACCTGCAGTCCAGGGCCCAGGCGCACGTCCCGCTCGAAGACATCTCCACGAGCCTGCCGAAACTGCTCGAGTCCACGAGCAGAGGGAAAATTTATGTTCGTCCGGGCGGCTGATTCTCGCCGTCTTTGCCACCGCAGTAGCCGTCAATCCGCCGCCGATGCCGATGAGAATGAAAACCCAGCCCGCACAAAAGGGGTTTTTATGCAACGAACCGTCACCGTCTCGACACTCTTGCTGCTCGTGGCCTTGGCCGCCGACTGCACTCCGTCTCCTGCGGCTTTTCCGGATCCGTCCGTGGTCGCCGTGCTTCACACCTACGAGGCGCGGATTCGATTCGAGGGGAAGCTCAGCACCACGCAGGTGAAGGCGTCGGACGGCGGTCAGGCGAAGAGACTCGTGCAGCAGCAGTTCCCGAAGGCCACGGTGCTGAGCATCAAGAGGATCGATTAGCGGGCCTGAGCGGCCCGGCCGCGGAGGTGATGCAGCGAGCGCCTGATTTCCCATCGACGAAGCGACGGCGATCCACGCAGCGGAGCCGCTCCATGAAGGGGAGGCGATCGAAGACGTTGAGGCGATCGATGAAATGGTGGCGATCGACCTCCCCGACTGGAGCGAGGAAGACCTCTACCTCTTTCTCGCCCTCGATTGGCTGCTCGAGGAGGAAGAGGCGGAACGCGTGCGGGCCGGCGGGCTGCCGCCGCCAGCCGCTCAGCCCGCCCGCAGCGACATGCGGCCGAGGATGCCGCGGACGACGACCCGCAGGAGCGAGTCGCTCGTGTAGTCGGCGGCGGCGACGTAGTCCACGCGGTCTTCGGCGATCAGCCGTTCGAGCCGGCCCTGCGACTTTCGCTGCTCGAAGAGTTCGGGGTCGAAGACGGCGACCGCCTGGCCCCCCTTCTGCCGCACCATCTTCATCGAGGGGATGTCGGTGTCGCCGTCGCCGAGAAACACCATCCGTTCGAACGGGATCGGCCGGTCCCGCTTGTGCTTCCAGGCGTTGATGGCGGAGTTGTCCCAGACGTTGTCGATCCCCTTGTTGATGCGGAAGAGGAACTGCGTCTTGTTGGTGTAGTTGATGGCGCTGGCCGGCCACTTGGCCTGGCCCGCGTCGTCGTAGGCGTAGGCCGACGCAAACACCTTGCGAAACGCGGGGTAGATCCGGCAGCCCTCGATGAATTCGAGGATGCCCGACGAGATCACGTAGTGCTCGATGGCGAGCCCCTGCTCCCGGCCGTAGGCGTCGATCTCGGCAAACCATCCCTCCACGCCGGCGAAGAGCGGCACGCTCTGGCCATGTTCCTGGAGCAGCTCGCGGGTCACCGCCACGCCCGCGGCCTTGGCCACGGCGAGCAGCCGATGCATGTAGGCGAGGATCTCGCAGCCGTCGGTGGCCTGGGCCTCCTTCTTGACGGCCTGCCAGAAGGCGTCGGGTTCGGCGATGCCGAGGGCCGGGAGGAACGTGTGCTCGGGCAGGTTTCGCGGCGCGAGCGTGCCGTCGAAGTCGTAGACGAGGGCGGTGCGGAGGGGACGGGTCATGGGGGGATCCAGCTGCCAGTCGGTGGTCGGAGTCTACTGGTCTTCATCCATCGCCTCCATGTCGTGGGCGGAGATCCCCTGCCACTCCGGCCCAAAATCCCCCTCTTCGCTGCAGAGCCCGGCCTCGTGCATGGTGAGGATCAAGGCCTGGAGCGGCTCAAGCCGCCGGTCGTACTGCTGCTCGAACGTGTCGATCAGATCCCGAGGGAGCCCGAAACTCTCCCCGATTTCAACGAGCTTGTCGTACCAGGCATCCATCCGGGACTCCTTTGAGTCTGTTCGGGGGCGTGTGATCGCGAGTGTGCGATCGCTAGTGCCGCATGCCGCGCGGGTGGCTCCCGCCGACACACCACGCGGACTGTTCCCCAACTCTCTCATGATCACTGGTACAAAAACTGGGAAGGTGTCAAGACTGCAGGCGCGCGGCAGCAGGATGCGTAATACCACCGGGCGGAGGTGGATCCCGAGGTCGGATCACCGCTGCGCAACGAAACCCCAGGCAGCAACCGATGCGAACCATCCTCTTTCTCGATATCACCGGCGTGCTGTTCTGCCGCCGGTGTGACGGCGATTCCTGCGGGCACCTCGCCAACCTGGCACGGATCGTCGCCACGCTCGACTGCGATATCGTGCTGAGCAGCTCGTTCCGCTTCAGCCCGCGGGCCACCGCGTCGCTCGATCGCGGCTTCGCCGAGCACGCCATCCCGGCCTGGATCGGCGTCACCCCCGATCTCGGCGACGCCCGCTGGCAGGAGATCCGGGCCTGGGTCGAGGAGCACGACGCCTGGCACGACCGGCTCGTGATCCTCGACGACCGCACCGATGCCGACCTCGCCCGGCACGTGCCGGACGCAGGCAACTGCCACTTCTTTCTCGCCGACATCGATACCGGCCTCGACGACGACCTCACCGCGGCCGTACTCCGCCTGGCCACGACCGCCTGACGCGGGAACCCACACGAGCCGGCATCGGCCGTCGCCGGCGCCGATATACTCGCCGCCATGCGGGATTGCACGAGAACCCCGTGAGCCGCGGGAGGCCGGGCCTTGAATCGCGACGGGTGGAATCGCGACGGGTGGGCGGGCGGGTTTCCGCCGGTCGAGACATGGCCCGCCGACGAGCCGATCGCCATGGGCGGCGACCTGTCGGTCGAGCGGCTCGTCAGCGCCTATGCCCGCGGCATCTTCCCGTGGCCCGTCGAGGCCGGCCCGCGGGGGCTCCTCTGGTGGTCCCCCGACCCCCGGGCCATCCTCGATCCGGCCCGCCTCCACGTGCCGCGGCGGCTCGAACGCACGCTCCGCTCGGGAGCCTTCGAGCTCTCGTTCGACCGCAGCTTCGCCGACGTGGTGCGGGGCTGCGCTGTGTCGGGCACCCGCCGGGGAGCCACCTGGATCACGCCCGAAATGGCGGCCGCCTACGGGCGGCTGCACGCCGCGGGCATCGCGCACTCGGTCGAGGTGTGGGGCGGCGGGCGGCTCGTCGGGGGGCTCTATGGCGTGTGCCTCGGCGGGATGTTTGCCGGTGAGTCGATGTTTTCCCTTGAACGCGACGCCTCCAAGGTGGCGCTCGTCGGGGTCGTGCGGCGGCTCGCGGCCGCGGGCTGCCAGCTCTTCGACGTGCAGGTGCAGTCGCCCCACCTGGCGCAGTTTGGCGCCGAGGAGATTTCCCGGTGGGAGTTTCTCGAACGGCTGCGGGCGGCACTATCGCGTTCACACTGCTGGCCTGCCGACGCAGCGGCCCCTGCCGAGTAACCCCGAACCTTACGAAATATTCATCCACAT
>JBIIYN010000345.1:0-4025 GCA_044346795.1 Pirellulales bacterium
TGCCGCCCGCCCGCCTGACGACAGCCTGCTATCCCCTGAAGCCGTTTGCCACGGGCTTCAGAACGGCAGAAAGACCACCTGATTGCGCCAGTCGCTCTGGTCGCTTGCCGACCACACCAGCGCGATGCTCTCGATCGCCGTTCGAACGGGCGTCGCCTGCTTCACCAAGAACACCCCGGCAAAAGGCACGCTTGCGTCGAGCAGAGCGGCGGCCGCAGCCGTCATCGTGTTCACGTCGTGCGACACGACGCAGAACGTCATTCGCTCAGCGAATGCGAGAACCTCGCTATCGGGCGCGTCTGCCAGGCCCACGTCCCGGGCTCGCACGAACTCGATGCCAGGATGAAGCCGGTGAATACCTGTGATGATGTGCTCGTTTAGATCATGGTCCGCAAGGAACCGAGGCCGACTCATGGCCGGCTGATCCCGGCGCGGCTTGCATCCGCCCGCAACCGTGCCACCGCCGGGCTGGCAACCGCCTCTGCCGCCTGTCGCTCGCGAAGCCAGACGGCGTCTTGCCGCGCAAGATAGGCATCGACGGATTCACGATGGCCGAGATAGAAGGCGATGGCACCGTAAATGTCTTCAAGCGACAGAGCCGGATACTGCTGGGCAATCGTCTCGGCCGAGCTGCCCTCATGAAATGACGCTATCACCGAGTCGAGCATGACCCGGGTGTGGCCCACCCGCATCACGCCGTGCTCGTCGGTCCTCACATATTCCGTAGCTGTCGCCATAGTAATCCTCGCGTCACACCCTCTGCATTCTATCGTCGAACCGCTCCCTACTCCATCGCGAACTCCCGGGCAACGGACTTACGGCACAAAGCGGCGACACGCCGCATCCAGGCTTGATCGCCAAACACGCGTTGGCGGTAACGCACGCCACCGAGCAGCCGGCAGGATGCCCTGCCGGCTGCTCGGCGACCGCTTCGAATGGCTCACGCCGCTCCATCATTGCAGCCTGGATCGCGACGGCTGTTGCCCCGCGGGTTGTATACGAGCGGCACTCGCATTTCCGCGGACCTCGCCGTCGGGCTTTCATCTGGGCTGCTGCCGACGTCGAGATGCGGCCAAATGGCTTCGCCGCTACCGGCCCCCGCCCCGCGAGCCAGCGGCACCATCGCCGGAATCGCGTTGATCGTGAACCGGGCGACCATCTGCGGCTTCGCCTGGCCCTCGACCTCGCGAGACTCGATGACGACGTCGCCGACGAGTGCCTTGAGCAACTGGGCGGCCACGCCCACGTCGCCTAGCAGCAGGTCCCGCAACTGCGTCAGTGCCGCCACGATATCCTGCTCCTTGACCCGCTTCACGCTGGGACGTCGCGCCGCCCGCTGGAGAGCCTTGAGCCGTTCCCGCTTCGCGGCCAGTTGCTGCCCCATCTCTTCCGCCTTGGCGATCACGGCGTCGAGATGTGTGCCATCCACTTTTTCGAGCCGGTCGGTAAGCCGCTTGAGCTGCCGGTCCTCGTTCGCGATCTCCTGCTCGAGCTTCTTCGTCGATGGAATCGGCTGCCTGGCGAGCTGCGCGAGCCGGGTGTTCACGTCGGCGGTCAGATCGGCGATGAAGCCATCGGTGAAGAGCGCGGCCATGACCGCACCCAGCACCGCGTCGTCGATGATCCTCGCCTTCTTGTAACCCCGGTTTGTACAGCCTTTTACACCGCTCGACGCATTGAAACAGAAAAAGCTCTGGTACTTGCCGCTCGAACGCCCCAGGATCATCGGACTGCCGCAACAGCCACAGATCGGCCGGAAGAGCACCTTCGGATAGAGATCCACCCGGTAGACCTTTTTCCTGCGATCCTTCGCTCTGGGCCCGAAAGAGCCCGCCCCGAGGCCGAGCTTCTGCTTGACAGCGTCAGCCAGGTCGTCAAAAAGAATACGAAGGTGTGGCACGTCCCGAACGATCCAGTCCTTCTCCGGCAGGTGCACGACCTTCTTCTTGCCTGTCTGGCGATTGAGCACCTGCTTCGTCTTGTGGAAGACGTCCTTTCCCACCAGCTTCTCGCGGCGATAGTGCTGGCGGACGCGACCGTCGGTCCACGTCTGCTTGTCGCCCACCTTGTGCTCGTTAAAGAGCCTGGCGACATCGATCGCGCTCCTGCCCTCGTAAGCGATCGTCTCGGCACCGCGGCGGGTCCATTCGGCGGCCTCGGGATCGATCTCGACCGCCTTTTCGATCGTGCCCTTGTGGGTTATCACGAGATTTCCGGCTGCGTCCCTGACTTCGACAAGCCGATAGCCGACGCCGGGCGGCTGGATGTTGTCGCCGCGGATGAATGCGTCATCCATGCCGCGACGTACCTTCGCCCTCAGCTGGGTGATGAAGGCTTCGTTCATGGTGCCAAGCACCGGTAGCAGGAGCGACGACTGCGGATTGGCACTGTCGAAGCCGTCACTGGCGCCCACCAGACGCACGCCGGTATCGGCGGCCAATTCCCCGAGCCGAAGCGACTCGATCGTGTTGCGGCTCATCCGGGAGAGGTCGTCGATCAGAAACCAGCCAACGCCGGTCTCCACCCGCCTTTTAACGAGCGCCTTGGCGATCGTGTAGCCTCGGCGACAGGCCAGAGTCCCGCTGACGGCGGCATCGGCCAAGACGTAGACCCAGGGGATAAAGACGCCTTCCCGTCGGGCCCGGGTGAGGACGTTGAGCAGCTGCTGGTCGAGCGACCTCGGGTTCGAGTTCTCGTCGCTGAACCGCAGGTAAGCGACGCCAACACTGGCCCACGCCCGCGGGGCTCCGTCGGGCAGGAAAATCTCCGCGATTTCCGACCGAAACCGCCGCCCATAGTCGTCGGCCATGGCCGCGATTGCGTCGGCCGTGGCCGCGGGTACGGCAGCGGTGCCGGCCAGTTCCGGCCAAAGGCGAGCCTGGGTTTCGAGATAGGTACGGGCCAGATCGAGCAGCCCGGTCCGCTCGGGCAGGCCGAAGTCGGCGCTGCGAACGCGGCCTCGACCGGCCGAGGCCGGGGGAATCGAGCCACGGGAATCATCAAACGAAAAACTGCCGGCTCCGCCGGCGTGGGTAGAAATATCCGTAGGAAGTGACTTTCGCGGGGCGAACGTTGCATTCGCCAACCACGACAGACACGAGCCGGAAGGCCTGCTCGGAACGGTCCCGAAGGGCCGTCATGCGGGCGTCCTCCCGACGGGCACAGGCACCACGAACCGCAGCACTTCCCCGGCGTCGAAATCGACGTAATCCGGGAAAATCGCCAGGGTCGCGATGTCGAATGGCCCCCGGTTATCCATAGGCAGCAGCGGGCCGGCTGTGTTCACGGCAAGGCTCGGCATCGTGCCGAGCTCGCCTTGGCGGGCCTCCGCCCGCTGGTTCTTACCCGGCCCTCCGGGCCTAGCGCCGAACGCTGTTTGTCGCCGAACGCTGTTCGTCGTCGGCTTTTGTTGTTCGCCGGGCCTTGTCTAAACTTTGTTCGATCTCGGTGCGGATGTGTCGCGGTTCAGGAGGTCTATCGTGCTTGGGTTCGCGATGTTCAGATGGCCCCTTGCGGCGGCTGTGTGTTTGGCGGCCCTCAGTCTCCTGGCCGACGCCAGCCCGCCCGTCGCTCCCACCGAGGCCCTCACGCCCGAGGAAGAGCGGGCGAAGTTCAAGCTGCCGCCGGGGTTCGCGATCCAGCTCGTCGCCAGCGAGCCCGAGATTCAAAAGCCGATGAACCTGGCGTTCGACGCCCGCGGCCGGCTCTGGGTGACCCACTCCGTCGAGTATCCCTTCGCGGCGGCCGACGGCACCACGCCGCGCGACGGGCTGACCGTGCTCGAGGATTTCGGGCCGGACAGCCGGGCGCGGAAGGCGACCCGCTTCGCCGACGGCCTCAATATCCCGATCGGCGTGCTGCCGTTGCCAAGCGCCGCGGCCGACGGCCGGGGGCAGGAGGTGATCGTCTGGTCGATCCCCAATATATGGAAGCTCACCGACACCGATGGCGACGGCAAGGCCGACCGCCGCGAGGTGCTCTACGGCCCGTTCGACTTCGCCGACACCCACGGCAAACAAAACGCC
>JBIIYN010000346.1:0-4013 GCA_044346795.1 Pirellulales bacterium
CTTCTTCACGACGCTCGCCCTCTTTCTCTTCGTGCGCGCCGCGGGCCTCCGCACGTGTCTCGCTTCCGGCGGCCCGCCCTCGCTTTCGATCCGCTCCGCGGTCGGCATCGGGGCGGCCTGCGGCGCGGCCACCCTCGCCAAGGGTCCGATCGGCCTGATCATGCCGCTGACGGCGTTCCTCCTGTTCGCGGCGTGGCAGATCCGCCACCATCCGGCGATCGGCTGGCGGGCCGGCATCGGCGGGCTGCGGCCGGTCACGATCGTGCTCGCGGCCGCGGCGATCGCGGCGCCGTGGTACGCATGGGTCGCCATCCGCACCGACGGCGCATGGCTGCGCGGCTTCCTGCTCGTGCACAACGTCGGCCGCTTCGCGGCGCCGATGGAAGGCCACTCCGGGTCGCTGCTTTATTATCCCGCGGTGGTCGCCGTGGGGCTGTTCCCCTGGTCGATCGTGCTGGCCGCGATGCTCGCGCACGTGGCGATCATCCTGAGGGCACCGGACGACGACCGCCGCCGGCCGGTGCGACTCGTGGTCTGCTGGATGCTCGTCTGGATCGGGGGCCTCTCCTGCGCGGGCACCAAGCTGCCGGGCTACATCTGGCCGGCCTATCCGGCGCTCGCGATCGCCACCGGCTTGTTTCTCGCCGACTGGGCGGCCGGTCGGGTGGCGTTTGCCTGGCCGCCGTTGCGGTGGGTTCCGCGCCGGCTCACGATGCTCCGCCATCACGAGAACGCCCCCGATCAGGTGATCGGCGTCGTGATGCGACTGGCCTGGACGATCCTCGCGGCCGCCGGGGTGGCCCTCGGCATCGCGCTGCCCGTGGCGGCCGGTCGGCTGGCGGCCGCCGGCTGGTGGCTGGGCCTGCTCGGCCTCATCCCGGTGGCGGCGGCCGCGGTGGCGTGGCGCTGCCAGACGCAGGGGAGACGCCAGGGCTCGCTCGCCTCTCTCGCGATCGGCGGCTGCCTGCTCGTCACGCTCATGGCGTCGGTGGCCGCCGAAACGTTCAGCCGCGCGCAGGGCTCGCGGGCGATCGTCGCCGCGCTCGAACAGCCCGCGGCGACCTGCCAGTGGGCGTGCCTGTGGAACGTGCCTCCCAGCCTCGTCTTCTACACCGGTGCCCGGATCGAGAAGCTCGACACCGCCGCCGACGTGGCCACGCATCTCCGGCGGCATCCGCGATCCCGCGTCGTGATCGACAGCCGCCAGGAAGCGCTCGTCATGGCGGCACTGCCTCCCGGCTGCGGCATCCTCGCCCGCGTGCCGACACTCTCCCCACACGACTTCCTGCTGATCGGCCGCCAGCCCGGCTCCGACGCCCCGCTCGCGCTGGCCGACTGAAATTCCACGACCCGCCGACGCTTCCCGCCGTTCACCGCCAGGCCGCCATCACGGAGCCCTCCATGCCGGACCGCCGCCCCCTGCTCGTCGTTCTGGTCGCCTCCATCGCGAGCCTCGCGATCGGGATCGCGCCCACGCCTTTCTGGGACGAGGACGAACCGCGTTTCGCGGCCATCGCGCGGACCATGGTCGACACCGGCGACTGGGTCGTGCCGATGTTCAACGGCGAACTGGCCGTGGACAAGCCGGTGCTGATGCACTGGGCCATGGCCGTCGCCTACTCGCTTTTGGGAAAGTCCGAGATCGCGGCCCGCCTGCCGGCGGCGTTCGCGACGCTGCTGACGGCGCTTGCGCTCTTGCGGGCGGGCACGCGCTGGTTCGACGGCACCACCGGGATGGTCGCGGCGCTGGCCTACGTGGGCTGCCTGCTCGTGGGCATCGAGGCACACGCCGCCACGCCCGACGCGATCCTGACCTGCCTCACGACCTGGGCCACGATCCTCTTCGCCGAGCCGCTCCTGCAGGGCGGCACCGACGCCGCGACCGGCGTGCCACGGCTCTCGTGGCGGCGTGCGGCCGCGGTTGGCGGGCTCCTGGGGCTGGCCGTGATCTGCAAGGGCCCGATCGGGGTGGTGGGGCCGCTGGCCGTCGTGCTGCCATGGATCTGGTGGCTGGCGATGCAACGACGGCTCGCGGGTCGGACCGCCCCCACCGGTCGTCCCCTGGCCGCCTGCCTCGCGGCGGCGTTGCCGGCCGCCTGGGACACGCTCCGCGTCTCCCGGCTGCTGCCGATCGGCGCGGCGACGCTGGCCGTCGCGGCGCCGTGGTACACGGCGGTGTCGCTCCGCACCGACGGCGCCTGGCTCCATGGCTTCTTCTTCATCCACAACGTGGGTCGGTTCGTCGCCCCGATGGAACGGCACGGCGGCAGCGTGCTGCTTCATCCGCTGGCGCTGCTCGTCGGCTTCTACCCGTGGTCGTGCTTCCTGCCGCTGGCGATCGTCGTCACGGCGTGGCGCATCCGGAAGCGGGCCGAGACGCCCGACCGTGAACACGCGCTCGGCCTCGTGCTCCTCTGGATCGCCGTCTGGGTGGGCGGCTTCTCGCTCTCCGCCACGAAGCTCCCCAACTATGTCCTGCCGGCCTATCCGGCGGCGGCCCTGCTCGTCGCGGCGGCCGGCGTGGCGGCCGCTCGGCGCGGCACCTGGGCCCACCCTGCCTGGATGGCGGCGGGCACCGTCTCGCTGGCCCTCGGCGGCGTGATCACGGCCGCCGCGGTGCTCGTGGCGGAACGGTTCGGGCTCACCGGCGCCGTGCCGGCCGCCCTGGTGGGCGTGGTGCCGATCGTCGGCGCCGCCTGCCTCTGGCACTGGCGGCACGAACCGCTGCGGGCCATCGCCGCGCTCGCCGTGACCGGCCTCGTCTTCACGGGACTCGCCGTGGGCCCGGCGGCGGCCCGCCTGGCCGGCGCCAATGCCCTGCCGGGGCTCGTCGAGGAGGCGCACCGCCACGCCGGCGGCCATGCCCGCATCGGCACCTTCACGCAGATCACGCCCAACGTCGTCTACTACGCCGACGGCCTGGTCACCGCCTGGCAGGAGCACCAGCGCGACGACTGCCTCCGCTTCCTCGCCTCCGGCCCCGACGCGGTCGTGCTCGTCCGCGAGGACGACCTCCCGACCCTCGCCGCCGGTCTTCCCGCGGGCGTGGGCGTCATCGGCCGCAGCCGGCCGCTCTTCCGAGAGCACGATTTCCTGCTCGTCGGCACGCACGCCTCGCCGCCTTCCCGCCTCGCCGGCCCGACAGTCGACACGGAGAGCACCACGCGATGAACAGCCACACCGACCCCCATCCCGCCATCCTGTCCTGCGAGCGTCCGGCCAGCGACCGCGGCCCCGGGGGGCTCTTGTCGATCGTCGTGCCCTGCCACGACGAGGAGGCGGTCGTGGCGGCCACCCACGAGCGGCTCGTCGCTGCGGCGGCGGAGACGGGAATGGATCTCGAGATCGTCTATGTTGACGACGGCAGCCGCGACGCCACGCTCGAACGGCTCGAGGCGATCGCCGCCAGCGACCGGCGGGCCGTGGTCGTGGAACTCTCCCGCAATTTCGGCCAACAGGCGGCGATGTCGGCAGGCCTGACCCTGGCGCGGGGCGATGCCGTGGTGATCATCGATGCCGACCTGCAGGATCCGCCGGAGGTGATCCCCGAGATGGTTCGAGCCTGGCGGAGCGGCGTCGACGTGGCCTATGGCCGCCGCCGTTCCCGCGAAGGCGAGACGCTCTTCAAGCTCGTGACCGCGAGCCTGTTTCACCGGTTCTTCGCCAGCCTCGTCCCGCATCCGATCCCGGTGGATACCGGCGACTTCAAGCTCATCGATCGGGCCGTGGTCGATGCGGTCTGCCGGCTGCCGGAAAAGCGCCGCTATCTGCGCAGCCTCGTGCCCTGGGCCGGCTTCCGGCACGAGCCGGTCTGGTATGACCGGCACGCCCGGCTCGCCGGCGAGACGAAATACTCCGCCCGCAAGCTGATCACGCTGGCCGTCGATGCCCTCATGATCTCCTCCGACGCCCCGGTGCGGCTCACCTGGCTGTGCGGCCTCGCGCTGGCGGCGGTCGGCCTCGCGGCCACGGCCATCGCCACCTGGTCGAATCTGACCCGCGCTCCCGCCGCC
>JBIIYN010000079.1:0-13392 GCA_044346795.1 Pirellulales bacterium
CTCGCCGGCGGCGACCGCCGGCGAGGGCACGTTGATTGCCGGCCTCGGTCGCCTGACGCCGCCGCCCTCTGGCGGAAGGCCGCGCGGCTCGGCGGGCAGGCCGCGAAAGTCGCGGGGCTGAGCGAGCCCGAGTCCCTGTGGCCGTGCCGTCCCCTGCTACAATGCAGCCTTCGGGCGTCCGGCTGCGCCGTGTCGGGCAGGCCGCCCCATTCCCCCAGAGCCCATTCGATGGCGGACGACCACTATCAGACGCTCGGCGTGCCGAAGTCGGCATCGGCCGAGGACATTCGCAAGGCCTACCGCGAACTCGCGCGCAAGTACCATCCCGACCTTCATCCCGACGATGCCGCGGCGAAGGAGAAGTTCAAGAAGGTTCAGAACGCGTTCGACGTGCTGAACGATCCGAGCAAGCGGGAGATGTATGACCGCTACGGCAGTTCGTTCGAGGGCGTGGGGGCGGGCGGGCCTGGCGGCGGCGGATGGTCCGGCGCCGGCGGTCGCGGGCCGTTCCCCGGCGGGGGCGGTTTCCCCGGAGGAGAGATCGACCTGGAGAGCCTGTTCGGCGGCGCCGGCGGTTTTGCCGATATGTTTCGCGGCGCCGGTGGTGGCGGCGGCGGTCGCGGCCCCCGGGGCCGCAAGCGGGCCGCCCAGACGGCCGGCGACGACGTCACGGCACGGATCGAGGTGCCGTTCAAGCTGGCGATCGAAGGGGGCAAGACCGACGTGCGGCTCGAACGGGATGGCAAGACGGAGACGATCAGCGTGACGATTCCGCAGGGGTTGCCCGACGGCGGCCGGATGCGGCTCCGCGGGCAGGGGCTGCCGGGATCCGGCGGCGGGCCGGCGGGTGATCTCTTGCTCGAGGTCAGGGTGGAACCGCATCCCGTGTTTCGCCGGGACGGCGACACGCTCGAGGTGACGCTGCCGATCACGCTCGCCGAGGCGATCGAGGGGGCGAAGGTGGACGTGCCGACGCCCTGGGGCACGATCAGCCTGCGGATTCCAGCGGGCACCTCCGGAGGCCGCAAGCTCCGCGCCGCCGGCATGGGCGTGCGACATGCCAATGGAGCGAAGGGAGATCTGATCGCCGAGGTGCAGATCATGCTGCCCGAGTCGGCGGATGCCGCGGCGGTCGCGCGACTGCTCGAAGCCGCGAAGGCGGCGGCAGGCACGGCCGCGCCGCGGGCGCAGCTGCGGTGGTGATGGCGCCGTCCGCCGGCAGCGCCGGCTTCCCACGCGCCGTCAGGCTGCTCGCCCCGGCAGACTTCGCGCGGGTGTTCGCCGCGCGGCGGACCGCGGCGAGCGGGCCGCTCGTGCTCTATGCCCGTCCGGCCGCGCGTGCCGCGCAGCCGGCGCGGCTGGGCGTGTCGGTGTCGCGGCGCATCGGCAACGCCGTCGTGCGCAACCGCTGGAAGCGGCGGCTGCGGGAGGCGTTTCGTCAGCTGCAGTCACGATCCGGACTGCCGGCCGGCAACGACTTCGTCCTCGTCGTGCGGTCGGGCGACGTGCCCGGCGGAGCCGCCGGAGCGCGGCAGGTGGAGGAGACGATTCGCGATCTCGCCATCCGCGTCGTGGCCCGGCCCGGCTACGCCGCGGCGGCCGACGCGGAACGGCAAGGCGGCGTCTCGCCATCGGGCGACGGCCATCCACCACGCCGGCGGAGGTGAGCCATGCTCTGGCTGCAGGCGGTCGGGCGGACGGTGACGCGGGCGTGCGACCGCGTGGCGGCGGCGGCGCTCATCGGCCTCGTCGTACTCTACAAGGCGACACTCAGTCCGCTGCTCGGCCGGCATTGCCGGTTCGAGCCGACCTGCAGCAGCTATTTCCGGCAGAGCGTCGAGAAGTATGGCGCCCTCCGCGGCGGCCTGCGCGGGCTCGCCCGCATCGGCCGCTGCCATCCCTGGCATCCCGGCGGTTACGACCCTCCGTGAGCGGGTTCACGCCGGGCTCGGGCATCGTGTCCTTGTCGCCCTAGCGAGGGGCAACCATATCCCGTCGCTCACGCTCCGGGCTTGTATGGCGTCAATCGGGCGTGGTGAGGTCAACGCGCGTTCATAACAGCCCCCGGCGCAAGCCGGGGGATCGTGTTCACGTCGGGGTGGGGCATCGTGCCGAAACGGTCTTCACGAGTTGCCGGATGACGGCCGCGTTGGCGGGGGGGAAGTCGAGTTCGACGAGCCGCGGGATGGCGATCCAGACGAACGGGGCTCGGGCCACGGCGGCCGGATCGACCGGCTCAGCCGCGAAGAAGAACAGTTCGATCGGTCCGGATGGGGACGTGGACGTCGTGCTGTCGAGCAGCGGGCCGATCCGGATGGAGAGCCCGGCCTCCTCGAGCGTTTCCCGCACGGCGGCCGCCGCCGGCGACTCGCCCGGCTCGACTTTTCCGCCCGGGAATTCGTGCAGTCCGGCGGCGTGCCTGGCGTTCCTGCCGCGGCGGCCGACGAGCACGCGATCTCCATGGGTCACCACGGCCACGGCGATCTGCGACGGGGCGATAGCCATGGCCGGACACCAGTGGCTCACGCCGGCTTCTGCACCAGTTCGAGCAGCCGGCCCGGCGAGCCCATGATGTTGTAGCCCGCATCGACGTGGAGGATCTCGCCGGTGATGCCGAACGAGTCGCGGGAGAGCAGCCAGGCGCCGGCCTTGCCCACCTCGTCCTGCGTGATGTTGCGGCCCATGGGCGCCATCCGTTCGTAGAGCCCGAGCATCTCATCGACGCCGGCCCCGCGGCCCGCGAGCGTGCGGACCGGCCCGGCGCTCACCGCATTGACGCGGACGCCGGCCGGGCCGAGGTCATAGGCCATGTACTTCACGCAGGCGTCGAGCGTGGCCTTGCAGACGCCCATGATGTTGTAGCCGGGGACGACCTTCTCGCCGCCGAAATAGGTGAGTGTGAGGATCGACGCGTCCTTGGCGAGGATGCTCCGGCACAGGCGGCCGACGGCCAGCAGGCTGTAGGCGCTCGTCTCCATCGCGATGCGGAAGCCCTCCCGGCTGCAGTCGGTGGTCTCGCCCTTGAGGTCGTCGAGCGGCGCGTAGGCGATCGAGTGGACGACGAAGTCGAGCGTGCCGAACTCCCGCTTGGCGCGGTCCATGACGGCGGCGATCTGCTCGTCGCTCGATACGTCCATCGGCACGAGGAATTTCGCGTTCGGCTCTGGGTCGGTGAGCTGCGCCACCCGCCGGCGGTTCCGCTGCCGCTCGTCGTCCGGGCGGTCGGGGAGGTGGGAGAAGCCGATCTGGCCGCCTCCGGCAAGAATCTCCCTCGCGATCGCCCAGGCGAGCGAGTGATCGTTGGCGACGCCGAGAACCAGCCCCTTCATTCCGTCGAACCTGCCCATGGAAATCCTCTTCAGAAAAATGGTGTCGCGTGCGGAGGAGGAAATGTAGCCGGTCTGCCGGAAACCCTCAACGCGGCGGCGTGCCGCCGGCCCTTGCCGGATGGTGACGCGACGGGTAAAAAAGGGGTGTCGCCTCGTTAGCTCAATTGGTCAGAGCATCTGACTCTTAATCAGAGGGTTCTTGGTTCGAGTCCAAGACGAGGCACTAGACGGGGGGGCCTGCGGAGTGGCGGAGGTGCCAGCGGGTGGCCAACTTCCGGTACGTGAACATGAACCAGAGGTTCGGCCGGGAGAAGAGGAGCCGCGTGACGAGTCCCCACGGGCCCCGCTTGTGCTCGTATTCGATGTGCTCCCGGATCTCGGTGACGCCCGCTGAAACCGGCACGAACGTGTGCGTGTGCTCCCAGCGTGCGGCGGGGCCCTCGGCCTGAACGTCGGTGAAGCCGCGGTCGGTCACGTTGCGGTGAACCGCCTTCCAGCGCAGCGGCAGCGGCCCCACCCAGAGCGTGAATCGCGATACCGACCCGTCGGCCAGCGGTTCGATCGAGTGCAGCCGCACGATCGTCGGGGGCGGGGTCAGTTTCTTCAGCGCGCTTGTGTCGCGATGGAAATCGCGGACCGCCTCCAGCGGCGCGTCCACGGTGAACGAATAGTCGAAGACGGGCATGGCGAGCGGCTACCTGGTCGGAACGGGGAAACGTCAGGGACGTCAGCTTGGCACAGGTCGCCGCCGGCGCACAGCGTCGCCGGCCGGTGAAAAGCGGGCTCGGGGGTCGATCGGGGCGTTTCGTCGTCCGGCAGCTATCATGCCTGTGGTCTCCCGCCGGCGACGTGCCGGCGACCGCGGTCCCGAAAAACCTGATTCCGCCCGCCATGCCGGACCGCGGCGCCGCCCATCATGGATGTGTCTGAAGACGCCGCCACCGCGCCCGAGCCGTGGAGCCGCTGGTTCGTCGTGAGCGTGTGCAGCCTGGCGGTGATGGCGGCCGCCGCCCCCTTCATCGCGGTGGCGGCCCTCCGCGTGCTGTCCGTGGAGGGGACCACGCCGATCGACTGGGTGCCGCTGGGATTCGCCCCGCGACGGGCCTACGCGGAGTTCGTGGAGGAGTTCGAGAGCGGGGACGTCGTGATCGTCTCGTGGCCGGGGTGCGAGCTCGGGTCGCCGGCCCTCGCGCGGCTGGCGGAGGCCGCCGGCGGCGACCGGGCGCCGCGCGACCGGCAGGGCCGGCCCTGGTTCGAGGGGGTCGCCACGGGATCGACGGTGCTCGACCGGCTGATGGAACCGCCGCTCGCGCTCGATCGCCAGACCGCGATCGAGCGGCTGACGGGCGTGCTCGTCGGGCCCGACGGCCGGACCACGCTCGCCGCGATCGGGTTCACTCCCGAGGGGGTGGCCGACCGCAAGCAGGCCGTGAAGTGGATCAGGGACACGATCCGGCGGACCGCCACCGTCGACGACGACGCCGTGCACATGGCGGGGCCGGTGGTCGACAACGTGTCGGTGGACCTGGCCAGCACCGATTCGCTCGACACGTTCGCGGCTCCCGCCGCCGTGCTCATCCTGCTCCTCACGTGGTGGTCGCTCAAATCGTTCGGCTACGCCTGCCTGGTGTTCGTCGCGTCGCTGTGGTGCGTGGGGCTCTCGTTCACCACCATGTACCTCCTGGGCGATCGGATGAATCCCGTGCTGATCGTGATGCCGGTGCTCGTGCTCGCGCTGGGCGTGTCCGGCGGCATCCACCTCGTGAACTACCTCGTCGAAGCGCTCTCCTCCGGTGGCCGGCAGGGCGCGGCGGCCCGGGCCATCCGCTTGGGGTGGCTGCCCTGCGTCCTGTCGGCGGGCACGACGGCGATCGGCCTCGCGTCGCTGGTGGTGAGCGAACTCGAGCCGATCCGGACGTTCGGGTTCCACGCCTCGTTGGCCGTGATGATCACGCTGATCGTGCTGTTCCTCGTCGTGCCCGGCGTCTTCGAGCGTTGGCCGATCGCCGCTCGTCGCCCGCAGGACCAGCAGGCCAACCGAGCCGCGGTGGCGGCAGGGGCCCGCGGCGGGGATCTTTCCCGGCGGTGTGCGGCGCTCTGCATCCGCTTCGCGCCGGCGATCGTCGCGACCTTCTTCCTGGCGATGGCCGTCACGGGGGCGGGCGTGCCCGGCATCCGCACCTCCGTCCGCATCGACACGCTGTTCGCCCCGGAGAGCCGCGTGATCAGCGACTACCGCTGGATCGAGCAGCACATCGGTCCCCTGGTGCCGATCGAGGTGGTGCTCGAGTTCGCCGCCGATTCGCCGGTGTCACCGGCCGACAGGCTCGAGTTGCTCGAGCGGGCGGCCGACCAGCTCGGAGAGACGGTGGGCTCGGGCACGGTGATGTCCGCCGCGCTGTTCCTGCCCGACTCGCCCCAGGGGGCGGGGCCCCTCAAGTCGGCACGGCGGCGGGTGCTCGCCCGCAGGCTGGAACGCAGCCTCGTGGCGATCGACGACATGAAGTACATCCGCAACAACGAGTCGGGGCAGCTCTGGCGGGCCACCGCCCGCATCTCGGCGCTTCGCGACGTCGACTATGGGCAGCTGCTCGACCGGGTGCGGAGGGACATGGAGCCGGTCGTGGCCGATGCCGGAGGGGCGTCGCGCGGCATCCGCGTCGCCTGCACCGGCGTGATGCCGCTGGTCCACGCCATCCAGAACACGCTGCTCTCGGACCTGTTCACGAGCTTCCTGTCGGCCTGTGCGCTGATCCTGGCGGTGATGATGGTCGTGGAGCGCGGGGTGCTCGCGGGCACGGTGGCGATGATCAGCAACGTGTTTCCGATGATCCTGATGTTCGGATTTCTGGGCTGGACGCGGACGCCCCTCGACATCGGCAGCGTGATGACCGCCTCGATCGCGCTGGGCATGGCGATCGACGGCACCCTGCACTTCCTCACCTTCTTCCGGCGCGGCATCGACTCGGGGCTCGAGCCCGCCGCGGCGGTCCATGCGGCATTCGGGCACTGCGCCGCGGCGATGACGGAGAGCACGGTGGTCTGCGGCCTCGGCATCCTGATCTTCTCGCTCAGTTCCTTCGCCCCCACGAGCCGCTTCGCCGTGATGCTCGCGCTCTTGATGCTGGCGGCGCTGGCCGGCGACCTGGTGCTCCTGCCGGCGATGCTGGTGGGCCCGCTCGGCCGCTGCTTCAAGCCGCGGCGGCTTGCGGCCGACAGCTCACGTGAGAACGCATAGGTCGTTGGTGTGGCACCGGGTGCGGGGCCGGTTCGGCGGTTGGGAGTGTGATGAGCGAGTCAGGCGTACCAATGCCGCAGATCATCCGCGAGTCGGCAGGCGTGGTCGCCGTCTGGAAGCCGGCCGGGCTGGCCACGCAGGCTCCGCACGGCATCCCTTCGGCGGAGGCGTGGCTGCGGCACGTCCTTCACGGTCAAGACGCGAGCGGCTACCTCGGCGTGCCGCATCGGCTCGATCGTGCCGTCTCGGGTGTCGTGCTGTTCGCGGCCACGCCGCGTGCGGCCCGCAAGCTCTCGCGGCAGTTCGAGCGACGACAGATCAGCAAGGCCTATCGCGCCATCGTGGCCCCGGCCCCGGGTGAGCCGTCCGGCGAAGCGATCGATTCCATCATGCGTGCCGCAGCCGGGGTGGGGGGCACCGGTGCCGAGTCGCCGGCCGGAACCGTGACCTGGCGTGACAGGCTCGAAAAACTTCCCGCCGAGGCCCGGGCGCGAATCGTGGCGGCCGACGAGCCGGGCGGCCGGGAGGCTGTCACGATCGCGAGACTGCTGCGGCGGCTGCCGGCCGACCGGCTGCTCCTCGAACTCTCGCCGGTGACGGGCCGGATGCACCAGCTGCGGCTGCAGGCGGCGGCGAGGGGCATGCCGATCGTGGGCGACGATCTCTACGGCTCGCCCGATCCATTCTGGAATCCATCTTGGACCGGCCAGATCCGGGGAGGCGTCGCCGCGGCCCCGGACGGCGACGAGCAGCGCTCGCGGCCCATCGCCCTGCACGCGTGCCGCATCACCTACGCCGATCCCGACACGGGCGCCGCCGTGACCATCGAGGCGACGCTCCCCGACTACTGGCCCGAGTCGGCGGGCGCTTGAAAGTCGCGCGTTTCGCAGGTCGGGGTCGCACAAGCTGAGGAAAAACCGGGCGGAATGTGCGAGGGGCTGCCCATGCCCTGAGAGCCGGGCTGTGGAAGCAAGCGCAGGCAGGATGCCGAAGCGCAGCGGACACGCAGAGAGCGGATGCCACGAAGGCATCCGCGAACGTCCGGCGACGGGGCTGGGTAGCCCCGAGCCAACGTTTGACGGAGCGGCTGCTCTGGCCTCTGCTTGAGCCGCCGGGGTCACCGGCCGCCGAGCCAGCCCGCGTGGGTGAGCCATTGCTGCAGCCAGGGCGCGGTCCACGGGCTCCACGTGGGATAGGCGACCGACACCACCGACAGGCCCAGCAGGCACAGCGCCAGCCCGCGTCCCAGGCGGCCGCCCGCCAGGCGGTCGGCGGCAGGCACCGTCGCCATCACCCAGAGCGGTGCCATCCAGAACGACCAGCGAAAGCCGCTCGACGTGCCGCCGTAGTTGCGGTCGAGCGGAGGCCGCGCGAGATAGAAGGCCACCACCACGACCGACACCGCGGCGACCGCCCAGGCCAGCCGGGCGGTGCCCACACCGCCAGGATCGGTGGCCGAAGGTTCGCCCCGCGTGCCCGAGCGGGTGGGCATGCGGCCGGCCCGAGCGGCCAACAGCCCGATGCCCGGGATCGCCAGCAGCCAGGCGGGTGTGAGTGAGAACATGCCGTGGTGGCCGACGAGCGCATGCCAGGCGTAGGTGGCGAGGGAGGGCTCGCCGCGGTCGATGCCCTGCGGTGCCCGCCAGTAGCTCGTCAGCAGCTTTCCGTTCGGAAGCCGTAGTTCATAGTCATACCAGTTGGCGGGGTTCCACGATTCCCCGTCGCGGAGCACGACTCCGGGCGGCAGCGGCGCGACCGCCGCCGCCCGGTGGGCGTACGGCGGCGCGATCGTGCCATGGGCCAGCCAGTTGGTCGCCAGCGCGGCGGCGGCCACGATCAGCACGGGCGGCAGGGCGGCCGTCACCGTGCGGCGCAGGTCGCACGAGGCCAGCAGGCCGAGCACTGCGGCCAGCCAGGCCAGCGCCGGCAGTTCGAACGCCGCGGCCAGCGCCGCCGCGGCCCCGGCCGCGGCGAAGGCCGTGCGGGAACGCAGGCCGTCGGCCGCGATCCGGTGGACGAACCAGGCGCTCGCCGCGGTGCAGGCCGCCGCGGGCACGTGGTTGGTGAGCACGATCGCGAACGTGTTGAGCAGCGTGCCGCCGGCCGTGAGCCCCGCCGCCCAGAGCCGTCCCCAGTCGGTCGTGCCGATCCGCTCGACGAGCCCGAACGTGAACAGCATGAAGACGGCCAGCGGCAGGAGCCCGTAGACCACGAGCAGCATGCGGCCCATCTCGAATGGATGGTCGCCGAGCGTCCAGCCGGTGAGCCGGGAGAGCAGCCAGTAGGGGCCGGCGCAGATCACGGAAAGAAGCGGCGGCTTGCTCGAGTAGAGCCGCAGGTGGCCGGCGGCGTCGGGGTGTACGACGGCGTCGATCGTGTCCCAGCCGGGTTCGACGACCAGTTCGTCGATCGCGAACGAGCCGCGCTCGACAAGTCCGCGGATCGTGAGCCAGCGGCTGCGGTCGTTGCCCGAGAGAAACGGCCGCACGAGCCGCTTGTCCCGCTCGATTGTCAGCCTCGCCGCCTCGGCATCCACCCGCTCGCCGGCGGCCTGCGCCTTGGCCACCGCATCGGCGACCAGCTTCTTCTCGAGGCCGATCCGATCGACGCTGGCGACGGCGCCGATGCGGCCGAGCACCGTGGCGAGCGCCATCGTGGCCAGGAGCGTGCAGACGCCGCGTCGCAGCCGGGCCCGTGACTCGCCGCGCCGGGGTGTCGCGACCGGGCGCACCCGGCCCCGCACCCGCACCGCGACCCGCGCGAGATCGCGGAGGCCGTGGAAAAAACGCGCCACGCCATACTTGGAGCTGCCGCGGATGCGTGGCCGATGGTGCACCGGCACCTCCATCACGCGGAAGCCCTCCGCGGCCGCCAGCACCGGCATGAATCGATGCATGCCCTCCGACAAGGCAAGCCGCTCGAGCACGTCGCGGTGAAAGGCCTTCAGTCCGCAGTTGTGGTCGTGCAGCCACAGGCCGGTGAAGAGGCCGACCAGCCAGTTGAACACCCGCGACGGCATCGTCTTGTGCCAGGGATCGAGCCGCGGCGTCTTCCAGCCGTTGACGAAGTCGGCCCGGGCCCGCTCGCCGGCGAGGAGGGCGAGCATCCGCGGAATTTCCCCGGGATCATCCTGGCCGTCGCCATCGAGCATCACGACCCGTTCGCCCCGCGCCAGGGCGAACCCGGCCGCGAGGGCGGCCGATTTGCCCCGTCGCTGCTCCAGCCGGATGCCGCGGATGCGCGGGTCGGACGACTCCGCGGAGGAGATCTCCGCCCACGAAGCATCCGTCGATCCATCGTCGACGAGAAACAGTTCCCACGCGATGCCGGCCGCTTCGAGGGCGGCCCGGAGTTCGGCGACCAGCGGGGCGATGTTGCCCGCCTCGTCACGAACGGGCACGACGACCGATGCGGCGGGGGTGTTCATGGCGGCGGGCGACGGGCGGGAAGCGGCTGGCGTATCAGCAGCAGAATACTGGGATGGCCTCCCGGCCGCCATGCGATCTGTGGTCGGCAGATCGCCGTCCGCCTGACGTTTCCGGGGCGGTTGGCGTACACTCTTCCCGGGATCCTCGAGCGGCCCCGATGCACCGCGGCGGCCGTCGCGGGCGACCCGGCCGCACCATGTCCGAACAGAGCTCTGACGAGAAGCGTGCTCCGATGACGAGGCTGATATCCTTCGGCGTGATTCTCGGCTTGGTGGCCATCTTCGGCCTGCTCTCCCTCCGCGTGATGTCGGGCTTTTTGTTGCCGTTGTTGTTGGCGGCGATGCTGGTGGTGATCTTCGGACCGCTGCATCGATGGCTGCGGGAGCGGTTTCTCCTGCCCGACTGGGTGGCCGCCGGGCTCACGACGCTGTTCGTGCTCCTCATCGTGCTCGTGCCGCTGTTCCTGCTCGTCTCGCGGGCCGGCGGTGACGCCGTGGCCATGCTCCGCAGCCCGGAGGGCATCCGGCTCGACCCTGCCGTGCTCGACGGGCTCGTTCGTTCCGTCAATGACGCCACCGGCCTGCACCTCACCAGCGAGAGCGTCAACGCGGAACTGCGCAAGCTGGCCGAGGAGTGGATCGGTCCGATCGCCGCCCGGGCGCCGGTGGTGATCGTCAAGCTGCTCATCGGCCTGATCGTGATGACCGTGAGCCTGTTCTACTTCCTCGCCGACGGTCGGCGGATGTTCGAGGCGGTCACGCGTCTCGTACCGCTCGACCGGCGGTATCAATGGCAACTGCTCGAGGAGTTCGAGGAGGTGAGCCGTGCCGTCGTCAGTTCGACCCTGCTGGCGGCGATCGTGCAGGCTGTGCTGGCGGGGTTCGGCTTCTATGTCGCCGGACTCGGTGGCGTGTTTCTACTGACGCTGCTGACGTTCTTCGGCGCCCTCGTGCCGTTCGTCGGTGCGGCAGCCGTCTGGGGCACCGCCAGCCTCTACCTGCTGTTCTTTCTCAAGAACACCTGGGCCGCGATCGGCCTGGCCCTGTGGGGCGCGTGCGTGGTCTCCACGGTGGACAACATCATCAAGCCGATCGTGCTGCACGGCCAGTCGAAGCTCCACCCGCTCCTGGCCCTGCTCAGCGTGCTCGGCGGCGTGGGGGCCCTGGGCCCGATCGGGATCTTCGTCGGCCCGATCGCGGTCGCCTTTCTGCAGGCCGCGCTGACCATGTTGCAGGCGGAGATCGTGAGCCTTTCGGGGGCCGGCGGGGCCGATCTGGCGGGCGGGCCCGCCGCGGCGGGGGCGGACGGAGCCGGGCGGATAGCCCATCAATGAACGCCGACGTGGCACCGACGTTGCACAAAAGGGCGTCGAGAGGGTGAAATTCCCCTCGCGCCCGGCCGCAGCCCGTGGACGCGAGTTGAGCATGTTTCCGGAGACGACTCTCGTGCATATGAACCTGTTCACGACCGCAGCATTGGTGCTGGCCGTCGTCACCCTGCCGGTTCTCCCGGCCCACGGCATCGAGGCCGCGTTCGTTCCCGCCGTCGACGGAGGCGGCGACTACCTCGTGCGGGTCGAGCCCGACCTGGTGCGAGGCGGCACACCCTACACCTTCACCAGCGACGTGCCGGCGGACGCGCGGGATGTCCGCCGCGTGAAGATCTACGTCGCCGATGCCTGGCCGCCAGCGGTCGAGCGGTCGGTGATCGAAGCCTCCCGGAGGCCTCGCGCCGCGCCGGTCGCCGCGTCGGCCGCGTCGCGGATCGCCGACGCGGAGACCGCCGTCCCCAAAATCGTGCGGCCGTGGGGGCTGCTCACGGGCAGCCTCATCGCGCTGTTTCTCTCGCTCGGAGCGAACGCCTATCTCGGCATGCTGCTCGCCCAGTTGCGGGCCCGGTATCTCCGCGACATCCACGCGGGCGCGGTCAAGATCTGACGTTCCTGCGCTGCTTCCGGTGCAGCGCCGCGTAGCCGCCCGAGGGGCTGAAGAAGAAATGCTCCGCCGGCCAGGCGTCCGCGTCCACCTCGTCGAACGAGACGGGCGGGGTGATGGTCCGTGAGACGGCCGGCGCGTGCGGCTCGGGGCCGGGCTGTGGCGCAGGGCTCGGTTCGGCCCGCAGTTCCGGGGCCGGCGCCGGGCGCGGAACCGGCCGTGGCGTCGGCCGCCAGTCGCGGGCGGGGTCGCTCAGCGACCGCACCGTGGCGTCGGCGGCGGCGAAGATCGAGGCGACGTGGGCATGGCAGGTGAAGACGAGCATCTGCCGCTCGCCCGGCTGATCGGAGACGAACTCCACGAGCACGCGGGCGGCGGCACGGGCCCGCTCGTCGTCGAAGTTCACCAGCGCATCGTCCATGACGAGCGGCAGCCGCACGCCGTGCCGCTGCAGGTCGCGGACGAGCGCCAGCCGCAGCGCGAGGAAGACCTGTTCCCGCGTGCCGCGGCTGAGCCGTTCCGGCTTCCAGACACCCCCGTCCCGGTCATGCACCTCGAGCCGCGCCTCGTCGATGGTGGTGGTGATCGCGGTGTGCCGGCCGTCGGTGAGCCGCGCGAGCCAGTACGACGCGTCGCGGAGCACCGGCGGCTGATGGTCGCGGGCCACCGTCAGGCGGGTCTCCTCGAGCAGCCGGCCCGTCCGTTCGAGGAGGCGCCGGCGGTCGAGCTGCGCGGCGAGCTGCTGCTCGACGTCGCTCAGCTCCGCCTGCAGCGCTTCCGTGCTGCGGTCCCGGGCCGTGGCGTCGACCTTGGCGGCGATGCCGGCGCGGCGGTCGTTCGCGAGGCGGAGCGTCGTCCGCAGCCGCTCCGTGGCCGCGCAGGCTGCGGCGAGGCGACGCTCGAGGGGGGAGGCCGCGGCCTGTTCGTCGGTCGGGCGGTGGTCCGCTTCCCCTTCCAGCCAGCGGTCGATCTCGGCCGGAGCGGTGACCCGGCGGCGCGCGTCGAGCCAGGCCCGTTCCGCGTCCTCCGCCTCCAGCTTCGTCTGCTCGAAGAGCGGGCGGCGGTCGACCTTGGCGAGAAAAGCCTGCTCGGTGGTCACCGACCAGCGGGTGAAAAAGTCGGTGACGTGGTGTTCGGCCACGGCCAGCTGCTTCCGGGCGCGGCGGTGGGCCGCGCGGGCCCGTTCGAGCTTGCGGGTGAGCGAGCCGCGGCGGCGGTGGGCCAGCGACTCGGCGGCCAGCTTCTCGCGCAGCTGTCCGAGGTGTTCGAGCGGCGTGGCCTCGGGGACCAGGTCGCAGTCCACCATCAGTTCGTCGATCCGCCGGGCGAACGCGGCCAGTTCTTCCCGCTTGTGCCGGGCCTCCTCGGAGAGTCGACGGCGGTCGTCGTCGAGCGTCAGAAGCGTGTGACGGTGCAGGCCGATCTGCTTCACCTCGCGGGGCGACAGCGTGGTCGGCAGGCCG
>JBIIYN010000080.1:0-13358 GCA_044346795.1 Pirellulales bacterium
GCGAAAAGACGTCACGCGCCGGCGTCATTCCAGCGGAATTTCCTTCTCCGGCGGGACGGGAAATGGCAGCAGCCACTCGGGCGGCAGGATCCCCGGCGGCCAGTTTCGCTGTTCCACACGAACAAACCGCCCCGGCCGCAGCCCCTCTTCGTGACGTTCCCGCGCCACGCGAACCTCGTGCGTGATGCCGCTGCTCCCCGGCGGCGGAGCGGGATTCACGTGCACTTTCTGCACATGGCACCCGACGCCATTGTCGCCTTGCTTCCCTCCGATGATCCGCAAGCGGTGATCCGCACGCCAGAGGCCCCGCGCCGGATCTTTCGTCTGGATTTCGTCATAGAGCTGACTGGCCATCCCGGAAAAATAGGTCAGCGTCACAAGTCCGCTGCCGTCCCGCTCGTACTCCACCTTGTCGATCCAGGCGGGCAGACCGTAGTACCGCATCCGCCGCAGGTGCATCTGCCGCTGCTGCTCGGCGGCGAACTGACAGCTTGCCTCGTCGATCCAGATTTCGAGGCAGTGAAACTGCCGGATCCCCCAGGCGGGCGTCCAGCCGAGGTTCGCCTGCACGACCTGGCCGACGGCGAGGTCCGCGAGCGTCCCTGGTCGCCCATCCTTCCAGACCCGAGTCGAGGCATCGAGCGAGTAGGTGGCGTCCTTGGGCGTATCGGGCGGGCCGTCGAGCGGCTGCCCCGATGCCTGCACCTGCGTGAGCACGATCGGACCTCGTTCGATCGCGAACTTCAGGTCGCCATGCACGTATTCGTCCCGCTTGATCTCGAGCTTGTCGATGCGGAAGGCGCGGCCGCGGCGACGTTCGTGGCTGAAGCCGTCTTCCACCACGAGCGCCCGGTCGTGCAGCGGCGGCGGCCATTGCTTTTCAAAATCCGTCTTGAGTTCCCGCGGCGGGGCATCCTTCGGCGGCAGCAGAAACCGGCCGTGCAGCCGCGTGCCGAGCGGGATGTCGGCCAGATCGGCCGGCGCGCCGTGGTACCAGACCTCGCCATAGGGGAGCAGCGCGGCCTTGAGCTTGGAGTCGGCGTAGTAGCGATACTGGTTGAAATCGCCATCGAGCCGCAGGCCGAACTGCCGATTGACATGATCGACCCCCACGAGTTCGCCGGCCAGTTCGATCCCGGCCCCGGCCTGCGGAAACGTGCCCCACGGGGGCGTGATGTCGGCCGGCGTCGCGGCCGGCTGCGGATACGTGATCGGTTCCTGGCCCCGGGCCGGCACGACCGCGATCAACAGACCCGTCAGCGGCGCGACGAGGGCGACGGCGACTGCTCGGTTCCACGTGGAGGCGAAATAGCGCCACGCGACAGCGAAACAGCAAATGTTTTCCATGTTTCCATCATCGGCACCCGCAGCGGCCGGCACATGCCACGAAAACTCGTCACAGCGTCGGCCCGGGCGTCGGGCCGCCGCGTCCGAGCCACAAGCCGAGTGGCCGAATGGGCGTCACCCGTTGGAGAGCTCAAACTCGTTCAGCAACGTGACGACGAGTGGCCGCCGCTGGGTTGTCAGCCATGCGACGATACGAGATGAGTGCACGTCGTGCGCATAGAGCGAAAACAGAGCGCTCGTGTCGGCGCAGATCACCATCTGCCGCCGGCTTCGTGAACCAGTTGGGCCGTCTCCTCGGCCGTGAGCATCCGCTCGTGTGAGCGATCGCGGCCCACTGCGGTGCTCTGCGACCAATCAACCTGCTCGGCCGCTTCGGTGGATTCCGGCACCAATCGAGCTACCGGCTTTCCGCGACGCGTGATGACGATTTCCTCGCCTGCGCGAATCCACCGCAGCAGGCTCGTATACCGGTTTCGCAGGTCTCGAACGGTCGCACGCCTCATGTGCTCCATTATCGTCGCACAACGCTGCTGGTCAACACACGAAATCGGTGCCTGCCACCGACCGCTGGCCGGCTGGTTTTCCCCCGCGGGCAAGCCCCTCTCCCCACATCCGGCTCAACCGCCAAAGGCACCGGCCATGGAAGCCGCGGCCAGGCAGAGCGTGGCCAGGAGGCCGACGGTGCCCTCGATGGCCAGCATCACCGACGCCGTGCGGAGCGTCTGCACTTCCGACATGCCGCTCATCCGCGAGACCACCCAGAAGCCGCTGTCGTTCATCCACATCCCCATCTTCGAGCCGCAGCCGATCGCCATCGCGATGAAGACGGGGTGAAACGGCAGGCCGCCGTCGAGCACGATCGGCCCCATCACCCCCGCCGCGGTGATCATGGCCACCGTCGCCGAGCCCTGCGCCACCCGGATCACGGCCGTGACGAGCCACGCGATCGGGATGAGCGCGAGCCCCGAGCCGCCACCGAGGCCGGCCGAGAGCTGGGCCAGGCCCGCCTGACGCAGCGCGGTTCCAAGCGCCCCGCCCGCCGCGATCACGAGGATGATGCTGCCCGCCTCCGCGATCGCCTCGGCGATCGTGGCCCGCACCTTCGGGAGGCCCGCGCCGCTCGCGGCCAAGACGAGGATCGAGATCAGGGCCGCGATCGAGAGGGCGAGATTCTTCTCGCCCGCAAACCGCACCGCCGCCGCGACGCCGGGGTGGAAAAAGCCCGGCACTGAATGGGCGGCGGAATCGAGGCTGATGAGCACCACCGGCAGCAGGATCGGCAGCAGGGCGGCCCACAGGGGCGGCATGCGGCCGGCGAGACCGCCTGCGGCGACGGCCTCGCCGCCATCTCCCGCTGTCCCCGTGACCGCGCGGGGCTCGAGCGGCCAGCGGGCGTCGGCCCAGCAGGCGTAGGCAAACCCGGCCAGCGCGGCGACGAGCCCGACGACGAGCCCGACCAGGATCATCGTGGCCATGTCCACGCCGAGCGCGTCGGCCACGAACAGGGGCCCCGGCGTCGGCGGGACGAGCGAATGCGTCATCGTGGCGCCGGCGACGATCGCCAGCACGCCGAGCAGGTAGCCCCGGCCGGTCCGCTCCCAGATGGCGCGGGCCAGCGGCACGAGCAGATAAAACACCGTCTCGGCAAACATGGGAATCCCGAGCACGAAGCCCGCCAGCAAAAGCGCGAGGGGCGTGCGGCGTTCACCGACCAGGTGCTGGATCGACACCACGATCCGGCGGGCCCCGCCGGCGGCCGAGAGGCACGTGCCGAGGATCGACGCCATCGCGATCACGATCCCGATGTCGTGTGCCGTCTTGCCGAAGCCCTCGGCCACCCGCTGGCCGGCGGAGGATTGCTCCGCCGCGGCCGGCGTGAGCAGGGCGACGGCGAATGCCGCCACGATCAGGATCACGAACGGATGCAGCCGAAAGACGAGCACGCCGCCGATCACGATCGATAGCGCGGTAACGAGGATGGCCAGCGGCGTCATGGCGGGGAGCGTTCCTTGTGCAAGACCGCCGGCAGCGTACAATCGCGGCCGCCGTCGCGAAACCCCGAGCATCCGGATCGCTTCATGGCCGATCACGCCGATCACGCCGATCAGTCAGAGCAAAAACGTCTCTCCGTCGGCGACCTGCGGTCGCAGCGGTGGTTCGCGCCCGACGATCTGCGGAGCTTCGGCCATCGCAGCCGCCTGCGACAGATGGGCTACTCGGCCGAGGAGGCCGAGGGACGCCCCGTGATCGCGATCCTCAACTCGTGGAGCGATCTTTCGCAGTGCCACACCCACTTCCCCCAGCGGGTGCAGGAGGTGAAGCGGGGCGTGTGGCAGGCGGGCGGATTCCCGGTCGAGATCCCGGTGCTCGCCCTCTCCGAGATGTTCATGAAGCCGACGGCGATGCTCTATCGCAACCTGCTGGCGATGGAGGCCGAGGAGGTGCTCCGCAGCCATCCGGTGGACGGGGCGGTGCTCATGGGGGGCTGCGACAAGACGGTGCCCGGGCTGCTCATGGGGGCGATCTCCGCCGACCTGCCGGCGGTCTTCCTGCCCGCCGGCCCGATGCTCGCCGGCCGGCATCGCAACGACCGGCTCGGCAGCGGCACCGACGTCTGGAAATACTGGGCCGAGCGGCAGGCCGGCTGCCTCGATGCCTGCGTCTGGCGACAGATCGAGGAGGGCATCGCCCGGTCGGCCGGCACCTGCATGACGATGGGCACGGCCTCGACCATGGCCGCGATCGCGGAAACGCTCGGCATGACGCTGCCCGGGGCCGCCACGATTCCGGCCGTCCACTCGGCCCACGCCCGGATGGCGTCCGCCTGCGGCCGGCGGATCGTCGACATGGTGTGGGAGGATCTGCGGCCTTCGCGGATCCTCTCCGCCGCGTCGTTCGACAACGCGATCGTGGCCGACATGGCGATGGCCGGCTCGACCAATGCCATCGTGCACCTGCTGGCGCTGGCCGGCCGAGCCGGCGTGTCGCTGCCGCTCGACCGCTTCGATGCCATCTCGCGATCGACGCCCGTCATCGTGAACCTGCGGCCGGCGGGCGAATTCCTGATGGAAGACTTCCACGACGCCGGTGGCGTGCCGGCGCTGCTCTCCCGGCTGCGCCACCTGCTCGCGCTCGACTGCCCGACCGCGAGCGGGAAGACGCTCGGCGAAAACATCGCCGCCGCGGAAGTGATCGACGACCGGGTCATCCTGCCGGTCGATCGGCCGCTCTCGCGGGCCGGCGGCACCTTCGTGCTCCGCGGCTCGCTGGCCCCCGACGGCTGCGTGATCAAGCCGACGGCCGCCGACCCGAAGCTACTGAAGCACACCGGCCGCGCGGTCGTGTTCGACTCCTATCCCGACATGAAGGCCCGCATCGACGATCCCGCGGAGGGCATCACCGCCGACGACGTGCTCGTGCTTCGCAATGCCGGCCCGCAAGGGGCCCCGGGCATGCCCGAGTGGGGCATGCTGCCGATTCCGAAGCGGCTGCTCGAACAGGGCGTGCGGGACATGGTGCGGATCTCCGACGCCCGGATGAGCGGCACGAGCTACGGCACCTGCGTCTTGCACGTCGCCCCCGAGGCGGCCCTCGGCGGCCCGCTGGCCATCGTGCAGACCGGCGACCGGATCGCGCTCGACGTCGAGGCCAGACGGATCGACCTCGTCGTGCCGGAGGCCGAGATCGCCCGGCGGCTCGCGCACTGGACACCGCCGCAGCCCCGGTTCACCCGCGGCTATGGAAAGCTCTTCCTCGACCAGACGACGCAGGCCGATCACGGCTGCGACTTCCGGTTTCTCGAGCGCGGCGGCCCGACGCCCGAACCCGATATTTTTTGATTCAAGCAGCCACATCCCGCGGACACGCCACCATGGACGCCTCCCCCTCGCTCACGCAGTCTCACCTCCAACGCTCGGTCCTCGCGGTGCCGCCGCTGGCCCGGTCCGCCGACGGCCGCATCGACAGGGCGGCCAACGAAAAGATCATCCGCCACATCGAGGCGGGCGGGGTGTCGATCCTGCTCTACGGCGGCAATGCCAACCTCTACCACCTGCCGCTCGATGAATACGACCCGCTCCTGGCCATGCTCGCGGAGTTGGCGGGACCGACCACGCTCGTCGTGCCCTCGGCGGGCCCGACGTACGGGCTCCTGCTCGAGCACGCCAAGGTGATTCGGCGGCATCGCTTCCAGACCGTGATGGTGCTGCCGCAGCAGGGGGTGACGACGAGTGCGGGCGTCGCCACGGCGGTGCGGCGATTCGTCGAGGCGGCGGGCATTCCCGCGCTGCTCTACGTCAAGCACGACGGCTTCATCGAGCCCGCCGACGTGGCGAAGCTCCACCGCGACGGACTGCTCAGCGCGGTGAAGTATGCGACGGTCCGCGACGACCCGGCCCACGACCCCTACCTGCGGGAGCTGGTGGCGGTGGTCGACCCGGCGGTGATCGTCAGCGGCATCGGCGAGCAGCCGGCGATCGTGCACATGCGCGACTTCGGCCTGGGCGGCTTCACGACCGGCTGCGGCTGCCTGGCGCCCTCGATCTCGCAGGCGATGCTGGCGGCGATCCACCGCAAGGACTGGACCGGGGCCGAGCGGCTCCGGGCCATCTTCGAGCCGCTCGAGCGGCTGCGGAATTCGATCAACCCGATCCGCGTGCTGCACGAGGCGGTGGCCGGCGCCGGGATCGCCGCCACCGGATCGATCCTGCCGATGCTCGACCCGGTGGAGGAGCGGCATCGCCCCGCCATCGCCGCCGCCGCGCAAGCGCTCGTCGCGGGCAACCGCTCCAACGCTTCCCGCGCATGAAAGCCGGCGGAAAACCCGGCCTGAAACGTTGCATGAAATCCTGACTGGAACCCGGAGCAAAACCATGCGCGACCATCAGTGCCGTGCTGTGTGGATGGTCATGCTGGGTTGGCTGCTGGGCTGGCTGCTGGGCTGGGGCTGGCAGGCCATGCCGGCCGTCGCGGTGGAGGCCGAGTCCGACGGAAGTTTCCTGCTCTATGCCCCGAGCGGCACGGAACAGCGGCTGCTCGTCGTGCGGGCCCGGCCCGCGCCACGTGGCGGGACAGGCGACCAGAAGACCGGCGACAAAAACACGGCCACGCTCGAGATCGTCCGCACGCTGGGCCTCGGCTTCCCCGCCGGGAGGATCACGGACCATCCGACATTGCCGCTCCTCTACGTCTCGGGCGAAGGACGTGCCGGCGGCCCGAATGCGGCCGTCGTGCCGCTCGACGCGGTGGGCATGCCGCAGGAGCCGCAGCCCCTCGCGCTCGACCACAGCTACTCGTACCTCTCGACCGATCGGTCGGGCCGGTTCCTGCTCGGCTGCCACCATCTTTCGGGAGCGATCGACGTGTTTCCGCTCGACGCCGCGGGCGTTCCCGGCAAACGGGTGCACGGCCTCGACGAGGGCCGCAAGCACGCCCACTGCGTGCTGCCGTCGCCCGACAACCGCTCGGTCTACATCCCCTACGTCAAGGAGACGAACGCGCTCTATCAATATGCGTTCGATGCCGCGACGGGCGGCCTCTCTCCGCTCGAGCCCAAGGATGTCGGGCCGCCGGCGGATTCGGGGCCGCGGCATCTCGTCTACCACCCGCGGCTGCCGCTCATCTATTTCAGCGAGGAGCAGGGGCTCGGCGTGTCGGCCTACCGGCGGGCCGAGGATGGCCGGCTCTCGCTCTGGCACCGCGCCCGCGCCGTGCCCGCCGACGCGCCCTCCTCCGGCGTTTCCTCCTCCGACATCGTGATCACGCCCGACGGCCGTCATCTCTACGCGGGCATCCGCGGCCACTCCCATGCCTACGACTTCATCGCCTGCTATGCGGTGGGCGACGACGGCCGACTCGCTCCGCGCGGCCTCGTGCCGGCCGACAAGATTCCGTGGGGGATGACCCTGTCGCCCGACGGCCGGTTCCTGGCGGTCACCGGCTTCGAGTCGGCCACGCTCATGCTCTACGCGATCGACGCCGACGGCGGCCTCACCAGGGCGGCCACGCTGCCCGTCGACAAGCAGATCTCCGACATCATCGCGCGGTGACGGGCGGATCCAGGCAGTCAGGGCCAGTCGATTTGCATTCGCGTTGTGAATGGCTGGGTGCGGGACGGACCCGCACGGGCCAACACCGAGCAGGAATGCAACGGCTCGTCCCGTGGGATAAGCCTGTCTCCGGCTACTCGGACCAACGCTCGCGGACAACCGAGACATCATCGACCAGATCGGGCAGCCAGTCCTTGAACGTGGCCCACACGACCTCATGATCAATCGAGGCGTAGCCATGAATCAATACGTTTCGGAAATCGACCGCTGCTGCTGCGTGGCGGATGCTACCGAACGAGGCGGAATCACTTTTACGAAGTCGCGCAAGGGCTTCGCCGATGATCTCGAATTTCCGTTCGAAGATGACCTGCAAATCCTCTTGGTCGAGGTATTGATCTCGCGAAAGGCCGGCGGCCCGCTGCCGCATGTAGTCGGCAGCCGCGAGAATGTCGGCAAGGAGCCCCGGCACATTACGCGGCGACATACAGGGGAATCCGTGTCTCGGTGAGTTCCGCCTTGAAAAACTGGTTCTTTACTCCTGCGATGCTGACCAGGTCGATCCGTTCGTCAAACAGCTCGGCAAGCGTGCGATACAACTGAAAAAACTGCGCTGCGGGACTGCGGTCCTGGGCCAATTCGACCAGAAAATCGACGTCACTTCGGCCGGGCTGATAATCAGGCCGGGTTGCTGATCCGAACAGCCACAACGATTTCACACCGGCTTCCCGGCAGGCGTTTTCAATGTCGCTGCGGTGTCGCTCGATATACGCTGGGATCGTCGTCGTTGTCATGTGGCGGTCAGTGATACGGGAACTGGTATCGACGATCACACTCTTGAAGGAATCGCGTAGACTCTGCCCTACCGCTCCAAGAATAGTCGAACGCCGCGGCTCAGGCGAGGATAACGCCGGGCAGGAGGCCGTCTCTTCGTCGGTCGAGGGATGCCGGGAAGCCCTCAGGACGTTGCCCAAAGGCTTTTCGAGAGGGAAGCCAGCGCCTCACGTCATTTCCAGATCCGCGAGCGGCCCGGTGCCCGACGAGAACCGGTCGGTCTCGATGCCGGCCCGCTGGAGCATCGAGACGAAGAGGTTGCACAGCGGCGCGCTCTTCGTCGTCGCGTCGGTGGCGCCTTTCTTGTGGGCCTCGTCCTCCTCCGCGACGCCCACCTGCTCCACGTAGGCGGGGTTGAACGCGAGATGCTGGCCGTGCTTGAAGCCGCCGCCGGCCAGGATCACCGGCAGGTCGTGGGTCCAGTGCGTGTTGCCGTCGCGGAGGCTGCTCGTCAACAGCACCATCGTGCTGTCGAGCAGCGACCGGCCGTCGGCCTCCTTCGCGGAAGCGAGTTTCGTGAGGAAGGCGTCGTGGGTCTTGAGCAGGTCCACTTCCACCTTCCGGCAGGCCTCGCGCTTGCCCGGCTCCCGGCCGTGGTGCGAGAGGTCGTGGTGCTCGCCGAAGGTGTTGATCGTGAAGGCCCGCGTCGAGTCGTTCATGAGCGCGAGGTGCACCATGTCGTAAAGGAGCGAGAGCCGCACCGGCTGCTTGCCCGGCTCGTTGACGTCGGTAGGAGGGGCCCCCGGAGCCGGCGGCTTCGGCCGGTCCACCCAGGCGGCCGACAGTTCGAGCTGCTTCTCCACGTCGCGGACCGCCACGAAATATTCGTCGAGCCGGGCCGTGTCGGCCCGGCTCACCCGCCGCGAAAGTGCCTTGGCCTGCTCGCTCACGAGGTCGAGCATGCTTCGGCCGCGGGCGATCCGCACGAGCTCGGCGGCCGCTTCCCCGGGCTTTCCGTCCAGAAACATTTTTGCGAAGAGCCGCGACGGCGAATGCTCCGTGGGCAGCCCCACGCCGTTGCGGGTGAACGAGAGCGGCATGTGGCCGGTGCCGAGCACGAAGCTGTCGAAGCGGGTCTGGCCGCGGACGTGCTCGGCGAACTCCTGGTCGAGCGAGATCGTGTTGCGGAAGGTCGGCAACTGCGGCTGCGGAGCGCCTGTAAAGAGCACCTTCTCGGCCTGATGGCTCGAGGACTGCGTGTTGGGATGCTGCAGCCCCGTGATCACGGTGAAGTGTTCGCGATGGCCGGCGAGCAACTGCAGATGGCTCGGCAGCTCGTAGTCGCGGCCGGTGGTCCGGGGCACGAATGCCTGCGGATCGAAGCCGAAAGGCGTGCCCACGAGCACCATCCGCCGCGGTGGAACGGCCGCGGCGGAGCCGGCGGCCGTCGCCCGGCTCATCGATTCGAGGAGCGGCAGCGCGAGGGAGACGCCGCAGGACCGCAGAAGCATGCGGCGGGAGATCGGGGTGTGCATGGAGAGCCTCCGGATGTGTGACCGTCACTTGTCGCGAAACAGGTCGCTCTGCACGAGCGCGTGGATCAGGCTGCGGATGCCGAAGCCTCGGGGAGCCGCCTCGGCCACGACCCGGTCCACGGCGAGCCGGTCGCCCGGCTCGATGCTGCGGCCCGTGCCAAACGCGGCGAGCTTGCCGACCAGGCACCGCGCGAGGACGACAGGATCGGACGCGAGCAACGTCCGCAGCTCGTCCGGCCCGGCGAATGCCCGGCCGTCGGCCAGTTCGCCCGTGGCATCGACCGGCTGCGAGTATTTGTAGGCGACCGTGTCGTGCCCATTCAGCCAGCGTTTCGCGGGCTCTCCCTCCTGCGTGGAACGGTAGCGGTCGCGAAACTGGCCCGTGGGATCGAAGGCCTCGAGCGCGAGGCCGGCCGGATCGATCTGGCGGTGGCAGCCCGCGCAGGCCTCCGACCGGCGGTGGGCCGCCAGCTGCTCGCGGATCGTGGTCGCGCCGCGGGTGTCGGGCTCGACGGAGCCGGCGTCGGCGGGCGGGGGCGGCACCTCCCGGCCCAGGATCTTCCGCCGCACCCACGCACCCCGCACGACCGGAGACGTGACCAGGCCGGCGGCGGTCACCTTCAGCACGCTCGCCTGCGTGAGCAGGCCGCCGCGATGCGTTTCCGGGGCGAGCGACACCCGCCGCATGGCGACCCCATCGACGCCCTCGATGTCGTAGAACCGCGCGAGCCGGTTGTTGAGATACGAGTGCTTGGCCGCCACGAGCTCGCTCACGGGGGCATCGCGGGACACGAGGTCGGCGAAGAAGAGCCGCGTCTCGTCGAGCATCGACTGCCGCAGCAGGCCATCGATGGCAGACACGTTGACCATGGAGAAAAACTCGGGAAATAGCTGCTTGTCGGGCGTGGTGGCGTCGATGTTCTCGAGTTCGAGCCACTGGTCGAGGAAGTCGTCGATGAAGGCCCGCGATCGGGGTGAGGCGAGGAGCCGTTCGGCCTGCCCGCGGAGCACGCCTGAGTCGCGGAGCCGGCCGGCAGCGGCGGCCGCCCGCAATTCGTCGTCGGGCGCGGTCCGCCAGAGAAAATACGAAAGCCGCGCGGCCAGGGCATGGTCGGAGAGCGGGCCTGTCGGCTCCACGAGAAACAGGAAGTCGGGCGAGCAAAGCACGGCCTGCACCGCCTCCTGCATCGCCACCTCGAAGCATTCCTTGTCGGCCAGCCGGGCCTCCACGATCGCCACGTAGGGCTCGATCTCCTCGGCCTCGATCGGCCGGCGGAAGGCCCGCGGCAGGAACCCTGCCAGGAGCCGCCGCGCATCGACGAGCGGGTCGGACGATCCGACGGTGACGGGATTCTTCACCGTGCGGTAGCCGGGCGGGCCGCCGGCGATCACGGGAGTCTGGATGCGAGGCGGCAGTTTCGTGCCCTTCGGCACTTCGGCCACGCCGATGAGCGGCAGATCGCCGAAGATGCGGGTGTGGCCCACGGGCGGCCACTGCTCCACGATCGGCCCCTCGAACTTCACCCACGAGATCACCAGCGCGAGCCCCTCCTCAGGCTCGTCGAACTTCCGCGCCGGGTCGGTGCTCTTGGTCGGATAGACGCTCAAGCCGCGGCCGCCGCGGGCCTCGTTGAGCCGATAGGGGGCGATCTGGATCGTCTCGCCCGGGAGCAGCCAGCAGTCGATTTCGGCGATCTCGGGGACAGATGCACCGCCGGCATCGGCGGGTGCCTGGAAGAAACCGAGCCGCCGCTTCGACATCGTCGTGACGACGCTGAACGTGAGTTCCTCGGGCCGCGTCGAGCGGGGCCGCCAGTCGTGCCGCATCGCTTCGAGACCTTTTGCATACGGATGATTCAGCCGCTCGTTGTTCCGCAGCGTCCCGGCGGCGTCGTGGGTGCGGGATTTGATGCGAATCTTGAACCGCTGCGGCACGCCCGCGATCCCCTCGTTTTCGAGCCCGAACTGCGCCAGCACGGCCGGCACCTCGCCATGCGGCTCCGCGTAAAAAAACATCTCGCCATCGCGGACGCGGATCATGGGCTCGTTGTTGGGATGTTTGAGGAAGCCATCCTTGCCCGGGTCATAGGAGAACCGCCGCACTTTCGTCTCCGGCCGGGGACCGCGGACGGCGGCGGCCTCGAGAGCGGTTTTCGCCGCCTCCATGAACCGCTGCACGTGCACCGGCGAGATCGCCAGCGCCGCCGACGCGGTGTCGAACCCGTCGCTCGTGCCATCCTCGGGAAGCAGGTCGGCCAGCGGCACGGGGACGCCGAGCAGATCGTGGAGGGTGTTCTCGTATTCGCGGCGGTTGAGCCGCCGCATGGCCACTCGGCCCCCCTCGGCCCTGCGGGCCCGGGCCGCCGTCGCCAATCCGCTCTTGGCCCAGTCGAGCATGGCGGCCACGTCGGCGGCCGGGGGGCGGGCGGCCTCCGGTGGCGGCATCTCACCGGCCTCGACCCGCGTGATGATCCGCTCCCAGCGGTCGGCCGCGCCGGCGGCGGCGAGGTCGAGCGGCACGTCGTCGATCCGCAGGGCCCCTTCGGGCTTGTCGCCGGAGTGACAGTCGGCGCAGTGCTGCCGCAGAAACCCGCCGGTGTCGGCGGCGGTGGCGAGGCGGCATTCGGCAGCCGTCCAGGCCACCGCCAGTGCTACGGCTCCCGCCGTCAACAGGCGTCGCGATCCTGAGTGCATGATGAAACCTGCGCGGGGTGGCGCTGTATTCTCGGTCTGTCCGCCCGGAGCAGTGGATGGTGCGTGGCTTCTGCCGCCGACGGGCGGCGGCCGGCTCCTCTGTCTTCTTCGTCTCACTTCACGTCGAGCGTCAGATCGGGCCGCGTCGTTCGCAGGTGCTCGAGCGCGGCGTCGGTCCAGGACTGCTGGTTCGCCTGCTTCGACCGCGTGAGTCGGAGCGTCTTGAGGCTCTTCAGTTCGGCCAGGCGGGTGAGGCCCGAGTCGGTGATTTTCGTCTGGCCGAGCTTCAATTCCTCGAGCGCGGGGAACGCGAGGAGCGAGTCGACAGCCGCATCGGTGACGCCCGGACCATACGAGATGCCGAGCACCCGCAGCGTGGCGATCGCGGCGGCGAACGACACGGCCTCGTCGGTCGCCTGCCTGTCGAGCAGCTCCAGTTCCGCGAGCGGCACCCCCGCCATGCCCGCCAGCGCCTTGCCCGAACTCTCCTTCTCCGAGCTGCCGATGCCGAGCCGCGCGAGGCACTTCATCCCTGACAACGACGGGGCGACGGCGTCGGTGAAGTGGGCATGCGCGACCCAGAGCCGCTTCAGATTCGGCATGGCGGCGACGGCGGCGATGCCGGCATCGTTTGCGGGGGTAAAGTGCATGTTGACGTCCGCGAGTTTCGTGAGCCCGCGCAGGTGCGCAAATCCGGTGCCGTTGCACTGGCTCGACGCCAGGCTCAGCGACTCGAGCTCCACGAGCCCCGCCAGGTGGACCAGGTGCTCGTCGGTCACCGGCGTGAGCGTAAGACCGAGCCCCTTGAGCTTCGTGAGGCCGGCGACGTGCTCGAGCCCCGGCCCGTGGACGTCGCAGTTCGCGAGGTTGAGCCGCTCGAGCGTCGTCGCGGCCGCCAGATGCTCGAGCCAGGCATCGTTGACCGCGAGGTTGCGGCCGCCTTTGCCCTTCAGCGGGTTGTTGC
>JBIIYN010000347.1:0-3984 GCA_044346795.1 Pirellulales bacterium
CGACGTCGAGCCAGTGCCGCGCCCAGCGCTCGCCGTAGTGGGGCGAGGCGAGCAGTCGGTCGACCAAATCGCGATAGGGCACGTCGACCGAACCGGCCGCGCGACAGGCCTCTTCGAAGGCATGGATCTCTTCCGGCGTGGGCGGCAGGCCGACCAGATCGAACGACACGCGGCGGATGAGCGTCCGCGGATCGGCCTCCGGCCCCATGGCGAGCTTGGCGGCGGCGAGTCGTTCCAGCAGAAAGGCATCGATGGCGGCCGTGCCCGGCGCCGAGGGCGGCACCGGAGGCCGGGCGAGCGGCTGAAACGCCCAGTGGTTCTGCCCCTTCTCCGGCTTGGGCGCATCCTGCGGGATGAGCGTGGCGATCGACTCGAGGTCATCGGGCCAGGCGGCCCCGCCCGCGATCCACTCCCGCACGAGGGCCTGCTCGTCGGCCGACAGGGGCTCGCCGTCGGCCGGCATCCGCGACTCCTTGTCGTCGGTCGCGATGCGGACGAAGAGTTCGCTCTCGTCGGGCTTGCCGGCCACGATCCCGGCGGTGCCCGAATCGCCCCCGCGGAGGGCATGCTCCCGCGTGTCGATGCGAAACCCGCTTTCGGAGGCATTCGGCCCGTGGCAGGCCCCGCAGCGGGCGGCCAGGAGCGGCGCGACGCGGTCGCGAAAGAGGCCCTCTGGTTGGGGTTGGGGACCGGCCGCGTGGGCCATCGCTCCGTGAAGCAGCGATACCACGCAACCGAGCACAAAAACCCGCCGCGCGGCCCGCGACATTCGACGATTTTGCTGCTTCATCCGTCGGCCTCCCGAGCCAGCCGCCGGCCACATGCCAGCACGACCCCAAGTATATCGACCGTCCGCCGGCCGCAGGACTTACGCCAACCCACGAAAATTTTACGTTTTGACCTCGTTGCAGCCACTTCCTGACCGACGCAACCTTTGCCGCCCCCGGCCGTGGAGGCGGTAGTCGACCGGCTGCTCGAGTCGCCGCGGTTCGGCGAGCGGTGGGCACGCCACTGGCTCGACGTCGCCCGCTACGCCGACTCGAGCGGCAAGGAGACGAACATCCTCTTCCCGCACGCCTGGCGATACCGCGACTGGGTGATCTCGGCCTTCAACGACGACAAGCCCTACGACCAGACCAGAGGCCGCGATGGGCCTTTCGGGCCGCCGTCTCAGCGTCGAGCAGATCCGGATCGGGACCGAAGCCGCCAAAAACCCTGGCCCGGCCGTCGGCCACCAACTCGCGGTTGATGTTCCGCTCGTCCACCCGGAGCGTGCCGAGCAGCCACCCGTGCTGATCCCTGGCATCCCCCTCGACCCGCACCCGACCGCCGCCCTTTTCGGGCGTGGGCTTCTTTTAAACCATTGGGGGTGCTCCTCCTCGGGGAAAATGTATCAATTACAAGGAGAGTCGGCATGGGCTGCATGGTATCAAGAAAATCCCGCACCACCGCGAACGTGCGGGTGCGAACAGCCGCTCGCTTGTCGCGCCCTCCGCAGGAAGTTCACGATGCATTTCGACAAAGCCCTTCTCGACATTGATTACCTGGTCTACAGCTCGGACAAGACGGCCACCCAAACGATCGCCCACACGCTTCGTATGAATGATTTCCTGTGCACGCACTGTCATACCGTGAAGAACGAGACGGTGAATATCGCGCGTGGCACCTTCGGGAAGTACGTCGAACTCTATCACCTTCACAACGCCAGACAACTGAACGTCATCAGCGTTTTCAGGGAGCCGATCGAGAGACACATCTCGTCCTTTTTTCAACGCCACGGGTCGGATGTTCTGAGGCTGGGGCTCCTGCAGGACGTCACCGATACGCTGATCCACAACAGTTCGACCGAGGCATTACAGAAGATGTTCCGAAACGAACTGGACAGTGGCACGCTGACGGGAAAAGAGGAGTCGATCTATGAGCTCTGCAGCGAGCTGAATCTCAAGATTGGCAGTCTCAAGTACGATACGGCGAAGAAGTACGGCACGGTCGAGACCGATCACTGCACGCTGCACCTCCTGCGATTCGACGCCCTGATTCAAGAGCGTCGGCTGCAATCCCTCCTGTCGCAGATCACGGGGAAGTGCATCGTGCAACACGATGAGAATGTGAGCGACTCCAAGTGGTATTACGATCGTCTGAAGGAGTTTACGAAATCGCTGACGCTCCCGCGTCGCACCATCATCACGTGCTACAAGACGAGAGCCAGCCTTTTCGACCTGTTCTACCCGGGCGAGTATGACACGCTGCTGTCACGGGCGCTTGTGAAATATGGGTAGGGTCGAGGGTGCCGTGACCATGGTGGCTGCCCTCAAAGCCATCTGGCCAACCCCTGCGGCAGCCCGCCGAGAGACGGCAGGCGCCAGCGGCCCATCAGATAGCCCGGGAGTTGGATGAGCGCCGTCGACAGCCGATACTCGCTGCCCCAGGCAGCCCGATACGTCGCCCAGTCCTGTCGCCAGCGGCTCCAGGGCGATTCCCTGGGACGTGTCACTGGGGCGAGACCAGCAGGCTCGACGGGCCACTGCCACGATGCTGCCGATGCGCGCCCACCGCCGAGGAAACGAAAAAGGACGGGCAGAAGTTCCGTGCAGTCATGCCTGAGGGGCCGCATGGCGAGGCAACGCAGCACGCGGGGCCAATCGACCGTCGGCGAGGAGTGCGCGAGCACGTCGGTCACCCACCGAAGAGGATGATCGCCGACCGGCTGCCACAGCATGAATGTCACGGCGTCGGCCTGGCACAAGGACCGCATCGAGTGGTCGCCCAGGGAGACCGAATCGGAGTCGTTCCAAACCTCGTCTGCGCGATCCCCAAACACGTTTTCCAGCCGCCACGACAACGTCATGCTGCCGGCGTCCGACCGTTCCAGTGGGATGTGGGTGGCACCGAGGACGTAGCCCTCGATGAGGCTGGTTGGGAGCCTCACATCGCTGGTTCTCCACCCGCCCCGCAGCAGGCTTCGGATCGCGACAGCCGCCTGCTGTGGCCGCACCGCGAACTGGAACCACCGCCCTTGGTTCGCGACCGAGCTGCCGTCAGCGTAGAGAAGCGAGGTGGGCGGGAGCGCCATGAATTCCACGGATGGGATGGCACTGACCCAGCCACTGACGGCGGCTTTGAGACGCAGGTTGTTGACCCAGGCCTGCTTGGCGATCCCCTTGAAGCGTGGAAAGAGCGGGTCGTCCACGCCGATCGCCTGCAGGTTGCGGCAGATGCGTGGCAGCAAGGGGAAGGCGTCGGGATCGATGGGCCCGTCCCAGTCGACGCTGTTTCGCCACCGCTGCCAGGCGGCTGCGGCATCGGGATGGGGTTCGAACGCCGCTCGCAGGAGGTCGATGTCGAGAGGAGTGAGAGCGTTGGTCATGACAGGGCGTCCGAAACGATCATGGGGCAGCGGCACGGAACCGCCGTCAGTCATGCCTCAGGGTGCTGCGAATCAGGTCGATCCACGCGGCGATCATGTGCGACTCGGTGAAGCACTGCTCGGCCCGCTCGCGGGCGAGTATCCCGAGGGTGCGTCGCTGCGTCTCATCGAGGGCGAGCGAAGCGATGGCCTCGGCGAGCGACCGCCTGAACCCGGGGTCGCCCACTGGCTCAGGAAGCAGCATTCCCGTGCCGTCGAGAGCCTCCGGGATGCCGCCAACCGACGTGGCGATCACCGGCAGTCCCTTGGCCATCGCTTCGAGCACCACCAGGGGCAAGCCTTCGCAGCGGCTGGGATGGACCAGCAGATCGGCCGCGTCCAGCAGATCGGGGACGTCGTGGCGTTCACCCAGCAGGAGCACGCGGTCGCCCGCGACGAGTCTGGCCAACTGCAGAGCCCTGGGCAGGAGCGGTCCGCCTCCCACCCAGACCAGCTTCAGTATCGACCAGCAGGGGGACGCACGAAGCACCGGCAGCGCATCCAACAACAGGTCGTAGCCTTTTTCTTGGTCGAATCGGCCGATGGTCATCGCCACCACGTCGTCCTCGGCGATTCCC
>JBIIYN010000081.1:0-13318 GCA_044346795.1 Pirellulales bacterium
TACATCAGCTTCCCGATCGGCCGGGCCAACAAAGTGCACTTCAATGCCCATCGCGTCTTTGATCCGCTGGAGATCTTTCGGTGGATTCGCCCCGAGGACGGCCTCTCGCTGACGCGTTTCGATTACGTCGATGATCGGGGGAGTATCCACACGAACGTGGACGTCAGGATGGACCCGCCCGCCACGACGTATGGATGCGGGATTTACACGTTCTGCAAAGCCTGAGCCCGCGGCGGTGGGCTGGGCAGGCTGATCCGGCTCGACCGCTCCTCCTGGAACGATGCTGCCGATTCAACCTCGCGTGTCGGGCAAACTGGTCGCTCCGATGACGCCCGTCATAGCCGTCGTCGCCGGCCGGCGCCGAAACATCCGGTGCGGGCGGGATCGCCCGTCAGGAGGCTTTCCGATGCGCAGGCTGGCATGCGGTCTGGTGGCGGTGCTATTGGTGCTCACGGTGGCCGACGCCGCGTCGGCGTGGCCCTTCGGGCAGGTCTGGGAGAAGCGAAAGGCCGAACTCTACGCCCGGCTCTCCCGCGACGTCTCCGTCCGCGTGCACTCGCGGGTCGCCGCCGCGAAGACCGAACTCGAGGACGATCTCGACGCGCGGTTCGCCGCGGAGACGGCGAAGCTGCAGGACGAGATCAAGGCGCAGCTGACGACCGGATCGAAGGAGTTGGACGACCGCTTCGGCCGGGAGATCCGCGGTCTCAACGACTCCTTCGCGGCCGAATCGAAGGCGCTCCGCGAGCGGTTCGACCTCCAGTTGCAGGAGCTCCGAAAGAAGATCGACGCGGAGATGGCCGAGGCCGGCCGGAAGGCGGCCGCCCAGGCGATCAGCGAATCGAAGACCGCGGCCGAGCGCATGGATGCCGAGTCGAAGAAGCTGCTCGAACGGGTCGATGCCGAGGCGCGGAAGGCGGCGGAACGCGTCGATGCGGAATCGAGGAAGGCCGCCGAACGGACCGCCGTCGAGGCGAGGCAGACGGCCGAACGGGTGGACACCGAATCGAAGAAGGCTGCGGAGCGGGTCGATGCGGAATCGAGGAAGGCCGTCGCCCGGGTCGATCAGGCGACACGCTCGATCGAAGAGAAGACGGCCGCCGAACTGCGAAGGATCGAGCAGCGGTCGGCGGCGGAACTCGAAAGGGCCGTGACCGCCGCCGAGAAGCGGGTGGACACCGAGGTGGCGAAGCTGAAGTCCCGGCTCGACGAGCAGGTGGCCGAGATCGCCAAGCGGCTCCGCGAGCAGCAGGCGGCAGGCAAGGACGCCGAGTCGGACTGAGCCGGTCGCCGGGCACGAGCCGGCTGATGAGCGGGATGAGTTCACACCCGCACCGTCGCCTTGCCGACCGGACCGAGCTCGTGCACACTTGGCCGGATGGAGCCGCGTTCGGACCTGATCCCGTTGCCCGATGGCCCGGACGCCCGCCGCGGCGCGGGCGCTCGAGCTGACAACGGCCTGACACTCACTCCGGCGGGGTCGATGGCCCGCCCCACGCTGCCGAGATCGACGACGCTCTCCGCCGAGCGGATCCACGCCGTCGATCTCGAAGAGCAGATGGATCCGCTGGCGGTCGCGGAGGCCACGGCCGACGACCGACGCTCACTCGCCACCGCCGCCGGGCAGCTGCTCGTGATCGCCCTCGCCGCGGCGGCCATCTGGTCGCTCCTGCCCAGGGGCGTGGCCGCGCGGCCCCCGCTCGAACTGCCCCCGCCCCTGCAGGCCGAGCCGCGGCCCATCAGCTCCGCCCAGCGCGACGCCGAAAATGCCGCGATCGATCGGCTGAAGCAGGCCGCCCCCACCCGGGCGGTGGCCGCCTTCCGACAGTGCATCGACGCTCCCGACCGCGGCAGCGTGAACGCCTGGCGGTATTACCTGCAGACGCTTGTCGATCTCGACGAACGCGCCGAACTGCGGCAGCGGGCCGGCCAGTTTCTCGCCGAGCATCCCGACCGGCTGGAGGCGGCCCACTTCCAGTGCGAGGCGCTCCGCCGCGACGACATCGCGGCCCACCGCGAGCAGGGCGGCGCCTGGAACACCGTCCGCAACGCGGTGGTCGGCGCGAAGATCTCCCCGGCCTACCTGGCCGAGATCGACCGCTGCCAGAACACGATCAACGACGCGCTCACCCTGCTGCAGCAGCACGACGCCGACTGGTCGAGCGCGGGCCGCACCGCCTGGGCCGACCTCCTCCATCTCGACCGCGCCCGCCTGCACTTCCACGCCTGGAAGTGCGGCGGCTTCGCCTTCGCCGACCCCCATCGGGAGCACGCGCTCGAGGCGCTCCGGCAGCTCTCCTCGACCGCGACTGCCGACGCGCTCGCCCTGCGGCTGGAGATCTACCGCACCTGCCGCGACGCCTGGCCCACCCGGCTCGGCTTCGGCGCCGGCAAACAGACGGTCAACGGCCTGGAATGGTCGAAGGACGACCTCCAACGGGCGATCGACGCCGACCGCGCGGCCCTCGCCCGCCTTCCTCCGGTGGGCCGCCGATGAACGACACCTCACTCCAGCCGGCCGATGCACAGCGGCCCATTCAGTCGCCGCCCCCGACCGGCCTGGCCCCTTGGGCTGAGGGCATCCTCGGTGGCCTCCTCGGCGTCGGGGGCGTGCCCGCGGCTGGCCTGCGGCCGTCCGCCCTCGCGCGGCAGCTGCTCGTGATCGTGCTCTACTTCGCCGCCGCCCGGCTGATGATGCTCGACGCTTGGTTTACTGGAGACACGTTTACGGGAGACACGCTCACGGGCGACGTGTTTGGCGCCACCGGCTTCACCTGGCGGCAGTCGAGCGTGATCGCGCTCTTGGGCCTCTTGATGGTGTCGGCGATCGCGTTCGAGTGGCACCTGCTCGGCGTGTCGAAGGGGCTCAACCTCGTCGGCCAGATCGTGCTCGCCTATCCCTTCACGCTGTTCGTCGCGCGGCTGCTGGGGCGGCCGTGGTATCAGGCCGACACAGGCGGCGTGCTCGGCGGGCTTTTTCTCGCCGTCCGGGCGGCGGGCGGATTGCTCGGGGTGACGAGCCTGATTCCCGCCTGGATCGCCGACGCGGTCTCGAGCCCCGGCACCGCGCTTGTGCTCCTGGCCCTCTGCGTGGTGACCTCCGTGGGCGGCACCGCGGCGACGCGGATGGGGCTCACGGCCGGGCTCTTCTTCATTCCGCTGGCCGTCGCCTTCAGCCAGCCACCGGTGCCGGGCCTGCCGTTCCTCGGCGGGCTGGCCACGATGCTCGCCGGCATGGCGCTCCAGTATAGCGACGTCGACCGCTACCACCGCGACAAGGAGATCCTCCGCCGGCTCCGGCACGTGACCGACGAACTGGAGCGGCGGTGCTGCCTGCGGCTGGTCACCCGCACCTGGACCGACGGCCGGCTGGGCGAACAGACCGCCGAAGGGCTCGTGCGGCAGACCTACGAACACGTGCCCGGCGTCGATGCCGCCGGCGTCCGCGAAATCACCCGGTCGATCACGCACGATCTCGTCACCACCCACGGGCTCCTGCAGGTGCGGCACGATTCCGAGGGGATCTTTCTCGTGCCGCCGCCCGCGCTCGAATTCGAGGCCGACGTGCTCGAGCAGATCGCCCGGCTGCCGCGGATGGTGATCGTGTTTCTACTGGCGTCGTGCTGGGTGCTGATGCCCTTCGACATCGTTCCCGACGCGATCCCGCTGGTGGGGGCCGTGGACGACGTGATCGTGATGACGCTGGCCGGCTGGCCCCTCGCCCGCCTCTTGGAACAGCGGATCGACCAGCGCCGCCGCCGGATCTGAACCAGGCCGTTCGCGGCGGCGCCACTCGCAAAACCGGCTCGCCATCCCGCAAACCCGCGTGAAAACGCCGGATTTGCCTTTCGATTCCGGCCCTGCGTAGGGTTGCCGCGACGGTGCTTTCCGCCTTCGGCCGACGGCGCCGTGTACTGATTCGGTCCTGATTCGCAGTTGATTCGCTCCTGGTTGACGCAACGAGGAACAGTCCGGGTGACCGGGCGGTTCGTCATCACGTAAGCCGGCGCGAGAAGCCTCCCCCCGGGCGGCTTCCCGCGTCGGCTTTTTTGTTTTTACGCCCCGGTTTTTCCACCCAGGTTTTCCGCCCCGCCTCGGAGTACCGCGATGCAACCGTTCTGCCTCACCCACCGGATCGTTCTCGCCACGAAGGTGCTTCTGCCCTGGATCGGACTCCTCGTCGCCGCCACCGTCTTCGCCGTGCTGCCTGCCGAGGGGGCCCCCATCTCGATCTCGGGCACGGGCCAGACGCTGGTGAACGGCGGCTTCGGCACCGTCTCGGCCAGTGCATCACTCGAGATCATCGGCAACAAGCTGACGGTGGTGCTCAACAACACGTCGCCGACCGACACGTACTACAAGTCCGAGGCGTTGAGCAGCTTCTATTTCGACATCGTGCAGGGCACGAAGCGGCCCACGCTCACCTTCGCATCCGCCGACGGGCCGCTCTACAAGCTCCTCACGAGCGGATCGGACACGCGGTATTCGTACCAGCCGCCGACCTCGGCGAATGGCAACGGCACGTTCACCCTCGGGTCGGGAACATCGAATCTCGTCGCCACGAAGCCGGGAGACGGCACCTGGCAGTACTTGCCGATGACACCAACCGCGTTCCCCTTCCTCGGCTTCGGCATCGGCACCGTCGGCAACGGCGACCTCACGACGAACGGATTCAACGGCAACTGGGTCAATGGCCCGAAGAACATCGCCGGCAAAGCCAACGACCGGATGATCAGTTTTTCGATCTATCGCTCGACAACCGGTGGAGACATCTCCCCCATCAACAAGCTCGACAACCAATATCTTCTCATGAACACGGGCACCTTCACGTTCACCATCAAGGACGACGGGATGACGTGGTCGAACAAAGACATCCGCCAGGAGGCCATGTTCGGCTTCGGCACCGGACCCGACGGCAAGATCATCGTCACACCCGAGCCGTCCGCCTACGCGATCGCGCTGCTCGGCGTCGCGGCCTTCGCCTGCCGGCAGCGCCTCCGGCGAAAAGGGCGTGTTCAGCGCGCCGCGGCACCGTGATCGCTACGGCCGCCACTCGATCCCGAGGATCGAGACGTCGTCGAGCGGCCCCTCGGGCCGACACCACTCCTCGACCCGATCGAGCAGGCCCTTCACGCTCTCCTCGAGCGGCCGTGGTCGCGTGGCCGAGAGCAGGTCGGCGAGCGCCTGGTCGCCGAGTGGCTGCCTGTCCTTGTCCATCGCCTCGGGCACCCCGTCGGAATAGAGATAGACACGGTCGCCGGGCACGAGCTGGAGCGTGTGCTGGTCGTACTCCACGTCGGGCACGAAGCCGATCGGGAAGCCTTCGGCGGGGTGAAACTCCGCCAGGCCCCCGGCCGGCACCCGCACGAGCGCGGGATGGCCGCCCGACACGTAGTCGAGCCGTCCGGTCGGCACGTGGAGCACACCGTAGAGGATCGTGAAATAGAGCCCCGAGAACTCGTCGGCCTGGAAGAGTCGGTTGAGCTGCGTGGCCACCTCGGCCGGCCGCACCACCACCACCCCGCCGTCCGCCCCCTGCCGCACGAGCAGCGACTGCTCCGACACCTTGGGCGTGAGAAACCTGCCGACGGTGACCGCCATCAGCGACGAGGGCACCCCATGGCCGCTCACGTCCACCACGAACAGCCCCACGCGCTCGCCGTCGAGCGGGAAGATGTTGAGAAAATCCCCCGCGAGGCTCTGACAGGGCACATACCGCCAGGCCACCTGCGTGGCGGGGAGCGTCACGGCGGCGGGGGGCAGGAGCGACTGCTGCACCTTCGCCGCGGCCTCGAGGTCGCGAACCATCTGCGCGTTGATCCGCGAGATCCGCGAGTTCAGGTCGGTGAGTTCGGCGTTGGATCGCTGCAGGCTGTCGCGGGCCACCGACAGATCCTGGTTGGCGACGACCAGTTCCTGGTTCTTGGCGACGGCGTTCTCGAACGTCGAAACGAGCAGGTTGAGCACCTGCTGGCGGCCGGCCTTCACGCGGAACTGCTGGCCGGCCAGTGTGACCTCGAGCGTGGCCGTCTCGGCCTCGGGCCCGCCCTCGTCCAGCGGCGAGGCCAGGAGCGACTGCATGCGGCCGAGCAGGAACTCGGTCTCGTAGGGCTTGGTGACGTAGTTGTCGGCGCCCGAGTCGAGGCCGCGGATGATGTCGATCGGATCCGCGAGGGTGGACAGCAGGATGAAGGGCACGCTCCGCAGGGCGGGATCGGTCTTCACCGCCTTGCAGAATTCGTAGCCGGTCATCACCGGCATCTCGATGTCGGAGACGATGATGTCGGGCCGCCGCTCCCGGGCCAGAGACAGGGCGTCGGCGCCGGTCTCTCCCCAGCGGACCGTGTGCCCCGCCTCCGTGAGCCGCCGCATCAGCATCTTCGCCTGGATGCGGCTGTCTTCGGCGATCAAAACGTCGACGCCGGCCGTCGACCGGGCGGCGACGGCTGCCGGCTGGGCCTGGGCACCTGCGTCCATCGTGATGCGTTGCCCGGGGGGCCTGGGGGATCAGGACTCGAATGCCGCCAGCCCGGCGGGGGTGTCGGCGTAGATCTTGAAGAGTTTGTCGAGATTCGTGAGCTTGAACACCTGGAAGATCTCCGGCCGGATGCCGCACATCTTCAGCCGGCCCTTGCCCGCGCCGATCTTGCGGTGCAACTGGCCGAGCAGGCCGAGCATGGCGCTCGACATGAACTCGACGTTCGCGAAGTCGAGCAGCATGTCGAGGCCGGCGTTGCTGCCCATCAGCCGATTGATCTCGGTCTTGATCTCGTCGAGCACCGTGTCGTCGAGGATTTTCTTGTCCTTGAAGAGCACGATGTGGATGTCGCCCTTTTTGGCGGTCTGGATGCGGCGAAACTGGTCCATGCGTGGTGTGGTTCCCGGAGGAAGACCCGAAGCGGGCGTGCCGTCGGTAGGGCGAGATCTTATCCGGTTTGGGAAGACTGTGCCAGCGTGGCGGCGGCCCCGCCCGATGCCCCGCTGATTTTGCCGCCAACCGCTCCCGAGGCCGGAAAACCCGGCCGCCGGAGAAGCGGCCCCAGCTTCCATGACCGGAACCTTCGGGCATCCGTTCCAACCGCCATGCCCGGCATGACGATGACGACCGGCGTGACTGGTGCTGGCGGCACGGGTGCGGCGGGCGGAGGGAACACCGTGAGGATGCAGGACGCGGCGGCGGGCTGGCGGCGGCACCGCAGTGGCATCGGCCTCGCGGTCTGCGCCGCCTGCGGGTTCACGCTCGCGACGGCTGCCCGGGCCGACACCACGGCGGCGTTTGCCGATTCGCCCGTCGAGCAGTCCCTCGCCGACGACGCCTGCCTGCAGGAGCTGCGACGCTGCTGTGCCTGCCCGGCCTGGACGCACTATGTCGTCTTCGATCTGCTCTTCCTGCAGCGCAACAACCAGGCGGGCGGCCAGCCGCTCGCCTACGACTCCGACACCGCGCTGCCGGTGCTCACGCCGCAGGATCTCCAGCCGTCGGTCGGAACCGGCTTCCGCACGTTCTACGGACAGCTCGTCACCGACCGCTTCGGCTGGGAGATCGGCTACACCGGCATCTACGGGATGTTCGGACAGGCCACGGCCACCGGCCCCTCCAACCTCGAAGTGCCGCCGCCGCTCGGGCTGGCGGTCAACAACTTCAACGACGCCGACTCGATCCGCGCGACCTACCTCTCGAATCTCCAGTTCGCCGAGTTCAACGTCTTCTGCTACGACTGCTGCGAGGAGTGCGGCCCGGACTGGTGCCGGCTCACCCGCTGTCGCCGCAACTGCCACTGCATCGACTGGCTGGCCGGCTTCATCTGGGCCGGGCTCGACGAGCAGGCGGGGCTGACCGCGCTGTGCTGCGACCCGCCGGAGCCGGCGAGCTACGTCGTCCGCACGAGCACGAACTACTTCGGACCGCAGATCGGCATGCGGGGCCGCCGCACCTGGTGCCGCTGGGCGGTCGAGGGCTGGTGGAAGACGGCCCTTTGCGGCACGAGCGGCTATCAGGCCGCCGACCCGATCGCAGGCACGATCTCGAAGGTCGAGCGGCCCGCCCTCTCCGCCCGTGACTCCGGGCTTGGCTTCATCGGCCAGCTGAACGGCACGCTGATCTACCGGCTCACCGACCACTGGGGCCTGCGGGCCGGCTACAACCTCTACTGGCTCACGGGCGCCACGCTCGCCCCCGCGCAGTGGGACTTCACCACCGCGGCAGCCGCGGGCACCGGCATCAACGACAACGGCGGCCTGTTCCTCCACGGCGCCAACCTCGGCACCGAGTACCGCTGGTAAGCGGTCCGGTACGGCGCCTCTGGCCGATACCGCCGGGAGCAACCAATAGTTGACACTTGAACCCCGGGGTCCGATCACTTCCCATGCAAGCCCGAAGCGCCAGCGAGGGAACCCGGGCCGGAGGCCCGGGTTTTTGGCAGCGACCTGCGGTCGCCAAAGCAAGGTCGGCAGGATGCCGAGCCTTGCCGTGCAGCCCGTCCCTCGCTTGCGCTTCGGGCTTGGATGCAACATTTTCCCATGCAAGCCCGAAGCGCCAGCGACGGGATTGGCTTCACGCCGGGCCCTACTTCCGCAGGATGGCGACGCGCAGCGGCGGGTAGCTCGCCGTCGACTGCGGCAGGATCCTGGAGGCTCCGCCGGAGGTCGAGGTGTTCTTCTTCACGCCGTCCGTCCGGCCGAATTGCCCCTCGACACTGAAGATCTCGTTCTCGTTGATCGCGGCGGCGAAGACGTCTGCCCGGCTGCCGTTGGCACCCCCGAAGGCCCGAAAAAACGCCTCGCGTGATCTGCTCGTGCCGGCGTAGGTTTCCACGAGCGACCCGCCGTTCGACCCCGCCGCCACGAGGATCTTGTCGGCGTTGCCCGTCGTCGCGGACGGCAGTCGCGAGACCGACACGCCGCGGTTGTAGGTCGGCGAGATCGGGTTGAACTGGTTGACGAGAGCCGGCGGATTGGGAACGCCGTTGTAGACCTTCACCGTGGCCCGCGTGCCGGGACCGCTGCCGAAGACAAGCTCGGTGATGCCGTCGGGGTTGGACGAGGTCATGGTCCGGCCGCTGAAGGTGCCGATGTCGGCAGTGGCCACCGAGACGCCGCCACGGAACCCGGCCCCGAAGGGCTGGATCTGTCGCACCGGCGTGCTGCTCACGGGCGTCGCCGCACCCGGCGTCACGTCGAAGACACGAGCGGTGCCACCCCGGCTCTGGCCGGCCACGATCTGGATCGCGCCGGCCGCGGTGACCGGGCCGGCGGCGATCTCGATGCCGCCCGAGTAGCCGCGGCCAAACGGGAAGAAGTTGTACTGCGGCAGCGGGGCGCCGGTGTCGGTGAAGACGCGAACCTCGCCGGGCCGGCCCGGGCCGGGAGCGGTGAGGATCTCCGGAATGCCGTCGCCCGTCACGTCGGCCCCGTAGACGCGGACGCCGCCGCGGAACTGCGGCTCGTAGGCGAAGAACGGGATGATGCGGTCGGCGCCCGTGTCGGGGTCGATCACGCGGACGAACGGCCCCGTGACACAGCCGATGTCGGTGCCCACGATCACGCCGCTCGGCGGCACGACGATCTCCGCCGCGTCGGTGTTGTTCGACGGATCGGGGTCGTATTCCTTCGCCGACACCGTCGCCGTGTTGGTCACGGTGCCGCCGGTGGCACGGGTGACCTTCGCCGTGATCAAGAGGCTCGGCGTGGCGCCCGTCGCCACCGTGCCGATGGTCCAGATGCCGGTGCCGGCGTCGTAGCTCCCCTGCCCTGCGGCCGACACGAACGTGAGGCCCGTCGGCAGGCGGTCCTGCACGACGACGTCGGTCGCCGTGTCGGTGCCGAGGTTGTTGACGGTGAGCGTGTATTGAATCGTCTCGCCGATCGACGGCTCCCGCTTGTCGACGGTCTTGAAGATCTGCAGATCGGCCTGCTTCGGCAGCACCGTCGACGTGCCGACGTTGTTGTCGGGATCGGGATCCGGCGTGGTCGACGTGGCGGTCGCGGTGTTCGTCAGCGGCACGACACCGCCCGAGGCGGGCGCGAGGACCCGGGCGACGATCGAGAGAGTCGGCGCCGCCCCGGACGCCACCGCACCCACGGTCCAGACGCCGCCGGCGAACGTGCCCGTGCTGGGCGTCGCGGTCACCAGTTCCAGGTCCGTCGGCAGCGGGTCGTTCACGGCGACGCCCTGCGCCGTGCTCGGCCCGAGGTTCTCGACGGTCACGGTGAAGGTGACGGTATCGCCGACGTTCGGCGTCGCGTCATCCACCGTCTTCGACACGAGCAGGTCGGCCTCCTGCGGGTCGGTCGGCGTCTTGGCCGTGTTGTTGCGGTCGTTCGGATCCCAGACGTCGCTGTGCGTGATCGTGACCGTGTTGAACGCCACGCTCGACGTGGTCGCCCGCACGAGAAGGGTGAGCAGGAGCGTCTGGCCCGGGGCGATCGTGGGCACGCTCCACACGCCGCCCGTCGCCGTCTCGGCGAACCGCGTGCCGTCGGCGGGGGTAACCGACAGCAACGCCACGTTCGCGGGGAGGCTGTCGGTGACCTCGACGTTCGTGGCCGCGGCGGTGCCGAGGTTGAAGAGGCTGACGGTGTAGGTGACCGTGTCGCCGACGTTGGGCCGCACGTTGCTCGTGGTCTTCTTCACGCCGAGGTCGGCGTACTGCGGCGTCTCCGTCACCGATCCGGTGTTGTTGCCGGGGTTCGGATCGTGTTCGTCGGTCTTCGTCACCGTGGCCACGTTGGTCTGCGGCCTCGGGATCGTGTTCACGGCCGGCGCGAGCACGCGGGCGAGGATCGTGAGCGTCTGGGACGACGACGGGCCGACGGCGACCGTGCCGACGGTCCAGACGCCCGTGCCGGCATCGTAGCCGCCCTGGCTCGGCGTGGCCGAGAGGAACTGCAGGCCCGCGGCCGGGAAGGTGTCGGTGATCTCGACGTTGTTCGCCGCGTCGGGGCCGTCGTTCGAGACCGTGATCGTGAACGTGATCGTATCGCCGACGTTCGGCGTCGCGTCGCTCACCGTCTTCACGACGGCGAGATCGGCCTCGCGGGTGGTGATCGTGGACCGGTCGGCATTGTTGTCCGGATCGGGGTCGAACTGGTCCGACGCCGACACCGCAGCGACGTTCGTGAACGCCCCGGGGCCGGCCACGGCGGCGACGATCGTGAGCAGCTTCGAGGCGTTCACGGCGAGGCCGTTCACCGTCCAAACGCCGCTCGCCGGCGCATAGCTCGTGCCCGCCTGCGGGCTCGCCGAGACGAACGTGAGCCCCGACGGCAGCAGGTCCTGGATGGCGACCCCCGTCGCCGGATCGGCGCCGTTGTTCGTGACCTTCACCGTGAACGTCACCTGGCCGCCGACGTTCGGATGGGGATCGTCCACCGTCTTCTCGACGGCCAGATCGGCGAATTGCGGCGTCTCGACGACGCTGTCGGTGTCGTTCGTGGGATCGGGGTCGTATTGGTCGGTCGTCAGCACGCTCGCGGTGTTGGTCTTCGGCTGCGGGCTGCCCGAGGTGGGCGGCAGGACGCGGGCCTGGATCGAAAGCGTGCGGGCGAAGAGCGTGTCGACCGCGCCGATCGTCCAGATGCCGGTGCCGGGGTCGTAGCTGCCTTCGCTCGCCGTCGCCGCGACGAACGCGAGCCCCGCGGGGAGCTGGTCGAGGATCGTGACACCGGTGGCGGTGTCCTTGCCGAGGTTCGTGAGCGTGACGGTGTAGGTGACGACGTCGCCGACGTTCGGACGCGGGTCGCTCACGACCTTGTCGACCGCCAGGTCGGCATATCGGGGCGTCACGGTGACGCCATCGGTGTTGTTCGAGGTGTCGGGATCGTATTCGGTGCCATCGACCGTCGCCGTGTTCGTCACGGCGGGCGGAATGCCGGCGGTGGGCCTGTCGACCGTGGCGAGGATCACGAGGATCGGAAAGTCGTCCGTGTCGACGGTGCCCACCGTCCAGACACCGGTGCCCGGGGCGTAATCGCCCTGGCTGGCCACGTGCGAAAAATAGGTCAGGCCGGAGGGAAGCAGGTCGTCGACGACGACGTTGGTCGCCGTGTCGGGGCCGAGGTTGGCCACGACGATCTCGAAGGTGATCGTGTCGCCGACGTTCGGCGTCGGGTCGTCCACGACCTTGACGATCGCGAGATCCGCCTGCTTCGGGACGACGGTCGACGTGTCGGTATTGTTGTCGGGATTGGGATCGGTCGTGCCGGACGTGGCGGTGGCCGTGTTCGTCACCGCCGGTGCCGGCCCGGTGCCGGGCGACGTCACCTTGGCGACGATCGTGAGGGTCGCGGTGACGCCCGACACGACGTCGCCGACCGTCCACACCCCCGTGCCGTCGTCGTAGCTGCCGACGCTGGCGGTGTGGCTCTGGTACTGGAGTCCGGCGGGAAGAAGGTCATCCACCGCGACGTCCACCGACGTGCTCGGTCCGAGGTTGTCGAGCGTGATCGTAAACGTGACCACGTCGCCGACGTTCGGCGTGGCGTCGTCCACCGTCTTCGAGACGATGAGATCCGCCTCCTGTGGCTGCGTCGGCGTCTTCGCGGTGTTGTTGCGGTTGTTCGGATCCCAGACGTCGCTGGCGGTGATCGTGACCGTGTTGAAGCCGGGCACCGCCAGTGTCGCCGTGGCGGTGATCGTGAGCTGAAGCGTCTGGCCCGGGGCGATCGTCGGCACGGTCCATACGCCTCCGGTGGCCGACGGCGTGAAAGATGTCCCCCCCGCGGCTGACGCGGAGACGAAGGAGACGTTCGTCGGCAGCGTGTCGGTGACCGCGACGTTCGTGGCGGCCGCCGTGCCGAGGTTGAACAGGCTCACGGTGTAGGTCACCGTCTCCCCGACGTTCGGCTGCACCTTGTCGGTGGTCTTCTTGACGCCGAGATCGGCGTACTTCGGCGTCTCCGTGGCCGTGCCGGTGTTGTTGCCGGGGTTCGAGTCGGGCTCGGCCGAGTTCGTCACCGTGGCGACGTTCGTCTGCGCGGCCGGAATCGTGTTCGCGGACGGCGCGAGCACCTTCGCCTGGATCGTGAGCGTCTGCTTGTTGGCGGCTCCGACGGCGACCGTGCCGACGTTCCAGACGCCCGTCGCCGCGGTGAACGTCCCCTGGCTCGGCGTCGCGGAGAGGAACTGCAGCCCGGACGTCGGGAATTGCTCGGTGACCTCGACCAGGTGGGCCGCATTCGGGCCGTTGTTGGTGAGCGTGACGGTGAACGTGATCGTGTCGCCCACGTTCGGCGCGGCATTGCTGACCGTCTTGACAACGGCGAGGTCGGCGGTGTTGGCGGTGATCGTGGCCGAGCCGGTCGTGACGTAGTTGTTGAG
>JBIIYN010000082.1:0-13305 GCA_044346795.1 Pirellulales bacterium
CGTCGCGCTCGCCGCCGTGCTCGACGCCGACCTCTGCGAGATCTACACCGACGTCGACGGCATCTACACGACCGACCCGCGGATGCTGCCGAAGGCCCGCCGGCTGGCGTCGATCAGCTACGACGAGATGCTGGAGCTCGCGAGCCTCGGCGCGGGCGTCATGCACTCCCGCTCGATCGAATTCGCGAAGAAGTTCGGCGTGAAGGTGCTCGTGCGGTCGAGCTTCAAGGACATGCCAGGCACGGTGATCCTCGCCGCGGAGGAATCGACACCCCGGCCCGCCAGCGGCGTGGCGCTCGCCAAGGACGAGGCCCGCATCACGCTCGAAAACGTCCCCGACCAGCCGGGCTCGAGCCATGCGCTCTTCTCGCAGCTCGCCGCCTCCGGCATCGCGGTCGACATGATCGTGCAGAACGTGGGGCAGGGGGGGCAGGCCGACATCTCCTTCACCGTGCCGGCCGACGACCTGGCCGAGTCGCTGGAGCTGTCCCGGCGGGTCGCGCAGCAGCTCGGGGCCACCGGCGTGTCGCACGACGCGGAGCTGGCGAAGGTGTCGGTCGTGGGCGTGGGGATGGCGCACGCGGAGGGGGTGGCCGGGCGGATGTTCAAGGCGCTCTCCCGCGAGAAGATCAACGTCCGCATGATCACGACCAGCGAGATCAAGATCTCGGTGCTCGTCGACCGCAAGGACGGCGCCGCGGCCGTGCAGGCGGTGCACCAGGCCTTCGGGCTCGAGGCCGAATCGGCCGGCGGCGAGGCCGACGTCGCGGGCCCGCACCTCGTGAAGTCGAGCCCGCTCGACGTGGTCCGCCGGCTCGAGGGAATGGAGGATCTCGCCATCGAGGACTGCCAGCTCGACTCGTCGCAGGCCCTCGTCACCTTCACCGACCTGCCCGACACGCCGGGCGTGGCGGCCGACGTGTTCGAGGAAGTGGGCCGGGCCGGGCTCAACGTCGACATGATCGTGCAGAGCCATCCGCGGGACGGCCGGGCGGAGATCTCGTTCACCGTGCCGGCCGAGAGCCGCGACAAGGCGATCGAGGTGGCCCGCCGGATCGCCGCGAGCCGCGGGGCGCACGTCGCCGACGTTCCGCACGTGGCGAAGCTCTCGATCACGGGCGTCGGCATCCGCAGCCACGCGGGCGTGGCCGACCGGCTCTTCAAGCCACTGGCCGACGAGGGGATCAACATCGACCTCGTGAGCACGAGCGAGGTGCGGCTCAACGTGGTCGTGGCCGCCGAGCACGGCGAGAAGTCGCTCGCGGTGCTCCGCCGCGCCTTCGGGCTGTAGCACCGCAGATGACCCGTATCTCTGGCCCGGTCCCATCCAAGCCCGGAGCGCGAGCGAGGGAACGGCGGGGCCGATCAGGCCCCGTCGTGTGATGCGTATTTCTGTAGCAGCGCGAGCAGCCGCTGCTTGTCGAACGGCTTGACCACGAAATCCGCCGCGCCGAGCTGGATGCACTCGCTGAGCTTGGCCCGCTGGTCGATGGCGGTGACCATCACCACCCGGGCCTCGGGATGCTCGGCCCGCAGCGTCCGCAGGGCCTCGACCCCGTCCATCTCGGGCATGACGATGTCGAGCGTGACGAGGTCGGGCCTGAGCTCCCGATACCGGGCCACACCCTCCGCGCCGTTGGCCGCCTCGCCGGCGACCTCCCAGCCCGCCTGCACGGCGATGTCCTTGATGATCGCCCGCATGATCATCGCGTCGTCGACGACGAGGATCCTTTTCCGCTTCCGCGCGGCGGCATGCTCGGCTGTGTCGGTCATCGGTCTTGTCTCCGAAGCGGGTTTTTGCGTCATGTGGGATGGCATCATCGGAAGTCAGAGGATGGTGTTCGGCGTCACGCCGACGGTTTCGATCGTCACGATGCCGCTGGCCACGTCGATCGCCATGCGGCGTCCGTGCTCGCCGCCGCAGGCGCGGGCCACGATCGCGATGCCCTTCGCCGCCAGCAGCTGCTCCACGGCCAGCACGTTCTGGTCGCCGATCGTCGGGCCGGTCTGGAAGGGAAACATCTTCGCCCCGCCGGCCAGCTTGGCCGTCAGCGTGAGCGATCCGCCGTCGGCGAGCTGTTCGATGAGGCGGATCGTCTCCTGCACGGCCGTGTCGGCATACTTGCCCGGCGGCGTGCCCTGGCCGCGCGAGTCGGGGAGCACGATATGGGCGAGCCCGGCGATCCGCCGCCGCCGGTCGTAGAGGGCGAGGCCCACGCACGAACCGAGGAACGTGCGGAGCGTGCCCGTGTCGCGGGCCACCCCGATCTGCCCAATGCCGATCTGCCCCGGCCCAATCTGCGCCGGGCCGATCGGGACCGGGCCCGGGGCGGGAGCACCGCTGCCGCTCGTGGCCGCCGGCTGTGTCACGCGCTCGTCCCCCGTGCCGCCGCGCCGTCGTCCGCCGCGGCGACCTGCGGCACGAACACGAGACTGCAGCGGATCGTGGTGCCCTCGATGTCGAATACGGTGCGTGTCAGGAAGATGCCGTCGGAGACGGTCTCCTGCGTCATCACGATGCTGCCCATCACGGCCTCGGGGTAGTCGCGGACGAACCACGGGGGCGAGGGCATGAGCACCGGCGCGGCGGCCCCCGGCCCGGCATCGGCCGCCATGGCGTTGAGGTAGGCGCAGCCGATGATGTTCGTCGTCTCGGCCGCCGCCGACCGCTCGATCTCACCCCACTCGGTCGACGTGCCCGCGGGCCGGCCGAGCAGGAGGTCGGCCAGCGCCAGGCCCGATGCGTCACTCGCCGCCAACGCGAGAATCCCCGGCACGTCGCCCTGGATGTGCATGGCACACACGCACTGGATCGCGTCGCCCGAGCCGAGCATGACGACCGCCTCGTCGAGCGGGATCGCCGCCACCTCCTTGACCGTAATCCGCGTGGGTCGGCCGAGCCACTTGGAGAGCGATGCCGACGCCTCTTCGGCGGCGGTGCGAAACAGGCTTTCGAGGCGGTTGTCGGCGGATGATGGCATGATGCTGGGGCCCGTGGGGCGGAGCGTGATTGGCGTGCGGTCAGCGGCTCGGCGCGGCCGTGGGCTTGACGGTTCTCTGGGGCTGGGCGAGTTCCACGCAGGTGGCCACGTCGAGCAGCAGGCTCACCGAGCCGTCGCCCAGGATGCTCGCGCCGCCGAGGCCGCGGATGTGGGCGTAGTTCTGGTCGAGGGGCTTCACGACCATGTCCTGCCCGCCGAGCAGCATGTCGACGCGGAGGCCGAACGAGCGGCTGCCCGACTGCAGGACGACCACGTTTCCGCAGCCCGTCGTGTCGTGCCGCGGGCCGCTCCAGTCGAAGAGGTCCTCGATGCCGACCAGCGGCAGGAACTCGCCGCGGATGTCGCAGAGCTGCCGGCCGTGGACCGTCACAGTGCGATGGTCGGCCAGCCGGACGATCTCGCGGACGTGCTCGATCGGCACCGCGAAGACGGCGTGCGGCAGCCGGAAGAGCATGCAGCGGGTGATCGTGAGCGTGAGCGGCAGCCGGATCGAGAACGTCGTGCCGACGCCGGGCTGCGACGTCACCTCGATCGAGCCGTTGAGCTGCCTCACCTTCGTGCGGACGATGTCCATGCCGACCCCGCGGCCGGAGATGTCGGAGACGTTGCGCTTCGTGCTGAAGCCGGGCTCCCAGATGAGGTCGATCACACCGGCCTCGTCGAGCTGCTCGGCCTCCTCGGCGGAGACGAGGCCGCGTTCGACGGCGGTCTGCCGCACACGCGCCACGTCGATGCCGCCGCCGTCGTCCTCCACCGTGATGATCACGTTGTTGCCGCGGTGTGCCGCCGTCAGCCGCACCGTCGCGGTCTCCGGCTTGCCCCGCCGCTTCCGGACGTCGGCCGGTTCGATCCCGTGGTCGATCGAGTTGCGGACGAGATGGTTGAGCGGGTCGCCCAGTTCGTCGATCATCCGCTTGTCGATCTCGGTCTTCTCGCCCGCCAGTTCGAGCACCACCTGCTTGCCGAGTTCGGCGGAGATGTCGCGGACCGACCGCTTGAAGCGGGAGAAGAGCGGCCCCACGGGCACCATCCGCGTGCCGAGCACGCCGTGCTGCAGGCTCTTGGTGACCCGCGTGAGCTGATCGACGGCGGCCACGAGGTCGGCGAACGTCCGCCGCCCCTCGTTCCACTCGTGGGTCTGCCGCCCGAGGAGCTCCACCTGCTCGCCAAGCTCCTCCGCCACGGCCGCGAGGTCGACCGTGCCGCCGTCCTCGAGCGCATGGATGATCCCGCGGAGCGAGTCGGACACGGCCGACGACCGGCCCGAATGCCCGCTCTTCCGGAAGAGCGGCCCCATCCTGCCGAGCAGTTCGGAGAGCCGCGCCCGGTTGACGAGCAGTTCGCCGGCGAGGTTCAAGAGCACGTCGAGCCGCTCGACATCGACCCGCAGCGTCTCGGCCGAGACGGGCCCGGAATTGGCGACCGCCCCCGTGCGGCGGCGGCCCGCGAGGCTCGGGAGATCGTCGTCGGACGCCACCGTCGCGGCCGGCGGGGTTTCGATGGTCTCGGCCTCCCGGGTGTCAGGTTCGATCGTGGCATCCACCACCACGACCCTGTCCACACCGTCCACACCGGCGGCCGCTTCGAGTTGCGACCGGTCCGCCGTGGCCACGACCACCACCTCGAAGACCGCGAGCCCGGCTGCTTCGGCGAGCCGGTCGCGGGGGGGCGTCGAGGCGGTCACGGTGCCGACCGCCGCGAGCCGCGCAAGCACGAGTTCGGCCTTGAACTCGGCCATCGGCAGGCCCGCCGCGAAGTGCACGATCACCCGCCACGACGTGCCCGCAGGCACGCTGACAGCCGCTCTCACGGCTGCGGCGACGGGCTCGGCGGGCTCGAGTCTGGCCTCGGGCTGCCGCCGGGCTTCCGGCTGCGGGGCGGCCCGCGCCGGCGCGACCGTGTCGGCGGAATGTTCGAGCGCCTTGACCTGCTCGAGGAGGTCGGCGGCATGGCCGAGCGGCTCCTTGCGGCGGAGGTGATCGTTGCACTCCCGCAGGAAATCGATGCACCGCAGCACCACGTTCACCGTGGCGCCGTCGAGCGTCCGCTTGCCCGAACGCAGCCGGACGAAGTGGCTTTCGAGGTGGTGCGTGAGCGTCGTGATGCGGTCGAGGCCGAGGAGCGCCGACGACCCCTTGATCGAGTGCAACAGTCGAAACGCCTCGTCGAGATGGCGGGCTTCGGTCGGCGTGGACTCGAGCGCGAGCAGCGTCTCCACGAGCCCGTCGAGCTGCTCCCCCGTCTCGTCGAGGTAGAGCTGCAGATAGTCCGCCATCTCGTCGGCCGGAAGGTCGTCGGGAAAGGAGATGTCGGTCATGTCACGGCTTCCGGTAGAGGAAGGTCGACTCCCGGCGGAGGTCGCCGAGCAGGTCGTAGATGCCGTCCGATGGCCCCACGACGAGGAAGCCGCCCGACGCAAGCGCCGCGACCAGGTTTCGCACCGCCGTCTCCTTCGACGCGCGGTCGAAGTAGATGAACACGTTGCGGATGAAGATGCAGTCGAACCCGGGGCCGGTGAGCGGATCGAGCAGGTTGTGCCGCCGGAATTCACAGAGCGACGCGACCGCGGGCTTGACGGTCCATTCATCGCCGCCGGTCGCCGAAAAATGCGACTCGAGCCGCGCGGCCGACACCTGCTCGAGCGACCGCTGGCGGTAGCCGCCCCGCCGCGCCTGCGCGACCATCGCCTCGCTGATGTCGGTGCCGAGCACCGAAAGCCGCCAGCCGGCGAGCCGCTGCCGCGTTTCGAGCAGGCAGATCGCCAGCGAATAGGCCTCCTCGCCCGAGCTGCAGGCCGCCGACCAGACCCGCACCGACCGATCGTGCCGTCCCGACGCGGCCCGCGCCACGAGGTCGTCGAGGAACGGTCCGCCGAACCAGTCGAAATGCCCGCCGGTGCGGAAGAAGTGGGTTTCGTTCGTCGTGATGGCGTCGATGAAGAGTTCGAGCTCGCCGGGCAGCCGCTTCGCCACGAGCAGCCGGTAATACTCCTCGAACGAATCGAGCCCGAGGTCCTTCAGACGCCTGCGGATGCGGTTGCTCAGGAGCGTGATCTTGCCCTCCCGCATCCGGATCCCGGTCTGACGGTAGATGAACTGCTCGAACCGGCCGAACTGCTCCGGTGTGAGTTTCTGCAGTTCGAGCACGGTGCTTCTCACGGCCTTGGGGAGGGCAGCGGTCGGGCGGCCACGCAAAGCCATCATATCGCGTGGCGGCAGGCCGCCGACCGCGACCGCACGCGTTGCTGCCGTCTGCATCTTCATCGGCGTCACACGGTGAACCGCTTGACGAGGTCGTGCAGGCCCTGGGCCTGCGCCCCGAGCTGCTCGGCGCTGGCCGCCATCTCCTCGGCCGAGGCGGCGTTGGACTCGGTGGTCTGCGACACCGACCGGATCGCCATCTTCACCTCGGCGGCGTTGGCCGACTGCGAGCCGGTGGCGGCGGCGATCGAGCCGATCCCGGTGGCGGTCTTGCCCGCCGCCGACACGATCGACGTGAGCGACTGTCCGACCTTCTCCGAGAGGCTCGCCCCCTCCTGCACCCGCTTGGTCGATTCCTTGATCAGGCCCGTGATCTCCTTCGCCGCCTCGCTGGCCCGCTCGGCAAGCTTGCGGACCTCGTCGGCGACGACGGCGAAGCCGAGCCCGTGCTCGCCCGCCCGCGCCGCCTCGATGGCGGCGTTGAGCGCGAGCAGGTTCGTCTGGCTGGCGATCTCGCTGATCACCTGGATGATGTCGTTGATCTGCTCCGACGACTTCTGGATGAGGCCCATCGAGGTGATCGCCTCGAAGACGGCGCCGCCACCCGCCTGGGCGAGCTCGGAGGTCTCTTCGGCCTGCTGCCGGCTCTCCGCCGCGGCCTTCGAGATCGACTCGATCGAGCCGACGAGCTGCTCCACGGCGGCCGTCATCTGCTCCACGCTCGCCGCCTGCGACTGCGAGCCCTCGCTCAGGGTGCTCGCGCTCTCGGCGATCATCCGGGCGCCGTCGTTCTGCTGGTCGGCCGCCTCGGCGATCTGCTTCACCACGCCGCGGATGTCGGCGAACATGCGAGTGGCGTTCGCGGCCAGGAGGCCCATGTCGTCGTCGCCCGCGAAGCCGATCGTGGCCGTGAGGTCGCCGTGCGACGCCGCCGTGAAGACGTCGACGAGCTCCTTCACCTTCCGTTCGAGATCGGTCTTCGTGACGAACAGGTCCGCCTGCGCCTTTTCCTCGCGCTCCTTGGCCCGGACCTGCTCGGTGATGATCTCCCAGGTCACCATCGGGCCCATGTAGCGACCGTCGGCGTCCTTGATGGCGCTGGCGGAGAGGTCGAGCACCTCGTCGCCGAGCTTGATCTCGGCGCGGTGCGGCAGGTTGGCGGCGTCGCCGACGATCGCCCGCTGCCGCTCCGGAGCCTTGTGGAAGATGTCGATCGACTTGCCGATGATCTCGTCGACGGGGCAGGGGAGCAGGTGCTGCAGGCGGCGGAGGGCCGCGTACGACGCCGGGTTCATGTAGACGATCTTGAAGCTGCGGTCGGCCACGATCAGCCGCACGCTCGTGTTCTCCACCATCTGCGTGTAGAGCTGCTGCTTGGCCCGGTCGGCCTGCTGCGCGAGCACCTTCTCGGTGACGTCGAAGGCGAACTTGACCACGCCCACCGGCTTGCCCCGCTGGTCGAACACGGGGCTGTAGCTGGCCTGGATCCAGACCGGGTGGCCGTCCTTCGCCACGCGGCGGAATTGCCCCGCCTGGAATTCGCCCGCCCGCAGCTTTTCCCAGAACTCCCGGTAGGCAACCGAGCCCCGCTCCTCCTCGACCACGAACTGGGCGTGGGGCCGGCCGACCACCTCGTCGCGTTCGTAGCCCATCAGCCGCAGGAAGTTGGCGTTGGCGTCGACGACCGTGCCGTCGAGGGCGAAATCGACCCGCGCCATCGCCCGGTCGAGCGAGTCCACCACCGGCCGCGCCGCCATGCTCTTCGTGATCGCCATCGTCAATTTTCTCCGGCAGGGGACCTGGAATCCTTGGCCGCCAGCACGCTGACCCGGTGGACCTCGTCGAGGTTCGCGGGGTCGAGCAGTTGGTCGACGTCGAGGAGGATGAACAGTTCGTCGCCCACGCGGGCGAAGCCATCTATGTATCGGCGGCCGGAGGCCATCACGGCATCCGGGGCGGGCTGCACCTGGTCAGCCGCCACCCGCATCACCCGCGACACGGAGTCGACGTTGCAGCCCATCGTGCGGGAGCCGACGTTGACGACCACGGTGCGGGTGTCGGCGTCGATGTCGCGGGGCTCGAGGCCGAAGAGCGCCCGCAGGTTCACGATCGGGATGATCGTGCCCCGCAGGTTGGTCACGCCGTCGACGTAGCGGGGCACCTCCGGGATGCGGGTGATCCCTGAGGGAATCACGATCTCCTGGATCCGCTCGATCCGGAAGGCGTATTTCTGGCCCGCGAGTTCGAAGCCGACGAACTGGGGTGCTCCCGTCGTCGAACGCGGTGCCTTCGCTGCGGTTTCCATGGCCGTCGTCCGGTGGAATGCGGGGTGTTTCCCGAAATGCACTCAGTTTGATATAGCCCACGCTTCCTGGCCGATCAAATTCCCCAGCCCCGAAAGCTCGGGCAGCCGGCACGACCGCAACGACCGGCACGACCAGCCCCCCTCCGCTTGCCGGTGCGTTCGGGCATAATGTGGCGGTTCGAAAGCGCCCACCAGCACGCCCGCCTCCCGCCCCATGCGTCCGCCTCTCACCGTCGTCGTCGCCGATGATTCGGCCCTCTACCGGCAGATGCTGCTCAACGTGCTCCGGCGGATCGACGGCGTCGAGGTGGTGGGGATGGCCGCGCACGGCCGCGAGGCGGTCGAAACGGTGCTCAGGCTGCGGCCCGACGTGCTGACGCTCGACGTGAACATGCCGCTGCTCGACGGCATCGGCGTGCTGCGGGAACTCCGGGCGGCGGGCAGCCAGGCGAAGGCGATCATGGTGAGCAGCCTCACCGCCGACGGCTCGCCCGCGACGGTCGAGGCGCTGCTCGAGGGGGCGTTCGACTACGTGCTCAAGCCGGCGGGAATCGAGCCGCATCTGGCGCGGGAGGCGATCCAAGCTGCCCTGACCGAAAAGCTGACGCACCTGCGCAGCGGCGCGGCCGCGAGCGGCGGTTCGCGAGAGCCCGCGCGGCCCGTCGCGGCCGACGCCGCGGCGCGGACGAGCCTGCCGTACGACGCGATCGCGATCGGCACGTCCACGGGCGGCCCCGAAACGCTCCGGCTGCTCATCCCCCTGCTGCCCAAAGACCTGCCGGTGCCGGTGCTGCTCGTGCAGCACATGCCGCCGGTGTTCACCGCCACCCTCGCCCGCCGGCTCGACGAGCTTTCGGCGGTGCAGGTCGTGGAGGCCGCCGACGGCATGCAGGTGGAGCCGGGGCGGGTGCACGTCGCCCCGGGCGGCCGGCACCTGCGGCTCGTCGTGCGAGACGGCCTGCCGGCCTGCAGTGTCGACGACGGGGTCCCGCGGCTCGGCTGCCGTCCCTCGTTCGACAACCTGCTCGAGTCGATGCTCGAGATCTACGGCGGCCGCATGCTGGCCGTCGTGCTCACGGGCATGGGCTGCGACGGGCTGGAGGGGGCCAGGCGGCTCAAGGCCCGGGGGGGCATCGTGGTCGCGCAGTCCGCCGAAACCTGCGGCGTCTACGGCATGCCGAAGGCGGTCGTCGAGCGCGGCCTGGCCGACGCGGTGCTGCCGCCGGAGGCGATCGGCCAATTGCTGGCCGCCGGGCTCTCCGCCGCCCACTCGCGGCCGGCATCGCCGCGACCCCGCGGCTGACCCCGTCGCGCTGCCGAAGCAGGCTACACTCAGACCGGCTCGCCTGGAGGACCACCCCGATGCCGTTCAAGCCAGTCGCCCCGGACATCTTCCGCTGGACCGACACCTGCAACGTCTACGTGATCCGGGATGGCGCGGCGGCGATCCTGATCGACCTGGGCGACGGCAGCGTGCTCGACGCCCTTCCGGAGCTGGGCGTCACGCAGGTCGACTGGGTACTCTACACGCACCACCACCGGGAGCAGTGCCAGGGGCACGCGAAGCTCGCAGGCCATCCCGCCGCCAATGCTGCGAAGGTGGCCGTGCCGGCCAATGAGCGGGATCTCTTCGAGAAGCCGCTCTCCTTCCGGGCGCTCGTGCCGCAGCTTTCGGACAGGTTCACGGTGCACGGGGCGAGCTACGTGCGGCCGCCGATCGCGCCGATCAAGGTCGACCGGGCCTTCGAGAAGATGGATTCCTTCGCCTGGCGGGGCCGCGAGTTCTGGTGCGCGGAGACCGCCGGCAACAGCCCCGGCTCGATGAGCTACCTGCTCGAGCGGCCGGGCGGGCAACCGGGCTGGCTGGCCTTCACCGGCGACCTCATGCTCGACGGCGCCGTGCTCCACACCTGGTACGACAGCGAGTGGGACTACGGGTTCTGCAAGGGGATCTACAAGGTGGCCACGGCGGCCGGCTACCTGGAGGGCTTCGCGCCGCTCACGATGCTCCCCTCCCACGGGCCGGTGATCGCCGACGCCGCCCCGCAGCTGGCGGCGTTCCAGAAAAAACTCCGCCGGCTCGAGACGGTCTACAAGCGCGGCTGGGAGGTGTTCACCTTCGCGGGCTGCGACCAGGACCGCGTCTCGCGGCCCACGGCGGTGCCGCACTTCTGGCAGGTGACGCCGCATCTCTACAAGGTCCGCGGCCACGAATACTGGGTGAACTTCCACATGCTCGTCTCCGACGACGGGCATGCGCTGCTCGTCGACTGCGGCCTCTTCGACCAGGCCTTTCTCGACCGCGTGCTCGACGGCGCCCGCGACCGGCTCGGCATCAAGTCGATCGACGCGGTGCTCGTCACGCACATGCACGGCGACCACTTCCTCGACGCCGACCACGTGCGGAAGACCCGCGGCGCGGAGGTGTGGACGCACGAGCGGGTGGTGCCGCTGATCACCCGGCCGCTCGACTACGACTACAACGCGACGATCCCCGCCTACCGCGAACGCAAGGCGGTCGACCTCCAGCGGATCGACGTCGACCGGGTGATCCGCGACGGCGAAGTGATCCGCTGGCGGGGCTACGACCTCGCCTGCGACTGGATGCCGGGGCAGACGGAGTTCGCCTGCTGCGTGCACGGCGTGATCGACGGCAAGCGGGTGGCCTTCACCGGCGACAACATTTTTGGTTCTCCTTCCGACCCCGCGCAGCACGGCCACGAGGCGGTCTCCTCCCGTAACTCCTGCACGGTGGAGGAGGGCTACGGCTTCGCGGGCGACTACCTCCACGGCATCGCCCCCGACCTGATTCTCGGCGGCCACTCGTGGGCGATCGAGAATCCCAAGCCGCTCATCGACCGCTCCATCGCCGCCGCGGTGGAGCTTCGCGAGTCGTTCCGCGACCTCACCGGCGAACGCGACTACCGGCTGGCCTTCGATCCCTACTGGGCCCGCGTGCATCCCTACCGGGTGAACGTGAAGCCGGGGGGCACGGCCGAGGCGGCGGTGATCGTGCGGAACTTCCTCGACGTGCCGACCGTCTACGAAATCAAGCTCGTCTGCCCGTCGGGGATCCGGTTCGATCCGTCGGTGGCCACGCTGCGGGTCGAGGCGGGCGGCACGCGCAGCCTGCCGGTGCGGGTGTCGGCGGCGGCCGACGCGGCCGCGGGGCTTTCGCTCGTGGCGATCGACATCACGCAGGACGGCGTCCGCCGCGGCCAACTGTTCGACGTGATCGTGAACGTCACGGGCTGAAAAAAGGTGCCAGCCACCAAAAACAGGCAATCTGAAAATTACCCAGATTTGGTGGCTGGCACCTTTTTGGCGAAATGAGCCCGTGTCTCCTCGCGCGAGCAAATTCTTCCCTGCTCGCACCAATAGCGAAGGACGTCCGGACAGATGTCGAAGCCGGTAGCCCATGTCAACACGCCATGATCCGTGCGGGCGGTCGCGAAACCGCCCTTGCTCTTGAGAGGATCGACAACCGGCCCATGACGTTCCGACAGATAGGGGGCGAAGTCGAGGGTCGCGCGCAGGCCGTCCGCATACTCCAGTTCCAGTCGAGTATCTCCCACGACGGTCGCACGCCTCAGGGTCGGTCTCATGGCAGCGGATCGATTTTGTTCAAGGGAAGGCCCTGGTCTCGCAGGTTCCAGTTCAGTTCGAGTTCCGCGCGGTGCAATTCCGACCATTCTTTTGCCAACGCGGCTGCCCGCCGCGGCAGGCTCCCGCCGATGATCTCGCCCGTGGCAATCTCGATCTGGGCTTCGTCATCGCCGTAGGTTGCATGGAAGTGCGGGGGAGCATGGTCAGCATAGTTCATCGTGATCCGCAGACCGTAAAACCTTGCGAGTTCGGGCATGCGAATCGGGATACACGGGTGCTGATAGAAGCGGGCCGCCGGACTGCTGTTCGATTATAGCCGGCTCGTCATCTTGATCGACACGCCACCGATCTGCACCGCCACTGAGCCAAAAGGTGCCAGCCACCAAATCTGGGTAATTTGACGCGCCGCGGACGCAAATATATACATGCGTTCATGCCTCGTCCGCATCGAGCTGCTCCTGGAGGAATGCCGTTCCACGTGCTGAACCGCGCGGTTGGGCGACGGACCGTTTTCGAGTCGGCGGCTGACTACGCGGAATTCGTGAACATCGTGGCAGAGTCCCTACGAACCCGTCCGATGCGGATCTGCGGGTATTGCGTGATGCCGAACCACTGGCACATGGTGCTGTGGCCCGAGCAGGACGGTGAGTTGCCGGCGTTCGTGCAGCATGTTTCGAATCTCCACGTGAAGCGCTGGAAGAAGGCGCACCGGGAGATCGGTGAGGGGCACCTGTACCAGGGACGCTACAAGTCCTTTCCCATCCAGACCGACGCGTATTTCCAGACGGTCATCCGCTACGTCGAGCGGAATCCGCTGCGGGCGAATCTCGTCGCCCGGGCCGAAGCGTGGCCGTGGTCGAGCCTGGGCCAAGCCTCATCGTCCACCCCGATTCCACTGGCCGAGTGGCCGGTACCGCAGCCCGCTCAACGCCACGGCGAGCAGTGGATCGAATGGGTGAACGAGCCGCAGACCGACCAAGAACTCCAGAGCCTGCGAACGAGCGCGACACGTGGCCGTCCGTTTGGAGACGACGCGTGGGTGCAGCAGATCGCGGCGGACCTTCACTTAAACGCCACGCTGCGACGACGAGGAAGGCCCTGCGTCGACCAGCGCGCCACATGGGCCGGATGACAAGCCCCCAGCTTGCCCAGATTTGGTGGCTGGCACCTTTTCCTCTGGCCGCTTACCATC
>JBIIYN010000348.1:0-3952 GCA_044346795.1 Pirellulales bacterium
AGCGACCAGCCTGGGCCCACATGCAACTCACCGACCGGACAACGGTTGCGAAAGTGCCATTGACCGGGCTATCCTCTATCCTCCCCCGACCGCCTGCGCTCCTCCCCTCCACCGCCAGGCCCGGAGGGCCGGGTAAGAACCAGCGGGCGGAGGCCCGCCAAGGCAAGCTCGGCACGACGCCGAGCCTTGCCGTGAACACAGCCGGCCGGCTGCGGCATGCTGGACGCGGGCGATTATCCCCCGGCTTCCGCCGGTGGCTTTTGGTGGCGCGGCTACTCGCCCGCGGCGGCCCGGGCGGCTGATTCCAGCTGCAGCTCCGAGAGCGCGTTGGAGGCGGCACGCTGCTCCGCCTCCTTCTTGTTGCGGCCCCACGCGGGCGGATACCGCCGCGGGCCGATCTGCGCCGACACGTGGAAACTCTTGCTGTGGTCGGGCCCCGCCTCCTCCACCACCTCGTAGGTGGGCGTCACGCCATAATCCCGCTGCGACAGCTGCTGCAGGAGCGACTTGTGGTTGAGCCCCTGCTCGCCCGACGCCACCTTCACGATCTCCGGCTCGAGCATCCTCGCCACGAGCGCCCTCACCGGCTCGAGGCCGCCGTCGAGATACATCGCGGCCACGAGCGACTCGAACAGGTCTGAAAGCACCGACGCCGGCACCGGCCGATTGAGCGAGAGCCCCTTGCCCACGATCAGGAAATCGATCAGCTGCAGCCGCTCCGTGATCCGGCCGCAGGTCTCCCGGCTCACCACCACCGACTTGATCCGGGTGAGGTCCCCCTCGAGCGAATCGGGGAAGAGCTGGTAGAGGGTCTCGCAGACGATGAAGCCAAGGATGGCGTCGCCCAGGAATTCGAGCCGCTCGTTCGAAGCCAGGCGGTGCTGGGCCCCCGAAGCATGCGTGAAGGCCGCGACCAGAAGCGCGGGGTCGCGGAATTCATAGCTGATTCGCCGCTGGCACTCCGCCACGTCGATGCCATTGACGTTGCCGTTGCTGATGGGAGACCCGTCGTGACGCTCAGCGCGGGGCCGTCCGCCCGCCTGGCTGCCTTTCCGCTTCTGGTCCGTTCGCTTCATGCCGTCGCTACCGCGCCATGCCTGGATCTGTCGGTGGAAAGGTACGCCTCGCGATGGCGGCCTGTCAACGGAAGAACCCGATAAAGCCCGGGAAAAACGCGGTTTTGCGGGGCCACCGAACCAGCCACGGAACACCCGCGTATATCCTTTCCGAGACATGTGACAAAGCCGGCGCCAACGCGGGCGCCCGGCATGGATGCGTTTACGGCCGCGGCCCGCCGGGCGGGATGCCTGCGGGCTCCGCGCTCCGGAGCTGCAGTCCTATACTTCACACGACATTCACCCAAAACGTCGCCTTCAAAGACGTGACTTAGAAAGGCTGGACCCACCCCCATGCACACCAGTCGATACCCCGTCGCCTCGAGCGACATCCGTTCCCTGCGAGTCCGCCGGGCCTTTCCCTGCCTCGTGCTGCCGCTCGCCCTCGTGCTCGGCGACGCCGCCACCTGCCGCGGCGAAGAGACCGCCGCCACGGCCGAGGACCTCATGCACGCCAACTCGCTCTCCAAGGCGTTTCGCCATGCGGCGGAGCACGCCATCCCCAGCGTGGTGGTCGTCCGCAGCGAGACCAAGGCCAAGAAGGTGGCCTCCGGCCGCGGGCAGCAGCGGCAGAACGGCGAAAACCCGTTCAAGGGCACGCCTTTCGAAGACTTCTTCAAGGACGGCATGCCGGAGGGCTTTGAATTCCGGCAGCCCGACGGCGGCCAGAGCCAACCCCGGTCCGGCGTGGGCTCCGGCGTGATCGTCGACGCCGAAGGGCTCGTGCTCACCAACAACCACGTGGTCGCCGGCGCCGACACCGTCACGGTGGAACTGCCCGACGGCCGCGAATTCAAGGCGGCGGAGATCAAGACCGATCCCGACAGCGACCTGGCCGTCGTGAAGCTCGAAAAGGCTCACGACCTGCCCGTCGCGAAGCTCGGCGACTCCGACAAGCTCGACATCGGCGACTGGGTGATCGCGATCGGCAACCCCTTCGAACTGGAGACGACGGTCAGCGCCGGGATCATCAGCGGCAAGGGCCGGGAACTCGGCAGCATCCGCCGCGCGAAGTTCCTGCAGACCGACGCCGCCATCAACCCCGGCAACTCGGGCGGCCCGCTGGTGAACCTCGCCGGCGAGGTGGTCGGCATCAACACGGCGATCGCCTCCAACACCGGCGCCTATCAGGGCGTCGGTTTCGCCATCCCGATCAACCTCGCCAAGTGGGTGAGCGGCCAGCTCATCGCCAAGGGTGCGGTGGAACGCGGCTACCTTGGCGTGTCGATCGGACCGCTCGACAACGAGATGGCCCGGAAGCTCGGCGTGAGCAGCCGCAAGGGCGTGCTCGTCACCGAGGTGATGGACGGCACGCCGGCCGCCGAGGCGGGCGTGCAGGAGCTCGACGTGATCACGGCCTTCGACGACCAGGCGGTGGACGGCCCGCGGTCGCTGCAGGAGGTCGTCGAAAAGTCGGCCATCGGCAAGCCTCACAAGCTCACCGTGCTCCGCGACGGCAAGACGATGTCGCTCTCGATCTCGGTGAAGCCGCTGCCCGACAAGATCGCCAAGCGGGACGGCTCCGGGAGCCGCAAGCTCTCCGCCGGCGACGAGGAGACCTTCTACTCCGAGGCCTTCGGCATCGAGGTTCGCGACAAGAACTCCATGCCGGAGAAGGTCTACGAGGGCTTCGAGGGCGTGGTCGTCGACCGCGTCGACCCCGACGGCGTGGCGGCCGAGGCCGGCCTCGGACCGGGCGTGCTCGTCCGCAAGGTCGGCAAGACGCCGGTGACGTCGATCGCCGAGTTCGCCGAGGCCATCGAGAAGGAGTCGCCCGAGGACGGCGTGGTGCTGCAGGTCCGCACGCCCCGCGGCAACAGCGTCGTGCTGCTGAAGAAACAGCTGTAGCTTCCCGTCGATCGCGTCGGTGGATAGAGTGATCGGATGGCAACGCTCGGCGTCAACATCGATCACGTGGCCACGATCCGGCAGGCCCGCCGCACGGTCGAACCCGACCCGGTGTGGGCGGCCGCGCTCGCCGAACTCGGCGGGGCCGACGCGATCACGGTTCACCTCCGCGAGGACCGCCGGCACATCCAGGATCGCGACCTCGAGGTGCTGAAAGCCACCGTGCAGGTGAAACTCAACCTCGAGGCCGCGATCGCCCCGGCCATGATCGACATCGCCTGCCGGGTGCGGCCCGACCAGGTGACGCTCGTGCCAGAGAAGCGGGAGGAAGTGACGACGGAGGGCGGCCTCGACGTGGTCACCCACCGGGCCGCCACGGCGGAGGCAGTCCGCCGCCTGCACGAGGCGGGTATCGCTGTCTCGCTCTTTCTCGATCCCTGCCCGCGGCAGATCGACGCGGCCGTGGACCTCGGCGTGGCGGCGGTGGAACTGCACACGGGCTGCTACGCGAACGCCGCGACCGACGCCGAGCGGCATGCCCGGCTCGTGGAACTCTCCCGCGCCGGCGGCATGATCCGGCAGGCCAAGCTGCAGCTCAACGCCGGCCACGGCCTGACCTACCGCAACGTGATCCCGGTGGCCCGCCTCGAAGGCATGGGCGAACTCAACATCGGCCACTCGATCGTGTCGCGGGCCGTGCTCGTCGGCTTCACGCAGGCCGTGCGCGAGATGAAGTCGCTGGTCGAGAGCCGGAGCTGATCCCGGCCCACCTTCTCAGCGTCAGGGATTTTCACCTCCTCAGCGCCAGGCCCGGAGGCCCGGGTCAGCACCAGCCGACGGAGATCGGCCAAGGACATCGGCCCTGGGGGGCCGACAAAGCCGGTTCGGCACGATGCCGAGCCTTGCCGTGAAGCCCCGATGCTGAGGAGCCGGTCGGAGGCACGCGCAAGAGCCGGTGAATTCTGCGACTCACGAACGATTCACCATCG
>JBIIYN010000001.1:0-38895 GCA_044346795.1 Pirellulales bacterium
CGGCGTTCACAACCGCCGCCAGCCCCGAAGCGCACGACGGCGGGCCGGCGAGTGTTCGAGTTCCTCGATCAGCGATCTCGTCAGAGAAGGGGCTTGCTGCGACGCTCGCTCGAGGTGAACGACGTGCTTCCTGACTCGCTCGTCCGCCGAGCAGGGTTTTCAGCCACAGCCTAAAACAATTCGTCGATCGGCCGGCCGAACGGGAGCACGGGATGGGGCCGCCCGGTGTGGTCGTTGTAGGAGATGGTCGTATCGACGCCCAGATGGCGGTACATCGTCGCCAGGACGTCCTGCGGGTGCTTGGGGTTTTCCTTGACGTGGGCGGCGTGCGAATCGGTGGCGCCGATGGCGCGGCCGCCCTGCACGCCGCCTCCCGCGAACGCGGCGCTGAACGCGCTCATCCAGTGGTCGCGGCCGGCCGTCGCGTTCACCCGCGGCGTGCGTCCATGCTCGCCCCAGGCGACGACGAGCGTGGTTTCCAGGAGCCCCCGCTCCTGCAGGTCGTTGATGAGCGCCGAATAGGCCTGGTCGAAGGGCGGCAGGAAACCGTTCTTGAGCGACCAGAAGTTGTCGTCGTGCGTGTCCCACCACCGCAGGTCGACCGTCACCAGCCGCACGCCCGCCTCCACCAGCCGCCGGGCGAGCAACAGCCGCTGGTTCCAGCCGGGATTGTCGCCACCCGCCCGCATCCTCGCGCGGTACTGGGGCGGGTAGCCGTAGCGGTCCCGGACGGCCTGCGGCTCCGAGTCGATATCGAACGCGTGGCGGACCCGGGAGCCGGTGATGATCTCCCACGCCTGCTGCTGGTAGGCGTCCATCGACTCGAGCATTCCCGACTTGTCCACATCGCGGCGGATCGTGTCGAGCGACCCGAGCAGCGAGCGGCGGCCGGCCATCCGTTCCCCGGTGGTCAGGCCCTCGGGCGGAGACAGGTTTGGCACCAAGAACCGCTGGCCTTTGGCGGCCGGATCGGCCAACGTCTCGAAGGGCTCGCTCGCGGCGCCAAGATAGGCGGACCCAGTCCCGGGGATCTTTCGTGGCACCATCACGTAGGCGAACATCTCCCGGTCGAGCGGCTGCAACTGGCGGGATACGACCGAGCCGATGCTCGGCGCGACGTTCTTGTTCTCATCCGTGCCGGGCGGATAGCCGGTGAACACGACCTGGTCGCCCCGCGAGTGGCTCACGTCGCCGTATTCCTTCGGATGCTGCAGGCTGCGGACGATCGACCACTTGTTCATGATCGCGGCGGTTTTCGGCAGCAGTTCGCAGATCTGGATTCCCGGCACGTTGGTCGGGATCGGCTTGAACTCGCCGCGAATCTCCACCGGGGCCTCGGGCTTCATGTCCCAGGTTTCGAGCTGGCTCGGCCCACCCCGCATGTGCAGGAGGATCACCGAGTTGCCCTGCTTGCTCCCCGCGGGCGAATCGGCCACCGCCGTGCTACGAAGCAGGTTCGGCAGCGTCAGGCCGCCCGCCCCGATCATCCCCCACTTGATCAACCCGCGGCGGTCGGTGAGCCCGCCCCCCAGGGTCCGGCAACTGGAGAGTTCTTCTGGCTGTCGCCGCATGGTCGTCTCCTTTTCCCCGGCTGTGAGACCCCACTGTGAGACACTGCGGGTGCACGCGGGCTCTGTCTTGGAATGACTGAACACTTCGATCGGTTTCGTCCAACACCGAGATTGCGGATCGTTGGCGGAAATGCGGCCTTTTCGCCAGCCGCTGCCCCGGAGCCGTTGCTGCCTCGCCAGAAGACCCAGTTTTCCCTCTTTCCTGGTCCTCCCCGGCCCCCGTGCCACCATGCCCCGGAAGCCGGCCAGAGCGGACGCCCGACGGTGCCGGATCGGCAGGTCGCCTCGCCAGCCGATAGTATACTCTGGCGGCGGTCGGCGGCGGGCCGCCCGTGGGCCGCCCGAAAGCCTCTCGCCCTCCCGGGAGATGCCCCCATGCTCTCGATCTTCGGCGGCAGCCAAAACCTCTGCGGCGGTCTCACCCGGCGCGACTTTCTCACGATCGGTGGCCTCTCCTTCGGCATGGGAGGGCTGTCGCTGGCCTCGATTCTGCGGGCGGAAAACGCTCCTGCCGCCGAATCTGGCCCGAAGGGCACTCCGGCCACCGGCGGCTCCCGGCGGCACAAGTCGCTCATCAACATCTTCCTGGCGGGTGGTCCGCCGCATCAGGACCTCTGGGATCTCAAGCCCGCGGCCCCGAGCGAGATCCGCGGGGAGTTCCGACCCATCGGCACCAACGTGGCGGGCATCGAGATCTGCGAGGTGTTCGGAAGGCTCGCCAGGCGGATGGACCGCTGCGCCGTCATCCGCTCGGTCGTCGGCTGCGAGGGCGCCCATGCCAGCCACCAGTGCATGACCGGCTGGCCCGAGAGCAGCCTTCGCACGATCGGCGGCCGACCCTCGATCGGAGCGGCGGTCGCGAAGCTCGCGGGCCCCGTCGATCCGTCGGTGCCGCCATTCGTCGGAATGGCGGCCCGCACGAAGCATGTGCCCTGGAGCGATTCGGGCACGGCCGGCTTCCTCGGCCCCGCCTACGCCCCCTTCAAGCCCGACGGCCAGGGCCTGGAAAACATGACGCTCAAATCGCTCTCGCTCGAGCGGCTCTCGGACCGCCGCCGGCTCCTCTCGGGGCTCGACCGGCTCCGCCGAGACGTCGATGCCTCCGGCATGCTCGAGGGGATGGACAGCTTCGGCCAGCGCGCCTTCGACGTGCTCACCGGCAGCCGGCTGCTGGAGGCGATGGACCTGTCGAAGGAAGACCCGAAGATCCGCGAGGCCTACGGCGACGGCAAGCCCTACCGGTTTCAGTACGACGGGGCGCCCACCTGCAACGACCACTTGCTGATCGCCCGCAGGCTGATCGAGGCGGGCGTGCGGGTGGTGAGCCTGAGCTTCGGCCGCTGGGACAGCCATGGCCAGAATTTCGATCTCGTCCGCGACCACGGCTCGAAACTCGACCAGTGCCTCTCGGCCCTCCTCGACGACCTCGAGGGCCGCGGCATGCTCGGCGATGTCGCCATCGTGGTCTGGGGGGAGTTCGGACGCACGCCGAAAATCAATCCCCAGGCCGGCCGGGACCACTGGCCGCAGGTGAGCACGGCCCTGCTGGCCGGGGGCGGCCTGCGGACCGGTCAGGTGATCGGCGCCACCAATCGTCTCGGCGAGCATGCCACCGACCGGCCGGTGCACATGCAGGAGATCACCGCCACGCTCTACCACGCCCTGGGCATCACCACCGCCGACACGACGCTGGTCGACATGACCGGCCGCCCGCAATACCTCGTCGACCGCCAGCCGATCGTCGAGCTCATCTGACGGATCACGGCACTCGTCCGCCGCGCAGGCGCCGAGCTGATGGCAGGGCTCAGGGTGCCGGCGAGGGCTCGATGGTGTGCAGCGGCTCCGGCCTGGCGACGTTCCAGATGCGCAGCCGGCCGTCCTGACCGCCTGCCGCGACCGTCGGCCCGACGACCGCCAACGAGTGCACGAAGTCGCCGGCGCCCGTGAGCTGGCGGACAGCGGCACCGCTGGCCGCATTGAAGACACGGACGGTCGCATCGCCCGAGGAGGCGACGATTTCGTCCCCCTCCCCGATGAACCGCACGCTCGTCACCTCGCGGCCCGGCCCGGTGATCGTGCGTTGCTGCTCACCCAAGGACACGTCCCAAACCTTCACCACGTTGTCGCCGCCGCCGCTCACCAGCCGGCGACCGTGCGCCTGCCAGGCCACGCCCAGGACGTGACCGGTGTGCCCCTCGAAGGATCGCTCGGTCTTCCCGTCGGCGATCAGGTGGATTTTCGCGAAGCGGTCGGTGCCGCCCGAGGCGAGTCGGTCTCCCGTCCGCGAGAAGGCGACCGCCACGACGGTGTCGGAGTGGGGCTGCGGGATCGACCGGGCGAGCGTGCCGTCGGCCGTCCTCCAGAGCTTGATCTCGCCGGAACGGCTGGCCAGTCCGCTGCCGGAGGCGAGCAGGCTGCCGTCGGGGGAGAAGGCGAGCGCCAGCACGGCGTCGATCGGCGGACCGGTCGGATCGTCATCGGCCGCCGGGGGCGTCTTCTCCCCGCCGATCGTGCGGACGAGGCTCCACTGCTCGCGGACGTCGGTGACCGTGGCGGCGGCCGGCCCGCCCGCGACCACCAAGCGGCCGTCGCCGATCAACGCGAGTCCTGCCGCCTGCGCCGCCACGGCTACGCTCCGCCGCGGCTGGCCATCCTGTGCTCCCGCGAAAACAGCCCAGCCGGTCGGATCGAGCGCCACGAGGCCCGAGGCATCGGCCGCGAACGCCACGGCGATGAAGGGGCGGGCCGAGGCGTTTCGCTCGGCATCGATCCCCACCCGTTCGGTCTCGGCCGTCTTGAGGCGTCCCTCCATCGCGGCGAGATCCGCCTGACGGGCGGGAACCGCCTCGTCGGCCCGCTTCACCTCGGCGGCGGCGAACTCGCCATCCCGCTTGGCGCTGTCGATGCCGGTGCGGGCCTTGGCGAGCGGCTCGTCGGCGGCCGCCTGGGCCTTCACCTTCTCGGCCGCCTTCGTCGCAAGATCGGTGGCCTTGGCCTTCAACTTCTCGACATGCTGGCGTGCCTGCGCGACGGCCTGATCGGCGGCGGTCTTCGCGGCGGAAGCGGCGGCCGATGCCGCCTGCAGTGTTTTATTGGTCTCGGCCGCGTCGGCATTGCCTTCGGCAACCTTCGCGAAGGCCGCGGCCGCCGCGGCGGCGGCATCGGCCCCGGCAGCCGCCGATGCGGCGGCCTTTGTGGCGACCTCGACGGCCGCTTCCGCCAGCGGCACGGCGGCCGCGGCGATGGCGGAAAGCCTGTCGGCCTCGTCGCGGGCGGTCTTCGCGGCCTTGGCGGCCTCGTCCGTCTCCTTGAAGGTCTTCTCGGCTGCGGCGAGCTTCTCGCCGGCCTTCTTCACCTCTTCGGCGGCCGTGCCCTTGGCCTTCTCGGCGGCGGCCACTTGCGCCTTGGCAAACTCCACATCCTGCTTGAGGACGGCGATGTCGGCATCCCGGGCGGCGAGCCGGTTGGCAATGCGATGGTCGCCAACAGCGTGCAGGATCATCGCTCCGCCGGCGGCGTTCCAGAGCTTGAAGCCCGGGAGGGTACCGACGGATGCCAGCCGGCTGCCGTCGGGGCTGACGGCGATGCCCGCCACTGCGCCGCCGTGGGCGAACTGCCGCACGACACCGCCGTTTTCCAGATTCCACAGCCGCACGACGCCATCCCCGCAGCCCGCCACGACATGGCCGGACACGGCAGGCATCTCGACCAGGCCCACCAACGGCTGGGGGGCGCCGGCGATCTCCTTGGTCGGCCGGGCGGCCGCGGGATCGGCCGCGGCCTCCGCCAGCGGCAGTTCCCAGACCCGCAGCACGTTGTCGGCCTCCGCCGTCACGAGGCGGGTGCCGCCGTTCACGACGGCGAGCGACCGCACCTCACGGGGGCGGACGAGCCGCCCCAGCGCCGCGCCGTCGGCCAGCCGCCAGGCGGTGACGACGTTGTCCTTCGTGGCGGCGAACAGGCTGCCGCCATCCGGCGCCATCGCCGCGGCCATGACGGGCTGCCCCGGCATGCCGATGAGCCTCCTGGCCGACTCGGGCTCCGGGGCCGCCGCATCGACCACGGCGAGGCGGCCGTCGGGCAGCCCCAGCACGACCATGCCGCCGTTGGCCGCCCGGGCCAGGAGCGTGGCTCCCGCAGTGTCGGGCAGTTCGGCGATCCTTCGCGGCTCGGCCCGCTTCCAGATCTTGATCGTGCGGAACGATCCCGTTGCGAGCAGATCCTCGGCGGGTGAAAAAGCCAAGGCCGAGACCGTGTCGGCATGGGCGAGATCGGGTGCGAAGTCTGCCAGACCCGGATCGACCAGTGTCGTGAGGCCCCGACCGGAGAGCGTGTCGAAGAGGCTGACCCGCCCGGCCCGGGCAGCGGCCGTCATCCGGCCATCGGCCGACATCGCCACGGCGATGACGCCGCCGGTTCCCTTGGGCAACGGCCGCCATTGGATCGGTTTGGCGACCACCGCCGCCGCCTTCGCCCCCTCGGCGATCCAGCGCTCGAGCAGGCCGAGCTGCTCGGGCGAGAGATTCTTCGCCCCCACCGAGTTGGACGGGGGCGGCATGAAATCCTCCTGTCGATGGCTCGCCCGCAGGAAGAGCACGCTCTCCGCGGGCTTGCCCGCCACCACCGACGGCCCCGAGTCGCCACCGGCGAGGATGCGATCGAGGGAATCCATCGAGAGCCCCCCCTCCCGCACCTTCTGGTTGTGGCAGGCGGTGCAGTTCGCCGCGAGCATCGGCAACACCTCATCCACGAAGCGGACGGGATCCTGGCGGGCGGGAACCGCGATCGGAAGGCCCTCTGCGGCGGCCGGCCGCAGGCCGATGGCAAGCAGCAGGCAGATCGACAGGCTCCCGGCGTTCGTCGTCGCCCGCGGGCTCCCGATATTCTTGATGCCACGGGTCATGGCTTGGCAGGCTCCTGCGGCTTGGGGGCGACCACGAGCGAGATCTTCTGCTCGAACGCGACTTCCCGGTCGAAGAACGAAACCTTTCCCTTGAACGCGAGCGTGTGCGTGCCCGGCGGCGTGCCCGGCGTGGTCGTGACCTTGAGCGCCGCCTTGGCCGCCTCGGGCGGCACGGTGGCCGGCGCGATCGTGAGCCCCGCCACGGGCGTCGGGCTCGCGGCCTCCAGAAACACCGGCCCCGCGAAGCCGTACTTCCGCTCGAGATCGACCCCGATGTCGACCGACCCGCCGGCCTCCACCTTCAGGCCGGCCGGATCGGTCTTGAGTTCGACGGGCGACTCGTCGACGACCAGCGTGATCGGCGGCATCAGCACCGGCACGTCGATGTCCTTGGGGGCGCTGGCCGTGGCGGTGTCGGCGGCGGTTTTTTCCCGTCTGACCCGCTCCTCCTCGGCGGCCTTGAAGGCCCCCTCCGCTGCCGCGAGGGCGTTCCTGGCGACATCCCGCGCGGCCACCATTTCGGCGGCGGGCTCGCCGCCGCCGGCCTGCACGTCCGCCAGCTGCTTTTCCGCGGCGGCGAGGGCCTGCTTCGCGGCCTCCACCTTCGCGGCCCGTTCCTTGGCCAGCACCGCAACCCGTTCCGCATCGGCCTTCGCCCGGGCGGCCGCATCAGGATTGCGGGCGAACGACAGCTTGGCCACGCCCCGCAGGGCCACCGTGTAGGTGCCGGGCGGGAGCTTGGGGTCGATATCGACGGCGACCTCACCCGAGGAGGCCTGCGGCGGCATCGGCTGGCCGGCCGGCTGCCCCTCCGGCGGTTTCACCTCGGCGATCTTCACCTCGGGCACCTTCAGTTCCGCCGGCAGCTTCATCTCCGGCGGGTAGGCCACCGCCGCGAGCGAGAGCGGCCCCTTGCAGCCCGCCCGATGGACGACATCGATCGGGATCGCGAGCTTCCCACCCCGCGCCGTCTCCCAGGCCTTCGATTCCTTGGGCCGCACCGTCACCGGAGCGGAGTCGGCGGTGACGGCCACCCGGAGCGAGTCGGTCTGTCGCACCAGGTGCGGCTGCCGCTGCTGGTTGTCGACATTCCAGCGAAGGGTCGCGGCCCGGGCGGTGCGGGTGATGTCCGCCTCGCCATTCCTGGACCGGCCAACGAGCCGGAAGGTCTTCTCCACCGGCTTGGCGTCGTCGGCGGCCTGCAGCACGACCACGCCTCGCCGCGCCTTGCCCGCGATCACGACCGGCGCCGCCGTCACGCCGGCGGGCAGATCCTCGGCCGTCACGGTAATGTCCCCCGCGAAGCCGTCCTGCCGCAGCACGAGCAGGTCGATCGCGACCGCGCCGCCCACGGCCAGGGAGGTGGATCCGATCAGCATTTTGTTGGCGTCGGCCCGGTCGGGGCTGACGACCATCGCGAGCAGGTCGAAGCCGGGCCGCGGCTCGCGGATCTCGAGCACGTAGCCCGCCGCGCGGTCGGCGACGGAGTCGACCGACTGCTCCCAGACTCCCACCCGGTAGCGGCCTTCGACCGGAGCCTTGAAGCGGAGAATCGGATCGAGCGTCGGTTGATCGACCGTGAGGCCCTGGAACTCCTTTGGCCCGTCGTCGGCGAATGCCAGCTCCTTCACCTGCGGGTTCCCCTCGGCATGGACGGCCACGCTCTCGACGAGGATCGCGGCATCGGTGGCGAAGCCGAGCCTGCGCGAGAACAACTCCAACACCATCTCCTCTCCCGCCTTGGCGTCGAAGGAAAACCAGTCGCGGTCCCCCAGCGGAAAAAACCGGCCGGCGACGGCGGCCGGCCGCGGCACCGCCTGAGGCGTCGCCGGGTCGTCGTTGGGCTCCTGCTCCTGCACGACGGGCAGATCGACCTCCAGCACGGCGGGCTGCCGCGTCGCCGCGTCGAAGACGCCGCCCCGCAGGAACACCAAGTCGGCCGTGCTGTCCCAGGGGGAGAGCAGCCGCCAGGCGGGCCGTACGGGCGAGCCGAAGGCGATGTCGCCGGGGCTCACCTGCACCGGTTTCTGCTCGAGGTCGCCGTCGCCGTCGGGCATCGGCTGTGCACCCTGGCCGAGGCCGCGGCCGGTGACCGTGAAGGTGGCCGACTCGCCGGTCTTCGCCGCCGGCGGAAAGATTGCCACCACGACCGGGCCGGTCGACACCCCGAGCCTGTAGAAGAAGCCGTCGCCGCCGCCGGCAAACCGGTCGTGCACACGGATCAGATACCGGCCGGAACGGGCGGCCGTGAAGTCGATCGCGGGATCTTCGGCGATGCTGTCGGCCGCGACCTCCACCTTCCGATGCTCCGCGTCGAACACGGTGATCTCCGGCGTCATCCGCGAGTCGATCCGGCGGGCCCACATCTCGGCGTGGACCCTCTGCCCGGCGTGGCACTCGATGGCGTAATGATCGGCCGTGTTCGCATCGACGCGGGCGTTCACCGAGGCCTCGAGCGGAATGGCCAGCGGCTTCTCGGCCGAGTCGATCGGGCCCGACTTGCGGAATTCAGGTGCCAGCCCCACCACAAAGCCCCGCGGGCTGCTCACACCGTAGCGGCAGACGACCGTCGCGTCGTAGAGGCCCGCCGGCACGTCTGCCGCGATCGTGACGGCCATGCGTCCGGGCATGGACCTCGGCTCCGGATCAAATTCCGTGGGTGGCGTCATCACCGGCTTCGCGGTGATGCCGGGGTGGGAGAAGGTCAGGGCGGTCGCCTCGTCGAGATCGCTCCCCGCGAGGGTCACCTCGATGGTCGTGCCCCGCAATCCGCCGGGCGGATCGATCGCAGTGAGCCGCGGCTCCGGAAACTCCGCCCGGGCGAGACCCGAGCCCACGAACGACAGCGCGACGAGCCCCACGCCAAACAGGCGAGCGGCAAGCAGCCGGGCGGAGCGGGCCGCGAGGATTCGAATCCCGGCCATGAATCGGTCCTCCTTCAATGGTTGAAGAGGAATTCCTTGGTATTGAAGAGCGACCAGACGACGTCCTCCCAGGCCTCCTTGGCCTTGTCGGCCCGGGCCGCGACGTAGCGCTCGATCTGAGACACCTCTTCGGGCCGGGCCGGACGCGAGACCGCCACCCGGTAGAGCTCGTCGATCTTTTCCCCGGTCGGACGGGACGCATCGCGGGCCAAGGCCGTTACACGACCGCCGCCGAGCTTGCCGAGAATGTCAGCCGAATTGATCAGGTGCAGGCTTTGCGCGAGGTTGGCCTCCGAGCCCCGCTCGCACTCGCAGGCGCTGTCGCCGTTGGGCCGGCCGAACACCGCCAGGAAATAGTTGTTGAAACCGGTGTCGGGCAATTCCACCGCGCGTGTGCCGGGCAGCACGCCGCCGAAGCCCGTGCGGCTGCCCGTCAGGCCGTCAATCGCGTCGAGGGCCACCTCCGCCGGCAGCCTCCGTGCGAAGAACCGCGAGAAGCTCTGCCGATCCTCGGCATTGAACTCGTTGGGCTCGGCCGAGAGCTGGTAGGTGGTCGAGCGGCAGATCATGCGGATCAGACCCTTCAGGTCGTGGCCGCTCTCCACGAACGCCGTCGCCAGCGCGTCGAGCAGCGCCGGGTTGGTCGCGGGGTTGGTCAGCCGCATGTCGTCCTCCGGCTCGACCAGGCCGATCGAGAAGAAGTGCTTCCAGTAGCGGTTCACCAGCGACCGGGCGAAGAAGGGATTCTCGGGGGCCACCAGCCAGTCGGCCAGAAGCCGCCGGGGGTCGGTGTCGATCGGCACGTCCATCGGCTGCGAGCCGAGCACGGCGGGCTTGTGCGCACCCTTCGGCCCGGTTGCCTGCGGAGTGCCCCGGTTGTGGAAGATCCGGTCCTCCCCCGGCTGCATCCCCTTCTTGCGGCCCACCCGCGAGAAGAAGGCGGCCAGTTGGAAGTAATCCTCCGTGCTCCACTTCTCGAAGGGATGGTGGTGGCACCGGGCGCACTGCAGCCGCAACCCCATGAACAGCTGCGAGGCGTCCTCGACCTGCTGGTTGACGTCGGCCACCTGCCGGTACCAGATCACCGCCGGGTTGCGGTCGACCTCGCCGGTCGCAGTGAGGATCTCCCGCACGAATTCGTCGTAGGGCCTGTTCTCGGCGAGGCGATCGCGGATCCATTCGTGGAAGGCGTAGGTGCCGTTGCGGTGGAGCTGGTCGTCGGTCCGCTTGTTGCGGAGGATGGCCGACCACTTCAGGGCGAAGGTGGCGGCGTAATCGGGGGAGTCGAGCAGGCGGTCGACGAGGGCATCCCGCTTCTGCGGGCTCGAGTCGGCAAGAAACGAGTTCGTCTCCTCCAGCGTGGGGAGCCGTCCGGCGATGTCGATCGTGGCCCGCCGCAGGAAGGTCGAGTCGTCGCAGAGCGGCGAGGGCGGCAGCCGCAGTTTCACCAGGTGCGCGAGCACGTGCTCGTCGAGGACATTGCGGACGAACTGCTCCCGCTTCGGCATCCGATCGAGCGGTGTCTCGAGCGGGAGCGTGCCGCGGAACACGGCCACCTGGCTCTGGTAACGGACCATCACCGCCACGCTGCCGCAGCGGGCCGGGCCCTCCCCCTTCTCCGCGGTGGAGACGAGCCCCGCCACGTCGACGGTGGCCAGATCGGGCGCGCTCGCCTCGAAGTGCGCGAGCCGGGTGACATCCTCGATCCGCCCGTCGTCGTAGTGGGCGATCACCCGCAGCTGCTGCCTCCGGCCGGCGGCGAGCATCCGCTCGGTCGGAAAGACGTCGATGTGCGACACCTTCGGCGGGTTGGGGCCGCTGGGATTGGCACCCTCGGCGATCCAGCGAACGAGCAGGTCGTGCGAAGGGGAGCCGGGCTCGATCAGCCTTCCGCCGCCGTGGGGCACCGCCGCCGCAGCCTTGGCCAGGAGCAGGCTCGTCTCAGGCGCGACGAGGCTGAGACGGCGGCCACGAGCCTCCTTCACGAGGTGCGCGTGGTCCTCCCGCGGCTCGAAGCCCAGGAGCGAGAGGCGAAAGCCGTTCTGCCCGCCGCTCTTGCCGTGGCAACCGCCGCCGTTGCAGCCGTATTTCGTGAAGACCGGCACCACCTGGCTGACGAAATCGATGGGAGGGTCGTTGCCGAACCGTTCCACGACCAGCGGCACCCGGACCTCGGCCTCCCCGGGCACGCTCGCGACGACCGAGCCCGTGCCGTCGGCCAGCGGCACGACCAGCCCGCCCGGCTGGACCGTCGCGAGCGTGGCCGGCTCGACCCGCCAGGCCGTGGTGCCGGTCACGTCGAGGGCCGTCTCGGGGCCGGCGGGGGTCGCGGTAACGATCAGCTGCCGCCGGTCGCGGCTGCCCACGAGCCGCAGGGGACCGGGAGTCGTCTCGCCCGTGGAAACGTCGATCGAGGCGGCCGCGACAGGGCCGGCAACCGCAGCCACCAGCAGGGCGACCAGTACGGCGAGAACGGGCAGCCTGCGGCCCGTCAGGCCGTGCCCTCCGCCGGCAGAGCACCGGCAAACCCGGGGAAAATGACCCGAGAGAGGACGGAGTGCCGACGGGGCGGGAGCGATCCGGGAAGCGACGTGCATTGGAATCCTCCGTGTCACGAGGGTCTCCGTACCGGTGCAAACAGGATTCTTATAGTGTGACCTCAAACCGCTGGCCGCGAAACCCTTCGGCGGCTGATTCCCGGCCCCGTACCCCTCAACATTGTGGAAAAAGTGTCGTTTTTGCCTGCTGAATGATACTTGTTGCGATCGGAAGCCCCCCCGGGATCACCCCTGTTCGCCGTCCCGGGGATCACCTTCCTGGAGGGCGACTTCGGGCGTGCGGGAATATGGAGATGACTCCCTCTGGTTCGCTCCACTCAGATCCCTCTTTGGAAGCGGTGCTGTTGAAGGGGGGGTAGGTCAAGAACGCGGGCATGAAGCCGAAGCAGGACAAAAAGGCGCCCGCCGCCAAGAAGTAGGCAGATGGGTCGGGTTTCGTGCGCCGCGTTTCAACCGGGAATTCGTTGCGAGGGGCCATCGACCGGTCTATACTCCCGCAGCATGCCCCCCCTCACGGATCGCGTGACACAGCGGCTCGAGTCGAGTGAGCGTTACCGCCAGCTGGTCATCGGCTTGGATGCGATGGAGTGGGCCCTCGTGGAGCAGTGGATGGGGCAGGGAAAGATGCCCACCTTCCAGCGGCTGATGCAGCAGGGGGTGCGAGCATCGCTGCGGAGCGTGTCGGAGCAATTGCCCGACACCGTGTGGCCGGCGGTGTTCACGGGCGCGAACCCCGCGAAGTTCGAGAAGTATTTCTATGTTCAATACGATCCCGCGACGGCGGGCCTGAAGCATGTTTCAGACGACGTGATTCAGACTCGGCCCTTCTGGGAGTACTTGAGCGACGCGGGCGTGCCGGTGGGGGTGGTGGATGTTCCACATTTCAAGGCGAGCCGGCAGCTGAGGGGTTTTCAGGTCTCCAACTGGGGCTCTCATGCGACCAAAACGTCGCGGGTATCGACGCCGCCCGAGTTGCTCACGGAGATCGACCGTCGCTTCGGCAAGCATCCGGTGGGCGACTGCGACGCGACGGACTGCCAGCCCAAAGCACTGGCCGGTCTCAAGCGGCGGGTGCTCGATGGCGTCCGGAAACATGGCGAGCTCTTTCGCTGGGTGATGCGCACCCGGGAGTGGGAGACTCTGGTGGTCGCATTCAGCGCGCCGCACTGCATCGGACACCACTTCTGGCATTGGCTGGATCCGCAACACCCCCGGCATGGCGAGAAGGACGATTACGATTTGGCCGACGCCATCGAGCAAGTCTACCGCGCGATCGACCGCGAACTGGGACAGATGCTCGAAATGGTCGACTCGCGGACACGGCTGATGGTCGTGGCGGCTCATGGAATGGGGCCGATCTACCATGCGTCGTGGAATCTGCCCGAGATCCTGCAGTTGCTGGGCCATGGTCGCACTCCGCACGAGTCCCGGACGGGCAGCGGTGCCCGCTCGGCGAAATCGGAGCCCAAGCGGACGGCGAAGGTCAATCCCTGGCGCGTGCTGAAGATGATGTTGCCGGGCAGGCTTCAGTATGCCATCAAGGCAATGCTGCCGAAGTGGGCGGCGGATGAGCTTCTGTTTCGGTGGTATGCGGGCGACCGGAATTGGAAAGGGCTGCGCGCCTTCGCCATCCCGAACAACGACACGGTGGGCGCCATTCGCATCAGCGTGCGGGGCCGGGATCACGACGGGCTGGTCGAGCCTGGAGAACCCTATCGTGCTCTCTGTCGGGAAATCAGCGACCGGCTCATGGAACTGACCGACCCGGTGACAGGCAAGCACGTGGTCAAGAAAGTGACGCTGTTGCACGAGGAGTTCCAGGGCCCGTTCGTGGATGGGCTGCCTGACCTGACGGTGCTGTGGGAGACGAGCTTTCCCTGGTCGCAGCTGCATTCGCCGGTCTTCGGTACGTTGGACATCCGTCGACAGGACGGCCGAACCGGCAGTCACTCCGACCATGGCTTTGCGCTGATGTACGGTCCAGAGGTGCCGCACGGCCAGGTGTTGGACGAATGCACCTTGTACGACGTGGCCCCCACGATCTTGGCGAACGCGGGCGTTCCCACGCCGGGCCACATGGACGGCCAATCGCTCACTGCCCGCTGGCTGAAAAACGGTGAATGACGCCACCATCGCCCGCCATGCCTGGTACGACAAAACCTGGCATTCCCTGGCCACGCCCCCAAACCTGCCCGCCGGTTGATTTTCGCTCCGTAACCGCCCACGCTAAAATCGACATAGTCTTTCGCGGGGCCTGTCGACCAAACCCTGGCGGCTGGACAGCACAGCGCGGTCGTCAGCTTCCTGAGCGGATTCAAAGCCACAAACCGTCCGACCCGCCTGCCCCCCTGTTCGTGCTACGCCTCGGAGACTTCCGATGCCCACGGTGTGCCGTTCCCTGCCGACCGCCCTGCTGATCGTCGCCTGCGGCTTCGGGCTTCTCCCCCTGCGGACCGCGGCTGCGGGCGTTGAGATTTCGACCGGAACCGAGCCCGGCTCGGCCCTGCGACTCGTGGGCAGCCGCGACCGTCGCCAGCTCGTGGTCACGTCGACGCCGGGCGGGCTGGAAACCGCCATTGATCTCACGAGCGACGCAACTTGGCGGGTGGAGCCCGCCACGCTGGCGACGGTTGAGCCGGGCGGCATGCTCGTGCCGCTGGCAGATGGCGAGGGCACGATCGTGGCGACCCTCGCCGACGCGGGCGATGCCCGGGTTCCGCTGGTGGTCGAGCGCTTCGGCGACGATCCTCCGGTCGACTTCGTGAGCCAGATCGTTCCCCTCTTCACGAAACACGGCTGCAACGGCGGCGGCTGCCACGGCAAGAGCGGTGGGCAGAACAACTTCCGGCTTTCGCTCCTGGGCTTCGAGCCCGGCGAGGACCAGGAGCACCTCTTCAAGGAGGCCCGCGGGCGGCGGATCTCGCCGGCGGCGCCCGAGCAGAGCCTGCTGTTGGCCAAGGCCACGGCGGCGGTGCCGCACGGGGGAGGCAGGCTCATCGAGCCCGGCTCCCCGGCGTACGACCTGCTCGTCCGCTGGATCGCCGAGGGGGCGCAGCCGAGCGGGCCGAACCCGCCGCAGGTCGCCCGCATCGAGGTCTTCCCAACCGAGCGGATGATGCGGTCCGGCCAAAAGCAGCAGCTGCGGGTGCTCGCCCACTACGCCGATGGCCGCGCCCAAGACGTCACGCGGCTCGCGCAGTTCGAGTCCAACGCGGCCGACCTGGCCACCGTCGACACGACCGGGCTGGTGACGGCCGCGGACACCGGCAAGGGTCCATCCCGCTGCGGCACCGCCGGGATCATGGTGCGGTACCAGAGCCAGGTCGCGGTCTTCCGCGGCACCACGCCGCTCGACACGCCGCTCGACAAGCTGCCCAAGCCCGAGCAGTTCGTGAGGAATCTCGTGGACGAGCAGGTGCTCGCCCAACTCGTGAAGCTGCGGCTGCCCCCGTCGCCCCCGTGCGACGACGCCACGTTCCTCCGCCGCGTCACGATCGACATCGCCGGGCGTCTGCCGACGAGCGACGAGGCGCGGGCGTTCCTGGCCGACGCGAGTCCCGGCAAGCGGGCAGCCGCGATCGACCGGTTGCTCGACTCGCCGGACTACGCGCAGTACTTCGCCATGAAGTGGATGGCGATCCTGCGGAACAAGCGGACCAGGGCGGACGAGCGAAACGGCACCTATTCCTTCCACGACTGGATCCGCGAGAGCTTCGCCGACAACAAGCCCTACGACGATTTCGTGCGGGACCTGCTCACCGCCACGGGCGAGATGTCCGTCAACCCCGCGGTCAGCTGGTACCGCCAGGCCCGCTCGGGGGACATCCTCGTCGAAGACTCCGCCCAGTTGTTCCTGGGCATGCGGATGCAGTGCGCCAAGTGCCACCATCATCCCTACGAGAACTGGGGCATGTCCGACTACTGGCAGATGGCGGCCTTCTTCTCCACGATCGGCCGCAAGCCGGGGCTTTCGCCCGCGGAGGACATGATCTTCCACACCCGCGGCACTCCCAGGGCGGCCGGGGCGCCGGCGCACGTCGCGAACACGCCCGCGGTGCTGGGCGGCAAGCCCCTGACGATCGACCAGAACATCGACCCGCGGCAGGTGCTCGCCGACTGGATGGTGGCCCCTTCGAACCCGTTCTTCGCGAAGTCGCTTGCCAACCGCTACTGGAAGCACTTCCTCGGCGTCGGCCTCGTGGAGCCCGAGGACGACATGCGGCTCACGAACCCCGCCACCAACCCGGCCCTGCTCGACGCGCTCGCGAGGTCATTTGCGGACAGCGAATTCGACCTGAAGCAGCTGATCCGCACGATCTGCAATTCCCGGACGTACCAGCTCTCCGCGCAGCCCAACGAGTTCAACGGCACCGACCGGCAGAGCTACTCCAGGTTCTTCGCCCGGCGGCTGCCGGCCGAGGTGACGCTCGATGCCATCGACCTGCTCACCGACAGCCGCACGGGCTTCGCCGGCGTGCTGCCGGGCACCCGGGCGGTCGAACTGCCCGACCCCAACTTCGACAGCTACTTCCTCACGACCTTCGGCCGTCCGATGGGCGAATCGGCCTGTGAATGCGAGCGGGTGAACGACCCGAATCTCGCGCAGAGCCTGCACCTCGTCAACTCGTCCGAAATCCTCGCCAAGGTGGCCGGCGGACGGGTGGAGAAATTGGCGGCCCACGACGAGCGTCCACTCGCCGAGCGGGTGGGCGACCTGTATCTGATCGCGGTGGCGAGGCCGGCGCGGCCCGAGGAACTGGGCGAGATCGAGCGGTATTTCGCGGCGCGGCCCGACAAGCCGAAGGAAGCCTGGGAGGACGTCGTGTGGTCGGTCCTCAATTCGAAGGAATTCCTCTTCAACCACTGATGCCGACACCGCCGCTGTTGGAGGAAACCCATGGGCAAGTCGATCCCGGCCGCGGCGTGGGCCGCTGCGGTCCTCACGGTATCGTTCGCCTCGGCACAGTTGCCTGAGCCGCGGCTCACGGTGATGGAGCCGCCCGGTGGCATGCGGGGCGGCAGCGTTGAGGTGACGGTCGCCGGTGGCGACCTCGACGGCCTCAGCGGCATGACCTTTTCCCACCCCGGCATCACGGCCAAGCCGGTGGCCGAAGACCCGCCGAAGCTGCTCGTCACGATCGCCGCCGACGTGCCGCCCGGCCTGCACGAGGCGGCGGTCGTCACACCCCTCGGCGTCAGCAATGCGCGGATGTTCGTGGTTGGCCGCGGTCCGGAACTGCGCAAGACGGCGGCGATCGATGCGGCCGACAAGGCGCTCGCGCTGCCGGCCGAGGCCACCGTCAACGCGCGAACCGAGGCCGATCAGGGCGACCATTACGCGATCACGTGCGCGGCGGACAAGCGGGTCCGGGCGGAGGTCTGGGCGCAGCGGATCGACTCGCTGCTCACGCCCGTGATCACGGTGTTCGGCCCGGATGGCGAGGAAATCGAGACGATCGACGACTCCATCGCCGGCGATCCGGCCGTCGACTTCACGCCGACGAAGGCGGGCCGGCACGTGATCCGCGTGCACGACAAATTCGCCGGTGGCGGTCCCGGATACGTCTATCGGCTCGGCATCTCGACCGGGCCGGTGGTGCTCGGCGTGTTCCCGCCGGTCGTCAAGCCGGGCGGAACGGCCTCGTTCACACTCGTGGGCCGAGACCTCGGCCCGGCGGCGGTGCCGATGCCCGAAGCCGCCGACATCGGACTCCAGCAGATGCCGGTGCAGGCAAGCCCCGGCGAAATCGCCTTCGACGAGGCCGTGGTGCCGGCATGGAGAATTCTTTCGCCTTGGGACACCGCGGCCGATCTCGTCCGGCTGCGCGGCGGGCTGTTCGACGCCGCCGCCAATCAGCCACTCGCGCTGGCCGTCGACCTGCCTGTGATCGAGGAGGCGGAACCCAACGACGACCCGGCTTCGCCGCAGGCGATCGAACGGCCCGCCGCGATCGCCGGCCGGTTCCACCCGCGGGGCGACCGCGACTGGTTCACGTTCGACGCGAAGGCCGGCGAGGAGATCGTGTTCGATCTCTATTCGCGGCGGCTCGGCGGGGCGACGGACGCCGCGATCCTCGTGCAGCAGGTGGTGAAGGCTGCCGACGGCAAGCCGCAGTTCAAGGAGGTGGCCTACGCCGACGACGCGCCCGGCGCGTTCGCCGGCGAGGCGGCCCTCTCCCGCCCGTCGCTCGATCCGATGCTCACGTTCAAGGCTCCGGCGGACGGTTCCTACCGCGTGCTCGTCCGCGAGCAGTCCGTCGACTCGGTGGCGCACGTGACCACGGCGTACGTGCTGCAGGTCCGGCCCACGCGGCCCGACTTCCGCCTGCTCGCGATCGTCGCGCGGCCGTCCGCCCAGCAGGACAAGCTCGACATCGACAGCCGCAAGCTCGTCAGCAGCACGTCGCTCCCGGCGGGAGGGACGGCGCTGATCGACGTGGTGATCCTGCGCCGGGACGGCTTCGCGGGCGAAGTCACCATCTCGGCCGAGGACCTGCCGCCCGGCGTCACCGCGCCGGCGATCACGATTCCGGCGGCCGCACAGCGGGGCGTGGTCGTGTTGCAGGCTGCCGATGACGCGCAGCCGGCCGTGAAGGCCGTGCGGCTCGTGGGCCGGGCGACGATCGGCGGCACCGAGATCGTGCGGGCGGCGACCGCCACGACGCTGCAGCGGAGCTACGGCCCCCCGGCCGATCCGCGGAGTTTTCACGCGCCGCTGCGGGTGAGCGGCGTGATCAACGTCGCCGTGACCTCCGCCGTGGCCCCGATGACCGTCCGGCCGAAGGAGCCCGGGAAGAGCTGGGAGACGTCGCGGGGCGGGACGCTCTCGGTTCCGATCGACGTCGTGCAGCGGCCGACCGCGAAGGGCGCGGTGTCCCTCGCGCCGCTCGTGCATCCCAACTCGCCGAACACGAAGCTGCCGGTCGAACTGAAGGTGACGGAGCTGAAGATCGCCGAGTTCAAGCCGGCGGCCGCCGCCGCTCCGCCGTCCCCACCGGCACCGCCGACTGCTCCCGCGCCGGCCGCCGGCCAGGCTCCGCCGCAGCCGGCCCCGCCAGCCACACCCGAGGCTTCGCCCGTGCCCCCTCCCGTCCCGCTGGTTTCCGCCACCGCGGTCACGATCGAACTCGCTCCCACGCTGGCACCGGGCACCTACTCGGTGGCGCTCGGCGGCACGGTCAAGATGTCCTTCACGCCCAGCCCCGTGCCGGCCGCCAAGGCGAGGGCCGAGGCCAAGAACGCGGCCGACACCGTGAAGGAGCTCATGACGAAGCGCGACGCGGCGAAACAGGCCCTCGCCGCGGCGGAGGCAAAGGCCGTCGGCGGCCAGGCCGATTTCGTGGCGGCCCGCGATGCGGCGAAGGCGGCCGCCGTCGCCGCGGACGAGGCATTCATCAGAGCCGACAAGGAGCAGAAGCGGCTGGACAAGGTGGCGACGGACAGGGAGAAGGCGGCCGCGGTCAAGGACATCGATGTGCCGGTGATCCTGCCGCCGATCACGGTCGTGGTCCGCGAGTCGCCGGCGGAGCCGAAACTCGACCGCGCGGAGATCGCCGTGCAGGCGGGTGGCACGGCCGACCTCGCCGTTGCACTCGAGCGCAAATTCGGGTTCACGGGACCCGTGTCACTCGAAGCGGCGGCAGCCACGCCGGTCGCCGGCCTCTCGGTGAAGCCCGTGACGGTCGCCGCCGACGCCGCGACTGGCACGCTGCAGGTCGTGACGGCCCCCACCACGCCCCCCGGCACGTTCACCCTTGCCGTGAAGGGGAAGATGCCGTTCGCCGGCAAGGACGTGACATTCGAGCGAAGGCTCGCGGTCGTCGTGTCGCCCAAGCCCAAGGAGCCTGCAAAGCCATGAGCACCTTTCGGAGCACCTCACGATCGGCCGCCGTCGTTCCCCGTCATTTCGCGTTTCGTCGCGGCTGTATCGTCGTCAGCGGCGGACTGGCCCTCTTGATCGGCGGCGGCACGCTGCCGACGACGGCCCGTGCCGCCGGTCTCCCGGTCACGACCCCGAACCGCAAGGAGCCGGTGCGGTTCGGCGACGAGATCGTGCCGCTGCTCGCGGCGAACTGCACCGCCTGCCACAACAAGACGCTCGCCGAGGGGGGGCTGTCGATGGAGTCGCTGGCGACGATGCAGAAAGGGGGCGACTCGGGCCCGGCGATCGCGGCCGGCAAGCCGGCGGAGAGCGTGCTCTTCCAGCGGGCGTCGCACCGGCAGGGGGACGCGATGCCCCCGGCCGACAACAAGGTCGGCGCGAAGAACCTCACGCCCGAGCAACTCGGGCTGCTCGAACGGTGGATCGCCGAAGGAGCCGGGGGCTCGGAGATCGTCGCCAAGCCGATCAACTGGCGGCCGCCGCCGAAGGGGATCGGAGGCGTGATCGCCGTGGCGATGTCGGCGGACGGCCAGCTCACCGCGGCGGCCCGGGGCGGCCGGCTGACGGTGTTCGACACGCAGAGCGGCACATCGCTGGCGACGCTCGTCGATCCCGCGCTCGCCGGGAGCGGGCCCGATCTCGCCCACGCCGACATCATCTCGAGCGCGGCCTTCTCACCAGCCGAGGACATGCTGGCGACCGGGTCGTACCGCACGATCAAGTTCTGGAAGCGGGCCGGCGTGCGGAAGTTCGCCGACGTGGCCGGCTCGGCCGGGGCGACCGGTGCCGTTGCCGCCCGTGCGGGCTCACCGGTCGCGGTGCCGCTCGCCGACGGGCGGGTGGCGATCGTCGACACGTCCGCCGCTGCGCCGGCGCTCGTGCGGACCGTGGGTGCGGCCGGACCGGCGGCCGTGGCCGTGGCGATCTCGGCCGATGGCGCGGTCGTCGCGGTCGCCGGCCAGGACAAGGCCGTCAGCCTTTGGCAGGTGGCCGATGGTGCGGCGGCCGGCCGGTTCACGAGGCCTGCTGACATCCGTTCGCTCACGTTCGCCGCCGGTGGCAAGCGGCTCGTGACGGCGGAGGCCGACGGCGTGCTGCGGGTGTGGGAATCGCCCGTCGCCGGCGGGGACCCTGCCGCCGTGAAGCCGATCAAGGAGATCCCGGGGGCGGCCCATCCCGTGGTCGGTCTCGCGGAACTGCCGGCGGCAGCCCCGCCGGCAGCGGCCGGTCAGCCCCCCGCGACGGCCCGGGCCGCGATCGTCGTCGGCGGCTGCGGCGACGGCGCCGTCAAGCTCTGGAACATCGACACCGGCGCGATGGTTCGGCAGGTCGCCCATGGCGGCGCCGTGGCCGGCGTCGCCGTGAGCCCGGATGGCAGCGTCATCGCCTCGGTCGGCGCGGTGCCGGGCGTGAAGCTTTGGAAGGCGGCCGACGGGGCGGCCATCGCGCACACGACCGGCGACTTCCGAATCGCCGAGCGGCTCGCCCGAAAAGACGCCGACATCGCCGTCCTCAAGCGGGATGTCGAGCATGCGAAGGCGGAGGTGGCCGCGGCCGAAAAGGGGAAAAAGGCGGCGGCCGACGAGATCAAGAAGGCGACCGACAAGCTCGCGGCCGCGGAGAAGAATCTCAAGGAAAAGGAGACGCCGTTCCTCGCCGGGAAGATGGCTCGCGAGGACGCCGAGAAGCAGGCCGCGGCGGCGACCATGGCCGTCACGCAGGCCGAGGCGGCGGTCGCGGCGGCCACGAAGGGGGTGGAAGCCCTGCCGTCCGGCGCCGACGCCGCAGCGAAGGCCGGCCCGGAGCAGGCCCTCGCGAAGGCCAGGCGGGATCTGGACATGGCGAAGGCGAAGGCCGCGCCGCTCGTGGCGGCGGTGACCGCGAAGACCGAGGCAGAGAAGCCGCTCGCACAGGCATTCACCACCGCGCAGGCCGACGCGGAGCGGACCAAGCGGTTCGCGGACGACGTGGCTGCCGAGGCCAGGAAGGCCGACGCCGCCGTGCCGGCCCGGCAGGCGGATCAGCAGGCCGCCGAGGCGAAACTGAAAACCGTGGAGGCCGAACGGCCCCCGATCGAGGCCGAACTGAAGGCCTCCGCCCGGCCCTTCGCGGCCGTCGCGTTCTCGCACGACGGCACGACCGTGCTGGCCATCGACGCCGTGCCGAATGGAGCCGCGTGGAACGTCGTGGCGTTCAGCGGCAAGGATGGCCAGCCCCGGCGGTCGTTCCCGATGCCCCCGCAGTCCACGGCGATCGCCGCGGCCGCAGGTGGGCGGATCGTCACGGCCGGGGGGCCGGCGCAGGCCGTCGTCCACGATGCCGGTGAGAAGTGGGATCTCGTCCGCACGATCGGCGGCGAAAAGACACCCTCGGCGGCCGACGAGGATCCTGTCGGGCCTCCGCTGGATTGCGTCTTTTCGCTGGCGTTCTCGCCCGATGGCGCGACGCTCGCCTCCGGCAGCGGCCGCTCCAGCCGCAGCGGCGAGATCAAGCTCTGGAGGACGGCCGACGGGTCGCTCATCCGGTCGATCCGGCAGGCCCACTCCGACACGGTGGTCGCCCTCGCCTTCTCCCGCGACGGTACCCGGCTGGCCTCCGGCAGCACCGACCGGTTCGCCAGGATTCATCTGGTAGCCGATGGAAAGCGGGAGCGGTCGCTCGAAGGGCACACCGGCCACGTGCTCGGCGTCGCCTGGCAGGCCGACGGCCGGCGGCTCGTGACCGCCGGGGGCGACAACGTCGTGAAGGTCTGGAAGGTGGTGACGACCACGCTGCACGAGGACCTGAAGTTCGCCGCCACCGACCCGGCCGAGCGGACGATCCAGGGTGCCACCCGGGAGGTGAGCGGGGTGAAGTTCCTCGGCGAAGGGGACGAATTCGTGGCCACCAGCGGCGACAAGTCGATCCGCGTCGTCAACGCGGCGACCGGCGTCGTCGTCCGATCGCTCGTCGGCGCGGGCGACTTCGTCAGTGCGCTGGCCGTGTCGGGCCAACGCGTGGCCGCCGGCAGCCAGGACGGCCGGCTTGGCATCTGGAAGGCGACGGAGCCCAAGCAGCTCGTGACGGTCGAACCGGCCGCCAAGCAATGAGGTCCCGGGCGATTGGGAGAAATTTTTGGCCAGCCCACGGCCCAGACGAACACTGTTTTCGCGTCATTTTTTGGCGTGATCGACCTTCCCGGCGGGGGCCTGAAACCATTTGACCGGATCGGTCATGAGAAACTAGGCTGTCGAGGTTCGATGTGCCGAATGAAATGGCGGCCTGGGGACGGATTTCAACAGCCCTCCGGATTGAATCCGCCGAAACCACGATCGCTGGAGAGTGCGCCCATGCTGACCATCTCAGGACGTTCGACCGGCCGATTCTGCGACGGCATGACCCGCCGCTCGATGCTGCAGATCGGCAGTCTGGGTGTCGGCGGCCTCACGCTGGGCGACCTGCTGCGAAACGATGCGCTGGCGTCCACGGGAGTGGCCGCAGGCCCGGCCCCGAAGGCCAAGTCGGTCATCAACATCATCCTCTTGGGCGGGATTTCCCACATCGACTCGTTCGACCTGAAGCCCGACGCCCCGAGCGAGATTCGGGGCGTTTTCCAGCCGATCCACACGAACGTGCCCGGGATCGACATCTGCGAACTCCTGCCGAAGGTCGCCCAGCACGCCGACAAGTTTTCGATCGTCCGGTCGATGCACGGCTTCGTCAACGAGCACACCGACAGCCAGGCCGATTCCGGCTGGCCGACGGCGGCCAAGCGACCCGGGATCGGAGCGGTCGTGTCGAAGGTTCTCGGCCCGTCGGATGCCTGCCCCATCAGTTCGGTCTCGCTGGGCTCCACGTTCCTGCCCCGCGGTCCCCTGACTTCCCCGGGTTACCTCGGGAGTGAGTGGAAGGATTTCGAGCCGTTCGGCCCCGGCAATCCTGGCGGGCAGGCGCCGAAGATGTCCGACAGCCTGCAGATGAATCTGCCGAAGGACCGGTTCGCCTCGCGGACGGAGCTGCTGTCCCGGCTCGAATCGCTTCAGCAGCGGATCGAGGGCCGGAGCGACTATTCCTCCGCCGACGCATTCACCAAGAAGGCGATGGACGTGGTGCTCAGCGGCTCGATGGCCGAGGCGCTCGACATCGAGAAGGAGTCGCCGAGGACTCTCGCAGCCTACGGCCTCGACAAGGGCCGCAACGGGCGACAGGTGTTCCTCATGGCCCGCCGGCTGGTCGAGGCCGGCGTCCGGGTCGTGACGACCGCGTTCGGCGCCTGGGACACGCACTACGACAACTTCGGCGAGATGAAGCGGAAGCTGCCCGACCTCGACATCGGCTTGAGCGGGCTCCTCTCGGACCTGCACGACCGCGGCATGCTCGAAGAGACGCTCGTGATCGTGACGACCGAGTTTGGCCGGGCGCCGCGGGTTGATGCCGGCAACGGCACGGGCCCCGGCCGCACCCACTGGCCGTCGGCCGGCACGTTCCTCATCGCCGGCGGCGGCACGCGGATGGGGCAGGTGGTCGGCTCGACGAACCGGCTGGGCGAGATGCCAGAGAACGATCCCGTCCATCTGCAGGAGTTCTTCGCGACCGTGTACCGCCAACTCGGGATCGACGTGAACTCCGTCATGCTGCACGACACAGCCGGCCGTCCGCATGCCCTGGTCGATCACCGGCGGGTGGTCGAGGATCTGATCTGAGGGGGCGACGCTCCCGGCCCGACGCGCCGGAGGCGGTCAGCGGTCACCGGAGGTGGCCACGCCGGCGGCGCCCAGGCCCATGACGCGGTATTCGTGGCCCGCGCTCCGCGGGTTGCGGTCGGCGAGGACCTCGAAGACCACGCGGTGTTTGCCGGGCGCGAGATCCCGGGCCAGCTGCTGCGTCCGGCGGTATCCGCCCCAGGTCATCTCGTACCAGGCGTCGCGGACCAGCGGCGGCCGGTCGTCGACCTGCATACGCACCATCCCCATCGGCCCGTTGATGTGCCAGTCGTCGGCGAGGATGACGCGGCCCTCGATCTCGAAGGCGATGCGGCTGCCCGGGCGGTCGCTCCTCCACGAGCGGGTCTCGGGGTCGTAGGCCCAGCCGTCGTTGACGACCGGACGCAGGTCGGCGGCATCGACGAGCGACACGTGCTCGAAGAGATCTCCGAGGAGCGGCGGGGGGACGGCGGCCACCGGCGGAAGCCGGCCATCGTCAGGGAGCCGCCGCAGCAGCGGTTCGAGGGCGGCCGTGAGAAACCTGGCCGCGTAGGCATGGCCCCGGTCGTTCGGATGCACCTGATCGTCCTCCACGTCCTCCCACCTCAGGCGGCCCGCCTGGATCTCGGGCCACAGGGCGTCGCGCAGGCTCACCATCGGGAGCCCGTAGTGCCGGCCGACCTTGCCGTGCCACTCCTGCGCGTTGCCGCCGTCGCGGTGCATCATGAACAGGAGCATGACCGCCGGCCGGCCGGGCTGCCGGAGGATCTGCCGCACGAGCCCCTCGAGCGTCTCCGCGCACGACTCGAGGTCAGGGTCGTTGACACCGTATTCCACCACCACGACGTCGGGCCGGTGGCCGAGGAGGTCCCGCCGGGCCCGGAGGGCCCCGTAGTTGGAGCCGGTGGCGCCGATGCCGGCGTTGACCAGCTCGATCCGCGACTTCGGAAACGTCTCCCGCCACCACCGGGCGAAGAGGTTGGCGTAGTTCTTCTCCTTCACGGAGGCCCTCGCGCCGGCCGTGATCGATCCGCCGATGACGGCGACGGTGACCGGCTCGCCGCGGCGGGCCTTCGCGAGGGCCTGGCAGAGCCGCGCCGGATCACCCGCCGCCACGAGGGAGCGGCCGACGATGTCGTCGTCGGTCTGGGCGGCCAGCCGCCGGTCGCCGGCGGGCGAGAGGAGGATGGCGGCCAGCAGGACGACGCCGGCGGGAAGGCGGTGCGGGATCGATCGCATGGGACGGGCTCCGTTGGTGTCGTCAGCCGCCGGGCGAGGCGGCCCGGCCATCCCGACGCCGGGGACGAGCATACCCGGGGCGGGGGCCTCGGGGGGTGGGGCCGGCCCGCCGGGCGGCGTCGGACCGCGGGATTTTCCGCGGGATACGGACCCTCGGCCCGCCGGCCGTAACATTTCGGCCGGCGCGGACATAATCTCTGGGAGAGAGCAGGTTTCGGGATGTCGCGGATCGTCCCGGCCCGTGGTCCCGAGAATCCGTTTCCTGCGAGGAGTCACGCCATGCATCTGGCCCGCCGCACGCTCCTGAAGACGCTTCCTGCCGTCATGGTCTCTCCGTACGTGGCCCCGCTGGTGGCGCGGGCGGCGGCGGAGGCCGCGGGTGAGAAGCCGATGCGGTTCGTGTTTTTGGTGGAGGGGAACGGCCTCTGGCCCGAGCACACGTATCCGAAGGGTTTCAAGCGGAAGGAGATGAAGAACCCGCGGGGCGGCGACCATCACTTCGAGACGGTCAACGGGGAGGAGGATCTGATCGACCGGCCGTTGGGCGGTCCGGACGGTCAGTTGCCCGACGCGGTCGCGCCGCTGGAGAAGCATGTCTCGCGGCTGACGCTGCTGACGGGTCTGTCGGGCCGCGTGGCGGGCGGCGGCCACGGGAACGGCCACGGTGCGCTCGGAGCCTATCCGGCGGTGGCCGGTCCGAAGGACGTGACGATCGACTGCGCGTTGGCGAAGACGTCTCCGGCGATCCGCCAGATCGTGTCTCTGGGTTTCCAGAATGATCCGGCGAACGCGCCGTCGATGTTCCAGGGTTTTTCGGCGTACGGCCCCAATCAAAAGGTGTCGGTCATCCAGGATCCGGTGCTGGCGCACAAGGTTCTCTTCGGAAAGCTGGTGGGCGGCGATCCGAAGGGGGAGGTGGGTTCGCAGTCTCTGGTGCTCGACGCGGTGGCGGAGGACATCCATCGGGTCAAGGGACTGTTGCCCGGCGAGGAGGGGCGGAAGCTGGAGCGGATGGCCGACGCGTTCGCGACGATCCGTCGGCGGCAGTCCCGTTTGGGCGAGATCGACCCGGGTCGGATTCCGGCGCTTCGTCCCGAGTTCCATGGCACCAAGTCCGAGACGACGCGGATGGAGGCGCACGTGGAGTTGGCGGCGACGGCGTTGCTGACGGGACTGACGAACGCTGTCACGCTCTGCTCGGGGACGGGGTATCCGACCTGGAAGAGCCTGGGGATCGATATCGACACGCACTCGATCGGGCATCAGGCGAACGATCCGAAGGCGCAGGCGTTGCGGGTGAAGATCCGGCAGTTCAACGCCGGTCTGATCGCGAAGCTCGTCGACATGCTGGACTCGGTTCCGGAAGGTTCCGGAACGATGATGGACAACACCCTGATCGTGTACCTGAGCGACTCGGCCGAGACGCACCACTCCGTCTGCATGGAGTGGCCGATGGTGCTGGTGGGCGACCTGGGCGGGCGGCTGAAGCTCGGCGGCAGGTTCATCAACGTGCCGAAGTACGGCTCGGCGGGCCACCGGACGGTGGCGCAGTTCTACACGGCGCTGCTGCATGCGGCCGGGGCGCCGGTGAACCACTTCGGCATGAAGGATCGCTTCCTGCTGGAGGCGGGCCTCGACCAGCGGGAGCCCTGGACGCACGTGCTGGCCTGATCCGGCCGCCGTCCATCGCGGGCCTGGAATGGAGGGCGGAATGGAGAAGCGGATCGGCGGCCGTTTCATCGTGGTGCGGGGCGGCGGGGTGGCCCTTGCCGTGATGGCGATGCTGCTGCCCGCCGCGGCCCGCGGCGAGTTCCGGCATGCGCTCGTGATCGGGCAGTCGACCTACAAGACCGGCACGCTCGCGGCGCCGTCCGGCGACGTGGCGGCGGTGGCCGGCGCCCTCGCGACGCAGGGCTTCACGGTCACCAAGGCCGAGAACCTGGCCACGGTGAAGGATCTCGGGGACGCGGTGCAGGCCTTCTCGAGGACGGTGCCGACGGGCGGCACGGCGCTGGTCTATTTCTCGGGCCACGCCATGACCATGCCGGTGGCGACCGGCACGAATCCGCCGCGGAGCGACACGGGGCTCGTGGCGCTCGACGGCCGGCCACTGCCGCTGGCCGCCGTGCTGAGGCCACTGGTCGTGCCGGCCTACGCGCCGTACGGCCACGGCTGGCCGGGAGTCGTGAGCGGCAGCAGGATCAACGTCGTGATCCTCGACGCGGTTCCGCCGCCCACCCCGGCGACGCCGGCTGGAACGCCGTCCGTCTCCGGCACGGCCGCGCCGACCGTGGATCTGCTCGCCGACTCGTTCGTGGTGCTCCGGCCGGCCGATGCCGCCGGGGCCACCGCCGGGCCGTCGCCACTGGCCGGCAAGCTCGCGGCGGCGGTCGCCGCGGGGCGGACGCTCGACGCCACGCTCGCGGTCCTTTCCACCGGCACGATGTCGTCGTTGGCCGCGGGGGAACTCGCGCGGCTGGCAGCCCCGGCGTCGAGGGCCGTGTCGCCCCCCGACACGCTCGCGGCCGGCACCAAGGCGGGGGAGGAGTGGGTGGACAAGCACGGCATCGTCTTCTGCTGGTGCCCGCCGGGAGGCTTCACGATCGGCAGCCCGCCGACCGAGCCCGAGCGGCAGAAGGACGAGTCGCGGGCGGCGGTGTCGTTCGCCGAGGGCTTCTGGATGGCGAAGCACGAACTCTGCTACCGCGAGTGCCTGCCCCTGGGGGCGGCGGCCTTCATGGCCTCGGGCAGGCACAAGCTCCATCCCCTGAACATGGTGCCCGATCTCACGAAGCCGCTCGCGACGGCCAACGCCTCCGCGCCGGCCGGCTGGGAGTATGGCCTGCCGACGGAGGCCGAGTGGGAATATGCGGCCCGCGCCGGCACGAACACGCCCTACTCGTTCGGCGACGATCCGGCCGACCTCGCCCGGCACGGCAACTTCGCCGACAAAACGCTGCGGGAGGGCGACGTGCGGAGCGAGGCCAGCAGCGGCAGCGGCGACCGACAGACGGGCATCTTCGCCTACGCCCACCCGACGTGGAGCGACTCGAGCGCCACGATGGCCCGGGTGGGCAGCTACCTGCCGAATCCCTGGGGCTTGTGCGACATGCACGGCAACGTGGCGGAGATGACGAGCACCACCTACGACGTCGTCAGGCTGGTGCCGTACGTGCCGGCCGAGAAGCGGGCGGAGTGGGAGGCCCGGCCCGACACCAAGAAACGGTACGGCAACGGCGCCGTCCACAAGGGCGGCAGTTGGGCGAGCGTCCCCGGCTCCTGCCGCTCGGCGTTCCGTGGCCTCTCCGCGGGCGGGGAACGGATCCAGGGCGTGCGGCTGGTGCTGCGGCGGAAGGCCACGGCGGTGCCGCCGCCGCCCACCCGGTGGACGCCGCTGGTGCCGACCGCGGTCGCGACGAGCGGCGGCGCGACGGCGACGCCGTCCCCCGACGGCACGGTGCTCGTCTCGGGCACCGCCGTCGCGGGCGACACCTACACGGTCACCTGCCCGGTGCCCGGCGGCATCGAGCCGCTCGCGGTCAAGCTCGAGGCGCTCGGCGATCCGTCGCTGCCCAAGCAGGGGCCGGGACGCGCCGGGGACGGCGGCTTCTGGATCGCCGAGGTCGCCATCACCGCGGATCGTGGCGGCGCGACGGCGGCGATCACGCCGCTCGACGTGCGGTCGGACCTGCCGAGCCCGCCGGCCGGCCATCTCCTCGACGGCAAGCCCGAGACGGCCTGGGGCGGCGGCGGCGGCAAGCCGTACGAGGTCGTCTTCACGATCGGCCTGCCGTCCCGGACGGGCCATGACGCCGCCCAGTGGCGGTACCCGATCGAGAGCCTGAAGCAGGGACCGCCGTCCCCGATCACGCTCACGATCGCCCATCGCAAGGATGGCCCGGCGACGCTCGGAAAGTTCCGCATTTCGGCGCTCCACGAGGAGCCCGCCGCCGCCCGTCAGGAGACCGCGCGATGACCTTCCGCATCCCGTCAATCGTCCTGCTCGCCATCGTGGCCGCGGCGCCGCCGGCGGCCGCGGCACCGGCGGCGATCGGCCCCTGGCTCGCGAAGCACTGCGGCGAATGCCACGCGGGCGGGTCGCAGGAGGGAGACCTGTCGCTCGAGGGCGTGGCCGGGTTCGACGACCTCAAGCCCGAGGCGTGGGCCAGCGTGCACGAACAGTTGCAGCTGACGCTGATGCCGCCGGCCGACGCGGCGCAGCCGACGGCGGAAACGCGTGCCGACATGCTTGCCTGGATCGCCGGCTCGATGCGGGCGGCGGGGCATCACGTGGTCGACAAGCTCGCGCTTCCCAACTACGGCAACTACGTGCCCCACGAGCCGCTCTTCCGCGGACCCGCGCATCCGGCGCCGGCGACGCCGGCCCGGGTCTGGCGGGTGCGGCCCGACGTCTACGAGAGCCGCGTGGGCGGCATCCAGCCGTTCGCGTTCCTGCCGGGGCAGCAGATCGCGGACTACGCCAGCCTCTACGAACTGGATGATTCGGCGGCCGAGGTCGTGCTCTCCAACGCCCAGGCCCTGGCGGAGACCTGGGTGACGGGACAGTTCAAGGCCTTGCTCGATCCGAAGACGGAGCCGGCCGCGGCGGCGATCGACGGGGCGGTGAATCAGGCGTTCCGCAAGGCGCTGGGCCGCGGACCGACGACCGACGAGGCGGAACGGTGCCGCGGAATCTATGCGAAGGTGCTCGCGGCGCATGGCCGCGAGCGGGCGGTGCGGGCGGCCGTGGTCTATCCCTTCCTGCAGCCGGAGGCCTACTACCGGCTGGAGATCGGGGTCGGCGAGCCCGACGAGCACGGCCGACGGCGGCTTTCCAAGGAGGCGATCGTGTTCGCCATCCAGCAGACGCTCTCCGGCGACAGGCGGCCCCCCAGGCTCGTCGCCGTGCTCGCGGACGGCAAGGCGACGCTCGGCACGAGGGCGGACGTGGCGGCGGTCGTCCACGACGTGCTCGCCGGGGAGCCGGCGGGCGGCGTGAACGGCCGGTTGCTGCGGTTCGTCGACGAATACTTCGACTACCGCAAGGCGGCGGACGTCTTCAAGGAGCCGAAGGTGCCGATCGCCGGAGTGTTCGCGGCCGGCACCCTCGTGCGGGACACGTCCCGGCTTCTCCACCGGATCCTGGCGGAGGATCGCGACGTCTTTCGGAGGCTGCTCACCACCCGCGAGGCCTTCCTCGAAGGCCGCGGCGAGGCCCCGATCTACAACCTGCCGCCCGACCTCAAGCTGGTGGACGGAAGGTTCGAGGCCGTGGTCCGCGGCCTGTCCCCGGACCCCGCGGTCGACGGCCTGGTGACGCTCGATCCCGCAGTCCGCTGCGGCATCCTCACGCAGCCGGCCTGGCTCGTGGCCCACTCCGGCAACTTCGACAACGATCCGGTCCGCCGCGGCAAGTGGGTGCTCGAGCACCTGCTCGGCGGCACGGTGCCCGACGTGCCCGTCACGGTCTGTGCGGTCGTGCCGGAGGACCCCGCGAAGACGCTCCGCGAGCGGTTCAGCATGGTGCGGGACGACGCCTACTGCTGGAAGTGCCACCGCCGCATGAACCAGCTCGGCATGCCGTTCGAGATCTACGAGCACTTCGGCAGGCACCGCACGCGGGAGCTGGAGAAGCCGGTCGACTCCTCCGGTGCCGTGGTGGACAGCGGCGACCCGTCGCTCGACGGCCCGGTGCAGGACGCCATCGAGCTGATCGAGAGGCTCGCGGCCTCGCGGCGGGCGGAGGAGATGTTCGTGCGTTACGCGTTCCGCTTCTTCCTGGGCCGCAACGAGACGCTCCGCGACGCGGCCACGCTCCGCGAGGCCCACGCGGCCTTCGTGGCGTCCCAGGGCAGCCTGAAGGCTCTCGTCGCCGCGCTGCTCGCCAGCGACTCCTTCCTCTACCGGGTCGCCGAGGCCCCGCCCGTCACGGCAGTTCCGTGATCCGGATGTTGCGGTAGCGGACCGTGCCGACCATCTTGCCGTGGATCTGCAGGGCGATCACGCCCTGCCGCGGGATCGAGTCGTCGGGCTCGACGTAGTCGACCGTCTCCACGCCGTTGATCGAGAGCCGCACCCGCGCGCCCTCGCAGCGGATCACGTACTCGTTCCAGCCGTCCTTCGCCTTCGCCAGCGCCGCGGCCACGGCCTCCGGGGCCGCCGTGGCGAGCAGCCGCTTCCGCCGGCTCTCGTCGTAGAGCGAGCCGTCCCAGCCGGGCCCGATGTCGGCCTGGTAGCCGATCACCTCGTGGTGGTCGGGAATCCGCTCCGTGCGGAACTGCACACCCGCATTGCCCTCCTTGGTGAAGTCGAGCTTGTATTCCAGCCGCAGTTCGAAGTCGCCAAACCGGCGGTTCGTCGCCAGGAACTCGTTCCGCGGGGCGGGCCGCCCGGCGTCGCCGGCGACGATCGCCTTGTCCTCGATCCGCCAGGTGCCGGCCGTGTCGCCGTTCCAGCCGGTGAACGTCGTGCCGTCGAAGAGCGATTCCGCGGCGGCGGCCGCCGGGGCGACCGCGAGCAGGAGGACGCCGAGGGCGGCCGCGACGGGCCATGGCGGCAGGTGGGCGGCGAGCTTGGGCTGGGGAGCGGAGTTCATGGGAATTCGATCCTCGCGGGGAAGGGGAGCCGCCGGGGGCGTGGCGTTACCTGTCTGACCTCTGGTCTTTTATACTGCGAGAAAACGGTGCCGTCAGCAGGCGTGGGGCGATTCGTCTGTTCCCGTCTTCGCCGCGAGTCACTTCGCAGCCGCTTCCGCGGGCGGCGGTTCGGGAATGGTGAGGGCCACGCGGAAACCCCAGTGATTCTGCGGGCGGAACGGGGGCCAGCCGTAGGCGTCGCTGCCGCGGGCCGCCGACTGTCCGTACCCGGCGGAATGCCGGAAGCTGCCCCCGCGGATGACCCGCTCGGAGCCTTCGGCCGGCCCCTGCGGATCGGTCGCGGCGGCGGCTTCGTAGGGACTGAAGAAGTCGTTGCACCACTCCCAGACATTCCCGTGCATGTCGTGAAGCCCCCACGGATTCGGCTTCCTCTTGCCGACGGGCTGCGTCTGGGCCTGCGAGTTGTCGACGAACCACCCGTAGTCTGCAAGTTGCTTCCAATCGTCGCCGAACGGGTAGAGCGTCTTCGTGCCCGCCCGGCAGGCATACTCCCACTCCGCTTCGGTCGGGAGCCGGTACACCCGCCCCGCCTTCTTCTCCTCTGGCAGTCCCGACAGCGCCTTGCAGAACCCTGCCGCCTGCCCCCAGTCCACCGTATCCACCGGACGGTCGGGTTCTTTCCACGTGCTCGGCTCGGACTTCGAGACCGCCTTCCACTGGGCGTTGGTGACCTCGTGCATGCCGAGGAAGAAGGGCTTCGTGATCCGCACGCGGTGGACCGGCCCGGCATACCGGGTCGCGAGTCCGTTGTCGGCATGCCCCATGTCGAACTCCCCTGCGGGAATCTTCACGAGTTTCATGCCGATCGAGTTTTCCAGCACCTCAGGGGACTGCTGGGCCCGGGCGACGAGGCATGCACCCGCGATCCACATCACCGCCGCGATCGTCACGTTTCGCATCGCCGAAGGCTCCTCGTGAACGGACGGAGTCCGGTTCCAAGACGATACCATGACGGCTGATTTTTCCGAAGTCGGCTAACCCCCCCGGGGCCGTCACGACGGGACGACGGGCGACGAGCCGGTTTTTCGGCGGTTGGGGACGAAAGAGCGTTGATCCGGACGCCGGCGTCCACCGAGCACCCACCGTTTTCCCAGCGGAGCATGACTTCGTGCCGGCGCTGTTCGCGACGTCCCGACCAGCACGCGGAGACCACGCCGCGCCGGTCACGGCTGCGCCGGCCTGGCCGCCTCCAACTTCTCGAAGGCCGCGACCTGCGCCGCCGGCATCGCCGTGAACGTGAACTGCGTGGTCTTCGGCAGCGCCGCCTTCAGCCGGTCGATGTCGGCCTGCGGCACCACGACGTTCGAGAGCGTCAGCGACGTGAGCGCCGGCAGCTTCGCCAGGTGCTCCAGCCCGCCGTCGTAGCTGAACCGCGAACTCGAAATGGACAACTTCGCGAGCTTCGGCAGCGTCGCCAGCGACGCGAGACCCGCATTCGTCAGGCCCGCGGTGCCCTGCGGGGAAAACGACAGCTGTTCGACCGCCGGATGACGGGCGAGCAATCCGCAGGCGGCGTCGGTCGCCTGCTGCTGCCCGATCACGATCGCGGCGAGCCGCGGATTGGTCAGCATGGCCTTGAACGCGGCCGGGTCTTTCACCCAGGCCGGCGGCAGCACGAGGTTCGAGACGGTCGGATGGCCGGACACGACCGCTGCCGCGGCCGGCGTGATGCCGCTACAGCCGGGGAGATGCAGCCCGCGGAGCGACTTCATCTCCGCGATGTGGGCCAGGCCCGCGTCGGTGACGGGGCAGTTCGTGAGCACGAGCGTCGTCGGGTCGAACGTGGCCAGCCGGCCGATGACGGCATCAGTGCCGACGCTGCCCGTGAGGCCGAAGGCCCGGACCGCGAACTTCGTCCGCAGCGGCTCGATCGCCGCCCACACGTCGGCCGTCGGCGCCGCGGTCGACGAGCCGAGCACGAGCATCGTGCGGAGCGGGTCGAGGGGATCGGCCTGCAGCTGGATGCTCGCGTCCTTGAGCACCGCGGGCATGTCTCGCATCGCCTCCTTCCGCTCGAACGCGGCCCGATGCTCCGGCTTCATCGGCGTGAACGTGATCTTCACCTTCGGAAGGTCGGCCCTGAGCCGGGCGAGGTCGTCGTCGGAGATGAGCATGTTCGTGAGCGTGAGCGTCTCGAGCTCTGGCACGCCCTTGAGCAGCTCCAGGCTGCCGTCGTAGGTGGCGCGGGAGTATTCCAGCCAGAGCTTCCTGAGCTTCGGAAGCGTCGTCAGGGAGGTGACGCCCGCGTCCGTGATGAACGGGGGATTCCAGTCGGGCCAGAACCAGAGATCCTCGAGCGCGGGGTGATGCTCGAGCATCTTGCAATAGGCGTCGCTGCCGATGTGGCCCCAGGCGACGGCCCGCAGCCGCGTGCACGACTTCACGAGCCGTTCATAGGTCGCCGGGTCGCCGAACCACGTTCCCGGCGGAATGAAGAACTCGAGCGCGGGATGATTCTCGACCGTGCGGGCCGTCTTCGTCGTGATCCCGCCGCCGGCATGCACGAACGTCAGCACCTTCAGCGACTTCATGGAGGCGAAGTGCTCGGCCCCGGCATCGGTCATCGGCATGTCCCAGATCATGAGTTCGGTGGGGTCGAGCTTCGCGAATCGCGGCATGGCCGCGTCGCCGAACCCCTTGCCGCTCAGGTAGAACCCGCGGATGCCGAGTTTCTCGATCGCCTCCCACTGCTCTTCGGAGAGCGGCTCTTGGGCCGTGAGGTACAGCATGGGACCGATCGGCCCACCGACCTGGAGCTGCGTTGTGCCGATCCGGGCCTGCAACGGCTTCAGGACGTCGGGGATCTGCGGCGGTGCGGGCTTGGCCGGGGCGGGAGCCGCGGCAGGTGGGGCGGCATGACAGACGAGCGGGCAACTCGTGAGCAGGAACATCGCGACGAAGTGGATGGCAAAGCGGGTCATCACGAGAGACTCCTCGAAGGAAAGGTGAGGCGAATGAATCCTACACCGTGACGTCCGATTCGCACGGCTCGCCTGTGGAGCACGCCTTGGAAATCCTGATCCAGTCGGTGTGAAAGTCTACCACCCGGCGATCTCGTCGGGGCGGTGCTTCTTCCGTCGGCTCGCCGCGAAGCGGTGGTCGTCGACGGGATGACGTGCGAGGAAGCCAAGAGGCTGAAGCACTCGGAAGATGAGAACCGGCGGCTCAAACAGGTGGGCATCGACACGCTGCACAACGAACCGGGCAGCCCTTGGGAGAAGGGCTACGCCGAGAGCTTCCGCGGCCGACTGAGAGATGAGTTCCTGGCGATGGAGATCTTCGAGGGTGGCCGGGATGCCCGGACGCTCACGGCTTCGTGGAGAGATGAGTACCATATCCAGCGGCCTCACAGCTCGTTGGGTTATCGAACCCCGGCCGGGTTCGTCGCCGCGTGTGAGGCTTTCGCCTCGGCCAAGGCCTCGGCTCCAGCCGCACGCGCTGGTTGCCTTGGTCAACCCTGTTTCTGAACCCTCCTACCCCCTTGGTACAAAGAATTCCAGGCGTTCGCATCCCAGCAGAGTAATTCGATGATGCATCGCAACCGCTGCAACCCGGGTCGAAGGTGCTCCGTGGTGCCTTGCTTGCGGATGGGCCATGCGATCGTGGTCTTGATGGTCGTGCTCGTGGCGACCGTGCTTGCGGCGGCGCCGGCTTCCTCCGCCGAGGCGAGCAAGCCCGCGGGGCTCGACACGTCGACGGCCGCCTTCTTCCAATCCCACTGCGTTCGCTGTCACAACGCGGACACGGCTGAGGCTGAGTTGCGGCTCGACCGGCTCGACGCCGACCTCGACCGTGCCGACGTCTTCGCCCGTTGGCAAAGAATCGTCCAACGCCTGCGGGCCGGCGAGATGCCGCCTCGAGAGGAACCGCAGCCGACCGCCGCGGAGCGAACGGCGGCGATCGACGTTCTCGATGCCCAGCTGAAGGCCGTTTCGACACGCCGCCGACAGTCGGGCCGGGTGGTGCTCCGCCGTCTCAATCGCGTCGAATACCAGAACACCCTCAACGACCTGTTCGCCGTCGATGTGGACATCCAGGATCTGCTGCCCGAAGACACGGTGGCACTCGGCTTCGCAATACGGCCTGCGGTCGCTGGTGCATGAGGTGGTGCAGTCGAAACTGTTTGCAACCAAGTAGGAGTCGAACGATGAAGACTTTTGGGCTTGCGCGGCGGTCGTTCCTGCGGGCCGGCGGCGTCACGATGGCCCTGCCCCTGCTCGAGGCGATGTCGCCGCGGCGGCTCCTAGGCGGCGAAGCCGCCGCGGCGCCGCGCCGCATGGTGCTCGTCTGCACGCCGCTGGGGCTGCACACGGAGTATCTGAACCCGAAGCAAGCGGGGCGGGATTACGAGCCGACGCCGTATCTCGACGTGATCAAGGAGTTTCGTGACGACTTCACCGTGTTTTCGGGCCTCTCGCATCCCGAGAGCAATGGTGGGCACGGCGGCGAGCTGACCTTCGTGACCGGTGCCCGGGTTACGGCGCCTGGCAGCTTCAAGAACACCATGTCGCTCGATCAAGCCGCGGTCGAGAAGCTGAGTCCCGACACGCGGTTCAAGTCGCTCTCCCTGTCCACCGGCGCCGGCGCCGTGAACACCAAGAGTCTGTCGTGGACGGCCAACGGCGTGAACATTCCCGCCGAGGATCGGCCCTCGCAGCTGTTCCAGCGGATGTTCGTCACCGGCACGCCCGCGGAGATCGCGACCCAGGTGCAGCGGCTGAAGCAGGGCGAAAGCATCATGGATGCCGTGCTGCAAGAGGCCAATGCATTCCAAAACAAGCTCGGCGGCCGCGATCGCGAGAAGCTCGACGAATACTTCACCGCCGTCCGCGAGGTCGAGCAGCGGCTCGTCTCCGGGCAGGAGTGGGCGACGCGTCCGAAGCCGAAAGTGGAGGCAACGCCGCCAGCAGCCACGACAGCCGGAACCTGCCGGTCGTGGTCGCCGGCGGCGGATTCCGGCACGGGCAGCACCTGGCCTTCGATCCGAGCAAGCACCCGCCGCTGTGCAACCTCTACGCGCAGTTTCTCCGGCGGCTCGGTGCCGACGTGAACGGGTTTTCGACCAGCACGGCCGCGTCGCTGCCGGGCTTCGAGATGGCGTAAGAATCCCACCCGGATCACAGTCTCCTGCAACGCCGCCCGCGCCCTAGGACGAGAGAACCTTGGCGGCTATCGCAACGGCAAGTGGACCACGCGGCTGAGAAATTCGTCCGCGGTCAGGCCCCGACGTCCCCGCGGAGTCGTCTTGGGCGGTGCGGACATCGATCTGCTTCCGACGGAGCCCCTCCGAAACGCTCGCCGGCACATGTACATCCATGTCAATGGCCATGCGGCTCTGACCCTCACCCAGCCCCCGCCGATCGACCGGCTCTGGGTGTCGCTGGGGGCGCCGGCACCCGCTTGAGCGTCACGAGCATCCGGCCGCTGCGTTTCGGGGCTTCGAATTGGTCCGGCCTGGGCTTTCCATCAGGGACGATGCAGAGCACGCGGGTATCGCCATCAAGCCGGTAGATTCCCCGGTACCGAGTCGGCTTGATGCCCTGACTTCCGAGCGTCTCCATCTCGAACGTCTTCGGGGAGCCTTCCTGGTGATTCGTGCTCGCGCCTTCGGCCACCGGGATGCTCCGAAACATCACCGCCCACGAGCCGTCGGCTGCGTACAGGACCTGAAACAGCGACAGGAACGCAGGGTCCATGGGTTTGCCGTCCCACTCGACCGAAACCACGGCCCAGCGCCCCACGGAGGCGGCCCGGTCGTCAGGAGTTGGGGCAACGGGAGTCTGGGCGTATGTCAGGGCCATGACCGCCAGCCAGGCCGCCGAAGCTACGCACAAGCCGACAAGGCGATGTGCGCTGGTCGCCGAAGCCAACGGAGACATCAGCCGAATGTGGCGCATGGCACAGCCGCCTCAACTGGCCCCAGCTTTCGTCGCATGGCATCGGCGAACTCCCTGGCCCGCTCGAGGTCGCGCTCGTCGGGGTGTGTTCTGTTCAGTCCGCCGGTAAGCCAAAGCGGGCCCCAAGTGTCATACCCGCCGCAGGAGAACTCGCCGAAAACGTGAAACCCCTTGCGGGCCAGGAGGCGGCGCAGAGGCCGGTGCCAAAACCAAGCCAGCTGCGGGAGCCCGGACGTGGAGAAGACGAACGCGGGCGTCATGGACTCCGGGGACTCTGGCAGGCCCTGAAGCCATCCATAGAGTCCGTCGTGCATCCGGCCGTAGTACACACCGGAGCCGAAGCCCACGAGCGGACAGTCCTGCAGGCTCGCATAGGGCACTGCCTCGGGGGCCGCTATCTCGGCGCCAAGCACGCCCGCCATAGCGTCGGCGACCTTGGCGGTGTTCCCATGGTGGACCGACTTGCACAGGATCAGGGGACGGGCAGTCGCCATGGCAGGGTCTCCATGGCCAATCCTACGGGCCAGCCGGAGGCTGGAATGGCGGTCGAGCCAAACCACGGCTTTGGCTCCGACCGCCCGGG
>JBIIYN010000083.1:0-13185 GCA_044346795.1 Pirellulales bacterium
TACCCGTGGTGTTGCAGACTAGCGAACACGGTGTTTTCGTCAAGGAAAACGGCGGATGACGACCCACCAACACGCCACCGCTGCCCGCGGTTCGGGCAGCGACTGCCCTCTTTCCGCGCACGACGGCCTGTTCGCGGGCTACGAACTCGGCATCGCCTACGACGAGATGTTCGGGGTTGCCCGGGGCGACGGTCCGGTGCCGCGTCCGCACTACGAACCGCTGTTCCAGCGTCTTCGGCAGACGACCCCGGAGGACTTCCGCCGTCGCAAGGCGATGACGGACCTCTCGATGCAGCAGGACGGCGTCGGATTCACGGTCTACCGTGCCGACGAGGGGATCGAAAGGGTGTGGCCGATGGACCCGGTGCCGCGGATCATCCCGGCTGCGGAATGGCGGCGGATCGAGGAGGGATTGATCCAGCGGATCAACACGCTGAATCTCTTTCTCTGGGACGTCTACCACGAGCAGCGCATTCTCCGCGACGGCGTGGTTCCCGCTTCCCTCGTGCTTCAGGGCGGCTTCTTCCGCCGCCAGTTCGTCGGCGTCGACGTGCCGCGGCGCATCTACATCCACATCTGCGGCACCGATCTCATCCGGGCGGCGGATGGGGAGTATCTCGTGCTCGAGGACAACGCCCGCACCCCGTCGGGCGTCAGCTACATGCTGCAGAACAGGCAGGTCATCAAGCGGGTTTTTCCGTCTCTCTTCAACGACTACGACGTCCTGCCCAACGACGACTATCCGGCGGCATTGCTCGACGTGCTGCAGTACATCGCGCCCGAATCGGCATCGCTGCCGACGGCGGTGCTGCTCAGCCCGGGCATGTACAACTCCGCCTACTTCGAGCACAGTTTTCTCGCCCAACGGATGGGCATCGAACTGGTCGAAGGGCGGGACCTGCTCGTCGACGGCAACCGTGTCTTCATGCGGACCACGCGGGGACGCCAGCGGGTCGACGTCATCTACCGCCGGATCGACGACGACTTCCTCGATCCGCTCACGTTCCGCCCCGACAGCGCGCTGGGCGTGCCCGGCCTCGTGAACGCCTACCGGGCCGGCACCGTGGCCCTGGCCAACAGCATCGGCACGGGCATCGCCGACGACAAGGGAATCTATCCGTTCGTGCCCGACATGATCCGCTACTACCTCAAGCAGGAGCCCCTGCTCAACAACGTCGAGACGTTCCGCCCGGAGATTCCGGCACAGCTCGACCACGTGCTCGCCAATCTCGAAAAGCTCGTCGTCAAGCGGGTCAACGAGTCCGGGGGGTACGGGATGCTGGTCGGGCCCGCGTCCACGAAGCAGCAGCGGGAGGACTTTCGCGCCATGATCCGGGCGAACCCGCGGGATTTCATCGCCCAGCCCACCATCCAGCTCTCCACGCACCCCACCTTCGTCGACGGCCGCCTCGAGGGCCGTCACCTCGACCTGCGGCCGTTCGTGCTCTGCGGCGAGCGGGTGACCGTCACGCCCGGCGGGCTGACCCGGGTGGCGTTGCCGAAGGGCAGTCTCGTCGTGAACAGCTCCCAGGGAGGCGGCAGCAAGGATACCTGGATCCTTGCCGACAGGACCGCCTCCGGTTCACGGAATCAGTGAGGCCGCGCATGCTCAGCCGCGTCGCCGACGCCCTGTTCTGGATGAGTCGCTACCTGGAGCGGGCCGATCATCTCGCGCGGGCCGTGGACGTCACGTTTCAGCTCGATCTCGACCTGCACGGAGTGCTCGCCAACCCGGTGGAGCTGGAATGGAACGCGCTCCTCTCGCTGCTGCGGCAGCCGCCGCCGCAGCTTCGCGACGGCGAGCACCCCATCGCCGCCGTGCAGCGCTGGCTCCTGCTCGACAATGCCAACCCCGGGAGCGTGATGGCGTGCGTCAACCGCTCCCGCAACAACGCCCGCAGCATTCGCGGCTCGATCAGCCCGCCGATGTGGCGGGAACTCAACAAGCTCTACTGGCATCTTTCGGACGGCACGCAGGCGGCGAGGGTGGCGGAATCCCCGCATGACTTCTGCGAGGAGACGCAGATCGGCGTGCTCCTGTTCCATGGCGTCTGCGAGGCGACCCTCATGCACGACGAGGGCTGGCACTTCATCCAACTCGGCCGCTACCTGGAGCGGGCGGAAAAGGTGCTGCGCATCCTCGACTCCAAGTTCGGCCTGCTCGAGCGGACGGAAGCCGCGGATCTGCCGATCAGCAACCTGCAGTGGGGCGCCGTTCTGAAGAACTGCGCGGCCTACGAGGCCTACCAGCGGCTCTACATCAGCCGTGTCGAACCGGAGCGGGTCGTGGAGTTCCTGCTCACGAACGCGGACTTCCCCCACTCGGTGCGGTTCTGCCTCGCGCGAATCCTGCAGTCGCTCACCGAGATCAGCGGCCGCCTGCCCGACCGGTGCGACGACGAGGTGGTGCGGACGGTGGGGCGACTGCTCAACGACCTCGTGTATCTCGACGGCGCCGCGCTCGACGGCGAACGGCTGCACTCGTACCTCGGCAATTCCCTCTCCCGCTGCGCGAGGATCGGGAACCTCCTCCAGCAACAGTACGCCCTGCAGTAGCCGCCGGCACGCCCCGCGGGCGCGGAGACGCTTCGATGATCCTCGAAATCCAGCACGAAACGACGATGGAGTATTCGCCGCCGGTGAGCGAATGGCTTTGCGAACTGCGGATGGAACCGGTGAGCGACGCCTCGCAGCGCTGCCATTCGTTTCACATCAGCATCGGCCAGCCGGTGACCGTCTGCAATTATCTCGACGGCTTCGGCAACCGCGTCCATCACTTCAATCTGCTGCGTCCCCCGGCGACGCTGCGGATTCTCGTCGCCAGCGTCGTCGAGCCCGACGAGTCCGGAATCGGCCCCATGGCGAGCCAGGCGGCCTTTCCGGAGGCATCGACCGCCCTCGACTGGCACCTGCCGCTCGAGACGTTCGACTACCTCCCGCTGCGGGGTCCGGTCCAGGCGACGCCGCTCCTCGAACCGCTGCTGACCGATCTGCGGCCGGTGCCACGCATGCGGGTCGGCATGTGGGTCTGCCAGGTCGCCGAGCACATCCGCGGACGCTTCGCCTACGCCCGCGACGTCACCGACGCGACCTCTCCGATCGATCACCTGCTCGCGCGGGGCAAGGGTGTGTGCCAGGACTTCACCCATCTCATGATCGCCATCCTGCGGTCCTACGGGGTGCCGGCCCGCTACGTGAGCGGCTACATCCATCGGGAAAACAAGGAGTCACAGAGCCATGCCTGGTGCGAGGTATGGCTGCCCGACATCGGCTGGATCGGCTTCGATCCCACGAACGGCTGTCCCGTCAACTCGCACTTCGTGAAGACCGCGGTCGGCCGGGATTTCTCGGACGTTCCGCCCAACAAGGGCATCTATCGCGGCGCGGGCGACGAACGGATCAACGTGCGGGTCGCGACCCGCACCCTCGACCGACTGCCGTCCCTCGCGTGGCGCGACCATCTGGCCCCCCTCGACGTGCCCGTGCACTCCGTGCTGCGGACGGCACCGGTCTACGATGACGAGGACGAAGCCCAACAACAGTGAGGAAAAGGGGACATTCTGGTTTTTGCGAGTCGGCTTTCTGTAAGACGGAGCGGCGTCTGAAAAAAGCAGAATGTCCCCTTTTTCGGGCCTCACGGCCCCGCGAGCCGAACCAGCTGCGCGGCGATGTCCGCCCGGGTGGCGGCGATGATGGGCATCGGCCGCCGGATGTCATACGGATGACCGTCGATCCCCCAGTAGACCCCACCCCGCTCCTCGACCCAGAGTTTCACCGGCAGCACGTCCCAGGCCATCTGCTTCGGAAACTCGGGGGAGTTGTCGTGGATCACGGCCAGTCGCCGCCTGGTGCCCAGTGCCAGTGCGGCCATGGAGTGGGGAATCCGGCTCTCGATCGCCATCGTGAGCGTGCCGGTCCGCACGGCGTCGTGCAGCCTCAGGAACGCCGGGTGCGATCGGCTGCTGTCGCTCTGCGGGTTGAAGAGCAGGCAACCTTCCTTGAGCATGCCGATGGAGGCGAATCCGTCGGCCGGCAGCCACTGGCCTCCGGCATGCGTCACCCGCAGCACGGCCGCCCCGGCACCTCGCTCGGCGACGCCCAGCACGGTGCCGTCGAGCGACAGCATCACGGCGAGCCGCGGGACGCCGTGCTCGAGTCGGGCGACCATCGGACCGCAGATTCCCCACTCGCCGCAGATGGAGGCGGTCGTGCCGTCCAGCGGATCGATGAGCCAGGCCTCTGGCAGGGCATGCAGGTCGGCCGGGGCCGGCCCCTCCTCGGAGACGACGGCCAGATTCCGAATCGCCGTCAGAGCCCGGGACAGATGGCGGTCGAGGCGGAGATCGAGCGCCGTCACGTAGTCACCGACACTCTTCTCCTTGATCGGAACACCCTCCTGCCGCGCGTCCGTCCCGCCGGCGGCTGATCCGCCCTCGTCCGAGTCGGTTTCGCGCAGCGCGTGGTCGGCGGCCTCGATGACGGCGCCGGCGACCTCGACCACCGCGGCCGACACCGGTCGTTCCGTGTGGTCCGCGGCCTCGAGGCTGCGGAGCAGGTGGGAGCGGAAAGGCAATCCGGGCCGCATGGAATGGTTTCCCGAAAAGGCAGGGGGGCGTTGCGAAGGCACGACGCCCCGGGCCCCAGAATGTAGCCTCTCCGGCTTGATCCGTGGGCCCGGCAGCAGGCGTGCCGCCTATGGCTGCGCGGCGCGGGCCCGCTTGAACGGATCGATCGTGCCCCCACCCGGTCCGGGCGGCGGCGCGCTGTCGGGCTGGCCGAAGGGCAACAACTTGGGCCACCCGAGATTCATGCCGGGCCATGGCGGCGAGGCCGCTTCGGCCGGAGCCACCGCCCCGCCCGAGGACAGCGGCGACTTCGGCGCCGCCGTGGCACCGACCACGGGCCCCGGCCCGGCCGGCGGAAGCGGAGCGGCCGCCCGCTCCGGTGCGGCGAGCAGGTCGCCGGGGCTGGGAAACCCCGCGGCAGCCGGCGGGCCGGTCGACACGACGGTGGCGGGAATCCCGGCCGCACCGCGTTCCAACACGCGGATTGACACGTCGTCGATCCTTGCCTCACCCATGCCGGTGAGCGCGAACGTCACCGTGAGCGGCTCCTCGGCCGCATCGGCGGGGACGATGCGGTAGAGCACCAAGCGTCTCCATGACGGCGTCACGCCGACGCGCTCGGCGAGCGCCGGGCCGCCGAGCGAGTCAAAGACGAGCAGCCCGTCCACGCTCCCCTTGATCGGTCGCGGCACCCACACGCGGGCCTGAATCTCGAGGAGCCGTCCGGCCGGCGCACGAACGGGCGGCGTGGTGACCCAGAGCGGCGGCGTCTCCACGACCACGGGGGCGTCCGCGTCCGACGTGGGCTCGGCTCGCATCACGAGGCTGCCGCCGCCCACGGCGGGCTGGGAACGGTCGATCTCCACGGCGGACCGCAGCGACTGCTGTTCGAAGGCGAAGTGCCGCCAGCCGGCACCGGCCAACTCCTCGATGCGCTCCATGCCGCCGCCGGTGAGCAGTTCGGCCGCGGGCGTGGTGCCCGCGAGCGCATCGATGAATCGCCAGTGCTCGGCGAGCGTTGCGTCGGACGTGGACAGCGGGCTGGCCACCATGGACCCGGTGGCCAGCACGCCGCGCTCCCATGCGAGCCGCTCCAGCTGCCCGCCGATGGCGGCGGCCCGCCGCAGCCGTTCGATCGCCAGTGCCGGATCGGCCGCCGCAGCCCCCGCCCCCAGAATGTCCTGCCGGACCTCGGCGAGCATCGCGGCCACCGGCAGATGGCCCATGGCGCGGGGAGGCAGACGGCCGAGCAGGTTCAGGTCGTCGGCCAACACCTGATCAGCCAGCGCCCGCGCCGAGGCCAGCTCCAGCGGCATGCTCGCGCGGACACGCTCCTGCACGTGCGAGGTCACGGCCGGGTCGCCGCTGAGCAGCACCATCGTGTGGGCGCGGAACGAGTCGAGCGTGAGCGAGATGCCCCCGGTCACCCGTTTGTGCCGCAACGGCCTCAGGCCCCCGGGAGAGACCTCCCAGGCCTGATGCGCCTCGGGGACGCCGGGGACCAGGAGCGTGAGCGGCTGGGCGTCGCGCGGAATGTCGCCCTGGTAGTGTCGGGCCACGATCTGCGACCCCTGCACGCACCGCCAGACGACGACCATCCGCGCCCGGGCCGCCTCCAGCACCACGGCCTGTACCTCCGGATCGCTCGACTGCGCCGCGGCCGCGAAGCGACCTGCCGCACCCCACGGCTCCAACAGCTTCAGCCGGAGGTTCATCGCCAGGCTGGCCGCCGCGCGGGCCTTGGACTCGTGGTCGTCGCCATCGATGCGACGTCGGGACGAAAACAGAATGCCGCGCGTGCCGGCCGAAACCGCCGCCAACGAGGCCAGGCAGAGACTCTCCGGATCGACGGCCAGCCCCTGGCCGCCGATGCCGGAAAGCGCCGCCGCCTGCTGCGACGCCCGCGGATCGATCTCGGTGGCCAGCGCCGCGAGAATCGGCGTCCCGGGCCGCGTGAGACGGGGGCGTTCGCGAAGCCAGGAGAGATAATCGAGGAGTTCGAGACTGGTGCCGAGCACCGTCCGCCGGGCGACGAGCATGTCCACGTGCCGGGAGACGGACCGGAGACCGGAATCGGCGGCGGCGATCGTCGGCCGATTGCCGCGGGAGTCGCACGTGCGCACCCGGCGCACCCGCTCGGCGAGGTCTTCGACGTCGTTCTCGGCCAGTCCGCCGCCCATGTCCCAGAACAGCACCCTGTCCCAGCGCGACGAGAAGCTGGGAAGCGCGTCCACGTCGCGAATGTCGATGTCGGGGAGTTGCGGCGGGGGACAGATCAGCCAGATGTCCGCGCGCTGCGCCTCGACGAGCAGATCGGCCGTGGCGGGCGCGGCAAGCCGCACGCAGTTGAAGCCGAGTCGCGCCAGTGCTTCGAGAGGTTCGCCGTTGTGGTCAATGCTGCGGGGAAAGAATGGCAGGCCCCCCACCTCGAGCACGCCGCGCGTCAGCGCCGCCGCGGCGGGCATGGCCGGCGGGCCGTCGACCGCCTCGTTGAACGAGGCCTGGCGCACGACGTCTCGACCGGCGGAGTCCTCGGAACCCACCGCGTGTCGGCTCCGGGGGGACGCCGAGACGGCCCCCTGCACCCGCAGGTCGTCGAGCGACACGTCGTAGCGGCCGGGGGCGGAATAGAGTTCGAGCACGACATCCGTGGCCACCGCGCCCGCGAGACTGCCGGCCGGCCCGTGCTGCGCCCGGAGGGCGGATAGCTGCCGCTCCAGTCCGACGCCGATGTCGTCCGCCTCCAGCAGTTCCCAGCGGTCCGCGTGGCGGGACGCGGTGCCCGGCACCACGACGTCGACCGGGCGACCCGTCTGCGCGGAGACGAAGTTCGGCAGGAAGACTCGCACGCCGATGCGCATGGCCGGCCGGTTGGCCCGCACCCAGACCGAGGCGCGGAGTTCTTCGATCACGCTCAGCCCGCCGATCGGGAAGTGCAGGCGAAGCGTCGTACCTCCGGCCGCATCCAGGACGATCCGCTCGCCGGCCTCGCCCCGGTGGGCGGCATCGCGCGCGATCCCATGGAAGCCGACGCGGGGGCTCGAGTCGGCTTCGGCCAGCATCCATCGGGTCCGCCCCTCCTCGAAGCCCTCCTCGACGTCCGCGGCCGAGGCCAAGGAAGCGGTCACGACGAGCACGCAGCACCAGAGCGTGGGCAGGCACCGACGAACCGGGGGCGGCGGGGTGTGCGGACCGGGCATGCGATCTCCAGCAAAGCCCCACGCACGACGGCGGCCGACGCAGGACCGTCGCCGCCCCGAAGCCGGCGTGCCGCCGAAGTCGATTGCGTTCCACGGGGGGCGGGTTTGTAGCACCGGGGCCTTTTCAGGCTCCAGAGCGATCCGCTGCCGCGGATCGCCGGCCCGGCCATCGGATGGGGCAACGTTCGGCCGAGCGGGGCCGGTTTTTCCGCCTCTGCGGCCAAATCGGGCTCCGCGTTCAAAAAGTTGCGTGCTGCCGCCGGATCGGCCGGCACCGCGCCCGACATGTCCGTCAGGATTCGGTTAGGATGAAGAGGGCGAAGGTATGCCGCGCGGCTGGGCCGCGGACTGCCCGCCTTGCCTCGCCTGCCCCGCCCGCCGAGGCACCGCCAGTTTCATCCCGCCATGCCCGCCGCCTCCCATGAAGCCGTTGTCGACTGACGAAGTCGCCAATCTCCTCGAACAGTTGGACCTCGTGCAGTCGGGGCAGTTCGACCCCGTCTGGCACGAACTGGGCGGCCGCAACGTGCCGGTGGGCGATTTCGGGGCCGCGCTCGTCCGCCACGAACTGCTGACTCGGTATCAGCTCGACCGGCTGCTGCGCGGCGAGGAAAACGGCTTCTTCTACGGGCGGGCCAAGATCCTCTACCAGGTAGGGGCCGGCTCCTTTTCGCGGGTGTATCGGGCCATCCACGCCGACACGGGACAGATTCTCGCGGTGAAGGTGCTGCGCAGCCGCTACAGTTCCGACGCCGACAAATGCAAGTCGTTTCAGCGGGAGGGCGAGATGGGATGCCTCCTGCGGCATCCCAACATCGTCGCCATCGAGGAAGTCGGCAGGGAAAACAACACGAGCTACATCACGATGGAGTTCGTCGAGGGGCAGACGCTGCGGGAACTCGTGCGGGTTCGCGGAGCGATCGACCTGCCGCGGGCGCTCGGACTGATCCTGCAGATGGTTGAGGGGCTGGAATACGCCCATCGTCTCGGCGTGACTCACCGGGACATCAAGGCGTCCAACGTGCTCATCTCCCTCACCGGACAGGCGAAGCTCGTCGACTTCGGACTCGCGGCCGGCGATTCCACCGCCAGCAAGGCGCTGCGGCGCACGGATCTGCCGCGGACGGTCGACTACGCCACCCTGGAGAACCTCGGCAAGGTCAAGGACGACAGCGTCCGCAGCGACATCTACTTCCTCGGAACCATCGCCTACCTGGCCCTCAGCGGTGTCTCGGCGCTCACCGAGTCGCGGGATCGTGCCGTGCGCACCGACCCGCGGCGATTCACCGGCGTCGAACCGCTCGGCTGGAAGGCACCGCACCTGCCCCACGAAGTCGTGGAACTGGTCATGCGCATGATGCACCTGGACCCGAAGGAACGCTGGCAGACGATGCTGGAAGTGCGGCGGGCGTTGGAACCGATGGTGACCAGGCACGCGGCGGCCGCGCACGGGCCTCAGCCGGCTGTTCCTCAGGCGGCGGCGAGGTCGGCGGACCCGAAAGGCAAGGCCGTCGCTCCGGCCGGGCCGGGGACGGCCAACGTGAAGGGGACCCTCATGCTGGCCGAGGCCGCCACGCAGGAGCAGGCGGAACTGCGCGGCTTCTTCCGGAGCCTCGGCTACAAGGTGCTGCTCACGGAAAACCTGCAGCGGGCGCTCGTGCGGTGTTCGGAGACGCCCCGCCCCGCCGATTGCCTCGTCATCGGCGCCGCGTCGTTCGGCGACTCGGCCGTGGAGGCCTTCAATGCGTTGCCGGAGGATTCGTTCCTGAGGAACCTGCCCGCCCTGCTGCTCGTCGATCCTGCCCAGCAGGATTTCACGCATGCGATCAGGGAAGACGACCGTCGCCGGCTGGTGAGCCTGCCGCCGCAACCGGGCGAGGTGACGAAGCTTCTCGAGTCACTCCTCGGCCAGATGGGGAGTTAGGATCTCACTCCGCTCCGAGCCAATCCGGGATACCTGGAGCCCCGAAGCCGTTGCTCCACCAAAGTTCGACGCCCTCTAGAGCAAATCCACGATAACTCTAGCGATATGACGGTAAACCACGTGAGATAGGCGAAGGGGTCGGCGAAAGCTCGAGGAGCTTTGGGCCGCCCCGGCCCACGCGACGAGACTTTTGCCGCCCCGAAGCCGGTGCTACACCAAAGTCGAATGCGCTCTAGATGTAGTACATCGGCTCGTTGATCGCCCGCGAGCGTTCCACGAGGTCGGCGAACGTGATGCCGCGCAGGGCGTCGGTCTCCGCCCGGGCCACCTGCCGCCAGGCATCCAGCAGCACCGTCACCGTCCGCGATCGGCCTGCGAGGTCGGCCGTGACGGCCGTGACGAGTTCCTCCGGGCCCTCGATCACCCGCAGCACGTCCTCCAGCGTGATCTCCTCCGGCGGCCTCGCCAGTTGGTAGCCGCCGGAGGCGCCCCGCGTGCTGACCACGATGCCCGCTCCCTTCAGCTGCAGGAGGATCTGCACGAGGAACCGGGACGGCACCCCATGGGCCTCGCAGATCGAGCGGATCCGCACCGGTTCGGCGGACGTCCACTGCCGCGCCAGTTCAAGCACGGCGATCGCGGCGTATTCGGTCTTGGCGGAAAGTCGCATCCCGGCCCTTTCGGAGGCCCGACGTGAAGCCGGCGCGAGGTCAGGGGTCGCGTGAGTGGAGGCCGCACTCGGTTTTCGCCGTGCCGCTCCACCGGCCCGCCCGCTCGTCCTCACCGAAGGACACGGCGCGGGTGCAGGGCCAGCAGCCGATCGAGAGGTAGCCCTGGTCGTGGAGCGGGTTGTAGGGAACGTCCTCGCGGACGATCGCGTCCCAGACCCGGGCCTTGGTCCAGCCGGCGAGCGGCGAAATCTTCACCACGCCGAACTTGTGATCCCAGCCGACGATCGGCGCTCCGGCCCGGTCGGCGCTCTGGTCGCGCCGGATGCCGCTCATCCAGGCATCGAATCCCGTCAGCACCCGGCGGACGACGGCGATCTTGCGGTCGGCACAGCAGCGGTTGGGGTCAGCCTGGTACAGCGGCCCGCCGTGCAGCCGCTCGTATTCCTCGACGGTCGTCTGCGGCCGCTCGAGTGCCACCTCGATGCCATACCGCCGGGCGATCCGGTCACGGAGTTCGAGCGTCTCCCTGAACTGGTAGCCGGTGTCGAGGTTGAAGATGAACGTGCGCGGGGCGATCGTCGCCAGCCAGTGGATGATCAGGCACCCTTCCGGACCGAAGGCCGTGGCCATCGTCAGCCGCCGCCCATACCGCCGCGCCGCCCAGGCGATGATCTCCGGGGGCTCCAGGCCTTCGAGGGCACGGCTGGCTTCGGCGAGGTCCTCGAGCACCTCGGTGGAAACGCCCGCGGCCTCTGTTTCGACGACATTCAAGCCCATGGAAGCTGCCCGCTGTTCGGAATGCACTGTCGGCCCGGATGGTGCACCGGCTCAATCCTGCATAAATTGCCCAAACAGGTTAACAATAGGCTCTCCAAGCCGAATTATCGACCCGCGGACCGCTCATGACGGACGAATAGCCCTCACGACCGGAAAGTCCGCCGTTTTTCCCCGCTCTGCCGCCCCGCCGGCCCCCTTCGAAATCGCTGCGAAAACAGGAACAATGCCCCTCCGTGCAGGGGCGTTCGGCATTCGACAGGAGTCTTCAGGCATGGCGCGGTCAGTGGCATTGGCGGTCGATCTGGGGGCCTCCGGGGGGCGGGTCGTCTCGGGTGCCTTCGATGGGCGGCTGCTCGAACTCGAGGAGATCCACCGGTTCGAGAACGGCCCGGTCTCGCTGGGGGGCGAACTGGTGTGGGATCTCGTGCGACTCTGGCAGCAGGTGGTCGACGGCCTGCGGGCGGCCGCGGCCCGACACGGCCGGTCGGTCTCGAGCATCGGCGTGGACACGTGGGGCGTGGACTTCTCGTTTTTGACGGCTGACGACGCGCTGCTGGCCAACCCCGTCTGCTACCGCGACGCCCGCACCCGCGGCATGCTCGCCGCGGCCGAGGCGATCGTGCCGCGCGACGCGATCTTCGCGGCCACCGGCCTGCAGTTCATGGAGATCAACTCGCTCTACCAGCTCCTGGCACTGAAGCGTCGACACCCGAGCATGCTCGCCGCCGCCGATCGGCTGCTCATGATCCCCGACCTCTGCCACTGGCTCCTGTCGGGCCAACGATCCAACGAGCGCACGAACGCCACGACCACCCAGTGCTTCGATCCGCGCCGCCGGGACTGGTCCTTCGAACTGCTCGACCGGTTCGGACTGCCACGGCACGTGTTCGGGCCGCTGATCGACCCCGGCGCCGACCTGGGCCCATTGCGATCGGACGTGGCGGCCGAGACCGGCCTGTCGGGCGTGAAGGTGATCGTACCGGGCACGCATGACACCGCCAGCGCCGTGGCCGCCGTGCCCGCCCTCGAGCCGCCGAGCGGCCGGCCGGATTGGTGTTACGTGAGCCTCGGCACCTGGGCCCTCGTGGGGGCGGAAACCGACCGGCCGCTCGTGACGCCGGAGTGCCTGAGCCGCAACTTCACCAACGAGGGGGGCGTGGGCGGCACGAACCGACTGCTCAAGAACGTCTGCGGCCTGTGGCTCGTGCAGCAGTGCCGCTTGCACTGGCAACGGGCCGGACAGACCTGGAATTGGGACCAGCTCACGGCGCTGGCAGCCGAGTCTGCGCCGCTCGTCACGATCATCGACCCCGATCACCCCGCGCTGGTCGCCCCGTCCGACATGCCGGAGGCGATCCGCAGCCTCGCCAGGGCCGCGGGGCAGCCGGTGCCCGAGACCACCGGGGCCGTGATCCGGGCGGCCCTCGAGAGCGTCGCCGCCGCGATCCGGCGGACGCTCGCGGAGCTCGACGGCCTGCTCGGCCGACGGGTGGGCAGGGTGCACGTCGTGGGGGGGGGCGTGCAGAACAGGCTCCTCTGCCAGATGGTGGCCGACGCCACGAACCGGCCCGTGGTGGCCGGGCCGGTGGAGGCGACCGCGATCGGCAACCTGCTCGTGCAGCACGTCGCCCGTGACGGCATGGTCGACCTGCGCACGGTACGATCGGTGGTGCGCGACAGTTTCGAACTCGCCCACTACGAGCCGCGAGATGCGGCCCGCTGGGACGCCCGCCTCCGCGGCTAGCGGGACGCGACTTTGGTGCAGCAACGGCTTCGGGGCGGCAACAGTCTCGTCGCGTGGGCCGGGGCGGCCCAATGCTCCTCGAGCAGTCGCCGACCCCTTCGCCTCATCCAGCGTGCTTCACGGGATGCGAAGCGCAGAACCAGCCGGCGGATGCCGGCCAAGAAAAAACGACAGGATGTCGTGTTTTTCGTGAAGAATGCTCCTCGAGCAGTCGCCGACCCCTTCGCCTCATCCAGCGTGCTTCACGGGATGCGAAGCGCAGAACCAGCCGGCGGATGCCGGCCAAGAAAAAACGACAGGATGT
>JBIIYN010000349.1:0-3904 GCA_044346795.1 Pirellulales bacterium
TCCACGTCACCGAGGTGCTCGGCGTTTCCCGCGAGGAAAATCTCGCCATGATCGCCGACACGGTCCGCTTCCTCGCCGACTCGGGGCGGGAGGTCTTCTACGACGCGGAGCACTTCTTCGACGGCTGGAGGCTCGAGCCCGCCTATGCGCTCGAGACGATCGCCACGGCGGCCCGCGCCGGTGCCACGCGGATCGTGCTGTGCGACACGAATGGCGGCACGCTGCCCGAGGAGATCGGCAGCCTGGTGCGTGCCGCGGCGGATGGGCTCGGGGCCGCCGGGCTCGGCGTGCCGCTGGCCATCCACTGCCACAACGACTGCGACCTCGCCGTGGCCAACTCGCTCGCCGCCGTGGCGGCCGGTGCCGTGCAGGTGCAGGGCACGATAAACGGCATCGGCGAGCGGTGCGGCAATGCCGACCTGATCTCGGTCGTCGCGAACCTCGCGCTCAAGCTGCCCGGCTACACGGTGCTCGCCGGCCACGCGGACGTGGCGGGGCCGAGCCATCTCACCGAACTCTCCCGCTTCGTCTACGAGACGGCGAACATGTCGTACCGCCCCGGGCAGCCTTTCGTGGGCACGAGCGCTTTCGCGCACAAGGGTGGCATGCACGTGCATGCGGTCGCCAAGGCGACCGAATCCTACGAGCATATTCCGCCGGAGGCGGTCGGCAACGCCCGCCGCATTCTCGTGAGCGAGTTGTCGGGGCGGTCGAACATCGCCGCGCTCGTGCATCGACCCGACGTGAAGAATGACCGCACCCTGCTCGACCGCGTGCTGGCGGAGGTCTGCCGGCTCGAGAACGAGGGCTGGCAGTTCGAGGCGGCCGGGGCGTCATTCGACCTGCTCGTCGACCGGATCGCCGGCACCTTCCGGCCCGCCTTCGAGAGGCTCGCCTACAACGTCGCGGTCGAAAGCCGGCCGGGCGACGACGTGCGGACCGAGGCGACGGTGAAGCTGGCCGTGGGCGGCGGGCAGCGGCACGAGGTGGCCGAGGGAGATGGCCCCGTGAACGCCCTCGACGCCGCGCTGCGGAAGGCGCTCGGCGACGCCTACCCGGCGCTCGGGCGGATGCACCTGCTCGATTACAAGGTCCGCGTGATCAACGCCCAGGAAGGCACGGCCGCCAAGGTCCGCGTCTCGATCGAGAGCACCGACGGCGAGTCGGTGTGGGGCACGGTGGGCGTGAGCGAGAACGTGATCGAGGCGAGCTGGCTCGCGCTCGCCGACTCGTTCCACCATTTTCTGGCCCGCGCGGCACGGGCTTAAGTCTGCGGAACACGCCTCCGTCGGCTGGCTCTTGCCAGGCCCTCCGGGCCTGGCGCCCGGCATGAGGCCAGGAAGCTTGGATGCTTGGAAGCCCGAGGCGTAAGCCGAGAGGAATGTGGGTAGCCGTATGGTGGTCGATCGCACGTTCCTCTCGGCTCACGCCTCGCGCTTCACGGCAATGTGTTCTCCGTCTCAGTTGCGGCGGTCGCGGCCGCCTCTTCGGCCGCGGTCTTCTTTCCCGCCCTGGCCGCCGCGGGGGCGGTCGGCATGAGGGTCGTAGGCGGGATTGGCCTCCCGCGGGATCGCGGCACGTGGACGCCCCCCTCATAGAGATCACCGTTGCTGCCTCGCAGCGGGGCCGTGAACTGGTGAGTGCCACCGTTGTCGGAGGTGAAAATGACGATGGTGTCGTCGAAATAGGCGTCCTTGGTCGAAGGGCAGGAGCGTCGCGACGAAGAGTATGCCACGGAAGAACGTCATGATGTATGGATCAGCCTGTAAGCGATACCTGCAGCCTTGAACGGCTGAGTGGCTGCGAAGTTGCGGAGGTTTTTCAGCTATTCAAGGCTGCCCGCCGCATTTCAGGATGATCACAGTCGAAAGCCGAACCGTTGCTCGCCGCACTGGAAAAAGCAGTTGTCGGTGACTGTGACAGCGTCGACCTTGACCCAGATGCCGTTCAGCGACGGCTGCGATTCCAGTTGCCAGACCCCGCTCGAATCACGCGCGGGCCGCGGGAAGGAGGTTTGTCGGGATCGGCAACGAGTCGAGAATCGTGCCCCGATCATCGGAGATCGGAAAGTCTTTCTGCATTTCTGGAGGCCTTGTGACCAGCCCGATGGACAATATGGATAGCCTCCCAGCTTTTTGACACGGCCCTCCCTTTGCGGGGAAGGCTCCGGTAATGTAGTTGCCTGGGCGTCGGCTCGTGAAACGGAAAAGAGGTCGGTTGATGAAGTCCGCCGAAGATGTGCTTGCCTGCCCGCACTGCGCGCGGCACTTCGTGGCGACACCCGCCGTGATCGGCAGGAAAAGCCGCTGCCGTCGCCCCGCTCCTGCCAGAGCCCGTGAGGTGGCCGGCCCCGGATAACCTCGCGCGATGACCAATCAAGACTGTTTTCTCCTCTTTGTGAACGGCATTCGACACCATGGCCGCAGATTCTTCGTCATCGGATGATTTGCTGATCGGTAGCACGCTCGCTGGCCGCTACCGCGTCATCTCGAAGCTGGGCGAGGGCGGCATGGGTGTCACGTACCGTGCCTGGGACGAGAATGAGGGCCGTCCCGTCGTGCTGAAGATGCCGAGGCGGCATCTCGCCGAGAATGCGGCTTTCGCGGAGCGGTTTGCCCGCGAGGTGAGGATGATGGCGGCGTTGTCGCATCCGTCGATCGTGCCGATCCTGGATGTCGGCGAGGATGGGGGGCTTCCGATCCTCGTGATGCGGTTCCTGCCGGGCGGCTCGCTGTCGAATCGTCGGCTTCGTGACGCCGAGGGCAAGGTACAGCCGATGCAGCCCTCGACGCTGCAGCTCTGGCTGCCGGCGGTGGCGTCGGCATTGGACTTCGTGCATGCCAACGGCATCGTGCACCGCGACGTGAAGCCGGCCAACATCTTCTTCGATGCATTCTGGGGCGCGTACTTGGGCGACTTCGGGATCGCTAAGATCGTCGAGGAAACGACGGTCTTGGAGAAGGAGCACACGTTGACGGCGACGTCGATGGCGATCGGCACGCAGGAGTACATGGCACCGGAGCAGTTCACGCCGAAGGCGATGGTAGACGGCCGGGTCGACCAGTATGCGTTGGCGGTGATGGTCTACGAGATGCTGGTGGGTCAGCGGCCGTTTCGGGGCGAGACGGCGCATGTGGTGGTCGAGGTGACGACGCAGCCGGTGCCACGGTTGACGCAGTTCCGTCGTGATTTGCCCGAATCTCTCTGCCAAGCCTTGTACCGCGGGCTGTCGAAGAAGCCCGGCGAGCGATTCACGAGCTGTGCTGATTTGGCGGCGGCTGTGCTACGTGACGTGCGGCCGATGGCCGACGAGGAGGGGGTGGCGCGGCTCATGTGCCCGCATTGCGGCAACATGCTGAAGATGCCGACGAGTGCGGCTGGGCGGCAGGGGAAATGTCCGCGGTGCCGCACGGGGATGATGGTCGCCGAGGATCTCGGGGCACTGTGGCTGGTTCGCGAGGAGCACGAGGAGGCCGAACCCGCGGCCGCGAGTGTCGGTGAACCGGACCGTCGTGTGGATTCGGTCGAGGTCTTCACGTCGATCTCGAACACGACGCCTGTGCCGAAGCGGGGCATGCTCGCAAACTGGTCTTCGCAGCTCGATCCCACGGTGCGACGGGTGGGGATCGGTGCGGGGATGCTCGCGGTGCTCGTGGCCACCGCGCTGCTGGCCGGCGATTACGCCGCGAGCGACGCCCGGAAACAGCTCGTGGCCGCGTCGGACAGTCAGAAGAAGCTTGTCGCGGAAAATGACAGGCTGAAAAAGGCGGTGGAGGAGCTCGCCGCCGAGCCGCGTCGCAGCGGGAGGGACCGGAGACCTGTGCGACAGTCAGGGGCATTCTCCAAGCCGATACGGCGCGCGAAGCCCAGCCTGACGGCGGAGGAACTGCAGGCGAAGCTGAAG
>JBIIYN010000350.1:0-3899 GCA_044346795.1 Pirellulales bacterium
GAGCAGCCGCTTCACGACCCGCGAAACGCCCGGCGCCGACACCGCGAAGTTGTAGGCCCACGGCACGAGGCTCGCCCGCCGCAGCGCTCCCGCCGATCCGGCGACCAGCCGCGTCCGCAGCGGCACTCCGCGGACGTCGTGCACGTGCTGCTGCCACTCCGCCTTGAGCCGGGCCATGTCGACGTTGGAGGGGCATTCCGACTTGCAGGCCTTGCAGGAGAGGCAGAGGTCCATGACGTCGGCGATGCGGGGATCACCCCAGGGATCGGCCGCCGCGCGGGTGGCCGAGAGCGTCTGCCGCAGGACGTTGGCCCGCGCCCGCGTGGTGTGCCGCTCGTCCCGCGTCGCCATGTAGCTCGGGCACATCGTGCCCCCCATCGCGGCCAGCTTGCGGCACTGCCCCACGCCCGTGCATTTCTCCGCCGCCCGCACCACGCCGCCGGTGTCGGCGAACCGGAACACCGTGTCATGATGCGGCTCGGGCCCGTCGGACAGGATGCGCAGCGAGGTGTCCATCGGCGGCGTGTCGATGATCTTGCCGGGGTTGAGGATGCCCTGCGGATCGAACAGCCGCTTCACCCGCTCGAGCAACCGGAAACATTCGTCGCCGACCATCGCGCGGATGAATTCCCCGCGGAGCCGGCCGTCGCCGTGCTCGCCGCTCAGGCTCCCGCGGTATTTCTTCACGAGCGCCGCCACGTCGGTGGCCACGTCGCGAAACATCGCCAGCCCGGCGGCCGTGCGGAGGTCGAAGAGCGGCCGGAGGTGCAGCTCGCCGGCGCCGGCGTGGGCGTAGTGGATGCACTCGATCCCGTATTTCCCGGCGAGCAGTCGGTCGAATTCGGCGATGTAGGCCGGCAGGTCCTCGACCGCGACGGCCGTGTCTTCCACGATCTCGCGCGGCTTGGCGTCGCCCGGCACGTTGTTCACGAGCCCCTGGCCGGCGCGCCGCAGTTCCCAGACCCTGTCCCCCTCGCCGCCGAACAGCACCGGGTAGGCATAGCCGAGCCCCGCGGAGCGGAGCTCGTCCTCGATCACGCGGAGCTTGGCCGCCACGGCCCCGCGATCGGCGTGCTTCACCTCCACGACCAGGATCGCCCCCGGATCGCCCACGACGAACGAGCGGTTCCGGGCCTGTTCGGCGTTGTCCTTCGTGCAGTCGAGGATCTTCTTGTCGATCAGCTCGCAGCCGGTGAGGAGGCACTCGCCCGCCGCGTGCACCACCTCCGCCCGATGCGCATCCGCCCCGCGCCGGTGCCGCATCGCCACGAGCGTGGCATGCAGTGCCTCGTCGACGGTCGTGCAGTGCACGACCATGAGCGCCCCCGGGGGCGGCAGCGGGATCAGGTTGAGCTCGTACTCGACGCCGAAGAAGAGCGTGCCCTCGGAGCCGGCGAGCAGCCGGCAGAAATTGAAGGGCCGCTCGCCCCGGCTGTCGAACACCTGGTCGAAGCACGAGGCGTCCATGAGGGCGTCGAGGGCGTAGCCCGTGTTGCGGCGGGTGACCTCGGGCCGCGGATAGCTGTCGCGGACCAGTTGCCGGATCGCGGGATCGCCGAGCAGGTCGCGGATGCCGCGGTAGATCCGCGTCTCGAGCGAATCGGGGCCTGCGCACTTCTCCGCAAACTCCTCGGCCGACAGCGGGCCGAACGTCGCCTCCGAGCCGTCGGCGAGAAAGCCCCGTGCCCGGATCAGGTGGTCCCGCGTCGAGCCATAGGCGATGGAATTCGAACCGCAGGAGTTGTTGCCGACCATGCCGCCGATCATCGCCCAGGACGCCGTCGAGGTCTCCGGGCCGAAGAAGAGCCCGAGCGGCGCGAGATGCTGATTGAGCGCATTGCGGACCACGCCCGGCTGCACGCGGCAGGTGCGCCGCTCCACGTCGACCGACAGGATCCGGTTCAGGTGGCGGCCCGCATCGACGACGATTCCGCCGCCGACCACCTGCCCGGCCAGCGACGTACCGGCGGCGCGGGGAATCAGCCCGACACGCTCCGCCGCGGCGAAGCGCACCAGCTCACGGACGTCGGCGTCGGTCTCGGGAAACGCCACGGCCAGCGGCCGCTCCTGGTATTCCGACGCATCGGTCGCATAGATCGTCCGCGTGAGATCGTCGACGAGCAGATTCCCCGTGAGCCGGGCGGCGAGCGTCGCGAGCTGCGGTGTTGAAGTTGCCGGATTCATACGCTCCCATGCACCTGATCGGCCCGGTCCATCATGATACGGTTTTATCCCGGGCACAAACTTTTACGTTTCCAGCCGTCGGCTTTTCGAGCCCCGCCATGACGCACGAACAGTTGTCGCTCTTCGCCGACGTCGACGCCGTCGATCCGGCGGCGGTGGCCGACGGCGTGAGAATCCTCGGCGGCTCCCTGCCGGCGCGGATCCACCTGGGGACGTCGAGCTGGTCGTTCCCCGGCTGGACGGGGCTCGTCTACGCTCCCCGCAACGGCAAGCCCGCGGGCGAACAGACGCTCGCCCGACACGGGCTGGCCGCCTACGCCGCGCATCCGCTCTTTCGGACGGTGAGCCTCGACCGGACGTTCTACGCGCCGCTCGCGCAGGAGGAGTTCGCCCGCTACGCCGCGCAGGTGCCGCCCCGCTTCCGGTTCGTGGTCAAGGCGCCAGCCGCGATCACCGATCCGGTCGTGCGGAAGCCGGGGTCGGGAGAGGCGGCCCGCGACAATCCGCTGTTCCTCGATGCGACGGCGGCCGCGACCACGTTCGTGCGGCCCGCGATCGACGGCCTCGGCACCAAGGCTGGCCCGCTCGTCTTCCAGTTTCCGCCCCTGGGCCGCCGGCTCGTGTCCGACGTGCCGAAGCTCGCGGCGCGGATCGCGGCCTTCATGGCGATGCTGCCCCGCGGCCCATGCTACGCCGTGGAAGTCCGCGATCCTCAGCTTGCCTGCGCGACCTTCGCCGCCGCGGTCGGTGACGCGGGTGCCGTGCCCTGCCTCGCGGTGCATGCGCGGATGCCGCCGGTGGCGGAGCAGGCCGCGGCGTTCGGCCTTGACCGGGCGGACTGCACGTCGCCCCTGGTCGCCCGCTGGAACCTTCACGCCGGCCGCGGCTACGAGGAGGCGAAAGCCGACTACTTTCCGTTCAACCGGCTCGCCGAGGAGGACCTGCCCTCCCGCGCTGCCCTCGCGAGCCTCGCCCGCGCGGCGGCATCCGCCGGTCGCGACGTGTTCGTCACCATCAACAACAAGGCGGAGGGCTCGGCGCCGCTCTCCGTGCAGCGGCTGGCGGAGCAGATCATGCGGTGAACGCGCCGGCGGCTTGCATGAGAGGGGAGGCCGGGATGGGCACGCAAAGCGAGCCTCAGGCGCCTCCGAGTCCACGAGCCGGCCACGTCGAAAGACGTGTTCGAGGAGCCGCCGAAGCGAGCGGAGCGTGCCCGTCCCGGCCGGATGACTACACGCGAAGGGAGCCTCGGGCGTGACGGAGCTCCCCCGCCGCTGCTTGCGGCGCCGCGACGGGATTCGTACAACTTTTGAGCTGATTCCCACAGTTCCAAGACAGGGGTTTTCCATGGCCACCGCCTCCCGCACCTCCGCGAAGCTTCCCGCAGCCAAGAACGTCGGCACCTCCCTCGACCGGGCGTTGTCGGCTGGCAAGGGCATTCTCCGACTCTCACCCACGTGGGTGCCCCGCAGCTTCCTGCATCCGGGCAAGCGGGTTCGCCTCCATCCCGACGACTACTACTCCTACGGCCTCGACCGCGGCGGCATCGACGAGCGGTGGTTCGCCAGCACGACCGAGGCGGCCAACGAGGGCCGCGTGCCCGACGAGGGCCTCTCCTGGTGCGTGTTCGAAGGGGAGCGATTCCTGCTGCGCGACGCCGTCAGCGAGGGGGGCGCGAAGCTCGTCGGCAAGGCGATCTGGGAGCGCTACGAGAA
>JBIIYN010000351.1:0-3863 GCA_044346795.1 Pirellulales bacterium
TCGTCGCCCGACGAGCTGCCTGCGATCGACATCCACTCGCTGTGAGGCGGGCGTCGCCAACCGACTGATGCCCGGATGCGGAGAAGGTCTGCGCCCGGCGCGAAAAACCGACGATTCCGAAGGCTGCTGGGGCCCGGGAATCCCCGCGACGACCGGCCTGGCACGCACCAGTCAGCCAGCAGCCCGGGCCCGCATGCGACTCACCGAGCGGAAAATGGTTGCGGAAGTGCCATTGACCGGACTATCCTCCGGACGAAGAACCTGCACGACCACCGGCAGGAGAACCCTGCAGCCCAGGGAATGAGCTATTCCGCCATCATGCAGGTTCTTCAGAGCCGATACGACATAGAAACGGCTTCGGCCGGCTTGGTTTTCAGAAACGAGCTGAAAGAATGGAAGACCGTAGGCGGAAACAAGAACAAAAGCGTCGTGCTCAAGTTCGGGTAACCTCGGGCTCGAGAGTCCTGAAAAGAGTCCCACGACGAAGTGAGGCTTGTTTTCAGGCGCTGTCGAGTCCTATGTCGCCCACTGCTTCGTTTTGCCGCGGTGCGCGGCGGGGCGCACCATCTCGCGGAACCGGGCGCCCCGGCGGCAGGCGTGCTGATTCATGCCAACCGTAGCAGCCTCGGGTCGATGTCAGTTCTCAGGCGGCGACCTGCCCATCGCCTTGCTCAAGGGCCTTCACGGCCGTGATGCCCGCGGCCTCGCGTCCCTGCTGATGACTCGGCGCGGGGAACTCGACGCGGTCGCACGGACTCTGGTGGACGAACGGCTGGGCGTCTACGCATATGCAGCCACTGAGTCGCTCTCGCTCGGGGGACTGTGGCCCCGGGCCGTCCTGACTCGACTTCGAGACCAGTGGACGGGGCAGCAGCAGCGGAATGCGCTGCTCCGCGATGCTCTGGCCACCATCGAATCGGCGTTCGGTAGCGTCGGCGTCGAGTATCTGCTGCTGAAAGGACTGCCGCTTGCCGATCGCTTCTATGGCGGAGTCGAGCGCCGTTTTACCTGGGACCTGGACCTGCTCGTTCGGGAGTCGGACTGCGCCCGCGGCGTTCATGCGTTGGCCGGGATCGGCGTCCACGGACCGTCCTTCACCGGAGGGTTTCATCGAGTGGCACGGCGAGTCGCCCACGCCATGGAGTGCCACCGGACGGACGGGCTGTCGGTCGACCTGCACTGGGCTTTCCGTCGACTGCCTGGACTGCTGTTTCCCGCCGACAAGGTATTCGACGACCGACGGTTCTACGAACTGGGAGGGCATCGCTATCCGATTCCCTCCGATGAGCACATGCTGGTCCAGGTGCTCCTCGGCATCGCCGCGGATGTCGATCGCAGCCTCTGCCGCCTGCGTTCACTCTGGGATGCCTACGTCATCCTCCGCACCCGGCCTGTCTCCGACTGGACGGGGTTTCTCCGGCGACGGGAGACGGAGGGCTGCCTGGGCCTCGTGACCAATGCAATCGCCCTGGTCGTTCACCGCATGGATGCCGCCGAAGAGTTCGCAGACTTGTTGCACGTGCTCGGCACGTACCAGGGCGGGCTGCCTGTTCTCCAACCGCAGCAAGCTGCCGCCATCCTCGCGCGACCGCCGCACGCACTCCGCAACCACTTTGTCTTCGCCTGCTGGCAGTCCCAACCGCGCTGGCGATACTGGTCATGGTGGGCCGCGACGTTGCCCGCGAGGGCGTTTTTCGCACGTCGGATTTGACCCCCCGGCCGCGGGGACAGCAGACCCTCAGTCCAGCCGCTAGAAGCGGATTTGTCGTCACAGTCCCGACGCATTCCTCGCTCCGGTTGTTGACTCTGGCCTTCTGGCTGTCAATAACCGCCGGGAGGGTGTTCCTTCACCCCACTCTTCGCTGAAGGACCGAGGCTCTGCATGCACCTGCCGCTGATCAGCGTCGTCATCACGACCTACAATCGCGCCCACTATCTCGGCGAGGCGATCGAGAGCGTCCTGGCGCAGTCGTATGGGAACCGCGAAATCATCGTCGTGGACGACGGCTCGACCGATCACACCCCCCACATCGTGGCCGGTTTCGGCGATCGCGTGCGGTTCGTACGGCAGGAGAATCGGGGCACGGGAGCGGCCCGCAATGCCGGCATCACGCAGGCAACCGGGGAATTTCTCGCATTTCTCGATGATGACGACGTCTGGACCGAAGACAAGCTTGCTCGCCAGACGCAGGTCTTCGAGACCTCGCCCGAGACCGACGCGGTGTACGGCCACATGGAGCAATTTGTCAGCCCGGAACTCGACGACGAGCACCGGGCCCGATTTCGTCACCTCGCCGGCCAGGTCGTCCAAGCCCCGATTGCTCCCGCGATACTGATACGGCGTGCATCGCTCGACCGCGTCGGCCTGTTCGACGAGTCGCTGCAACTCGGGGTGGAAATGGACTGGTATGCGAGGCTGTGCGAAGCCGGGCTCAAGACCGTCATGCTCGATGCCGTCCTCTACCGCCGACGCCTGCACGGATCCAACGTCAACCTCGCGCGTGCCGACGAACAGCCGGAACGCCTGCTCGTGTTGAAGAAACTCATCGACCGGCGGCGACAGGCGGCGGCTCAGGCCACCTGAACGATTCTGCACTCCTTCTGTCATTCCCCAACACTCTCCACCAGAGACCACCCATGCCCGAAATCCTCCGCAACGACCTTCCGAACGTCATGCACGAGAAGATCGAAGACGAGGTCGTCGTCGTCAATCTCGGCAATGGCACCTATTACAGCTTCGACGGTGTCGGTGGACGGATCTGGGAGTGGCTGGGCGACGGTCGAACCCTGGATGGGCTGATCGTGGCGGCACAGTCTTCGTTCCGCGGCGATGCCGCAGCGATTGCGGCTTCGGTCACGGCCTTCGTCGATCAGCTTCGTGCCGAGCAACTCCTCAACATCGTGCAGGGCGAGGGCGGCATTGCAACGCCAGTCGCAGCGTCGGCCGACGCTCCCGTATTCGCAGCGCCGGCCCTCCAGAAGTACACCGACATGGAGGCCCTTCTGCTGGCCGATCCGGTCCACGAGGTGGATGAGGCCTCCGGATGGCCGAACCTGAAATGACCACGCCGAGCGAAGCGGATCAGCTGGCGTTTTTCGACACCGTCGCGACTGGGTTCGACCGGGCCACCGCCGGCTCGGAGGTCGTCGTGTGGGATTTCCGCGTCGCCGGACGCACGCTGCGGCTCCGATTCGCCGGTCCGGCGCTCGTTCCCGCGATCGTGCCGGCGCTCGCGCATCTCGAGAGACCGGCCGAAAACCCGCCCGAACTCACCATCGACCTGTTCGACGCGGAGTCGACCGGAACGCCTCTCCCCTTCACGGCGGCCCGTCTCGTCGACCTGCTGCGGCTGCGGTGGTGGGAACACCTGCAGGGCCGGCGAGAGATCAAGGGCCTGAACGGGCAGCGGATCCGGTCGGTCTTTCATCTGGGGCCAGACATCCTCGTGCTCTGGGATCGCGCGCAGCGGCGGGGGCTCTACTGGATCGAGCGGGCCGATTCGATCCCCTACTACGAAAAGGGATATCCGCTCAGCGTCCTGCTCAACTGGTGGCTGGCCTCGCTGGGCTGCCAGGTGGTCCACGCCGCCTGCATCGGCGGCCCCCACGCCGCGGTGCTCTTGACCGGCCGCGGAGGGAGCGGCAAATCGACGACCACGCTCAACTGCATTCTGGCCGGCCTGAGGATCGCCGGCGACGATTACGCGGCGATCGATGCCGCCACCGGCACAGCACACAGTCTCTACAACACGATCAAGCTGAAGACCCTCGCGGATGTCGCCCGATTTCCGGGGCTCGCATCACGAGTGTGCAACCTCGACCGGGTCGGAGACGGCCCGGACCAGGAGAAAGCGATGGTGTTC
>JBIIYN010000352.1:0-3850 GCA_044346795.1 Pirellulales bacterium
GATGCAGCGTCCTTGGGAGAAGGGTGGCGACACGCTCGACGCGGCCCTGGCCCGGGTGGCGGTGGCCTTCGAATTCATGGAGAAGCTCGGTGTCGGCTTCTATTGCTTCCACGATCGTGACGTCGCGCCCGAGGGAAAGACCCTCGCCGAGTCACATGCGAACCTCGACGCCGTGGCCGCCGCGCTCAAGGCCCACCAGGACCGGACCGGCATCAAGCTGCTCTGGGGCACCGCCAACCTCTTCAGCAATCCGCGCTACGTGCACGGTGCCGCCACCAGCTGCAACGCCGAGGTCTTCGCCTACGCCGCCGCCCAGGTGAAGAAGGCGATGGAGGTGACGCACATGCTCGGCGGGGCCGGCTACGTGTTCTGGGGCGGCCGCGAGGGCTACCAGTGCCTGTGGAACACCGACATGAAGCGGGAAGTCGACCACCTCGCCCGGTTCATGCACATGGCCGTCGACCACGCGAAGGAGATCGGCTTCACCGGGCAGTTCTACTTCGAGCCGAAACCCCGCGAACCCACCAAGCACCAGTACGACTTCGACTGCGCGACGTGCATCAATTTCCTGCGGACGTACGGGCTCGAAAAGCACGTCAAGATGAACATCGAGACCAACCACGCCACGCTCGCCGGCCACGAGATGCAGCACGAGCTCGAATATGCCGGCATGCAGGGCTTCCTCGGCTCGATCGACGCCAACACCGGCGACACGCTGGTGGGCTGGGACACCGACCAGTTCCCCACGAACATCTACCTCACGACCCAGATCATGTACTCGATCCTCAAGTACGGCGGGCTGGCTCCCGGCGGGGTGAACTTCGACGCCAAGGTGCGGCGGGAGAGCTTCGAGCCCGTCGACTTGTTCCACGCCCACGTCGGCGGCATGGACGCCTTCGCCCGCGGCCTGAAGATCGCCGCCGCGATGCGGGCCGACGGCGGCATCCAGAAGCTGCTCGACGAGCGGTATGCGAGCTGGTCGGGACCGCTGGGCAAGCGGATCGAGGCGGGCGGCGAGAGCTTCAAGACGCTCGAGAAGGAGATGCTCGCCAAGGGCGAGGCGGCGGCCTGCACGAGCGGCCGCCAGGAGCTCTTCGAGAACGTGATCAACACCTACTTCTGATCCGACGGCGGGTCGAGCATGATCCGGCTTCCCGTGCGACGCGCCGGTGTGGTCGTGGCCTTGACGGCCCTCGTGCCGTCGCTGGCCCTGTCGGCCGAGCCGCGGCAGGGCCTCGCGACCACGCCGTGGAAGTTCGAGACCCTCACGCTCGGCGACGGGCGGCGGCTGCAGGGGCTCGTCGTCGGCCCGAGTGACGCGGGTGACGGCGATGCCGCCGTCGGCTTCGTGCAGATCATCCAGCCGCCCGGCCGGGCCATGGAGCTGATCACGTGGGCTCCGATCAACCCGGAGCGTATCGTGGCGATCGAGCGGCTGCCGCCGGCCGATCGCGACGTGCTCGCGAAGCGTGTGGAGACGTTTCGCAACCGCCGCGGCAGCCAACACGCCGCCGAGACCGCGGTGACGCTCGTGCGCGACTCCGAGGACGGCCCCTGGCGGTACGCGGGCCGCTGGTTCAGGCTCGACAGCTCGGCCGATGCGACCCTCACGAGGCAGGCCGTCGTGCGGCTCGAACAGGTGCTCGCGGCGCTCGAGGCCCTCGTGCCGCCACCAGCTCCCGCGGATGGTCCGCCCCGCCTTTCGGTCAGGCTGTGCGGCACGGCCGCGGAATACCGTGGCGTCCAGGCCGAACTCGGCGTCGAGGCCATGCATCCGGCGTTTTACGTGCCGGACCGCGACCTGCTCGTGGCGGGCAGCGACATGCCGGCGATCATCGAGCAGGAACGGACCGCGGCCGACAACCTCGCGCTGGCCGAGCGCGCGGTCGCGGCCCGCGACCGCGGCTTCGATGCGGACGTGCGGCGGCTCGCGGGCGATCTCGAGCGACAGGGCGTGGCCGCTGGCAGGCGGGCCGAGATCGTGCAACTGGCCCGCCACCGCTGGCACCGGGAACGGGATGCGCTGCTCGCGCAGCTCGCCGCCACGCGCCGGGAGAATGCGGTGCGGGTGGCGGAGGCCCGCCGCGAATTCTCCGGCCGGCTCACCCACGAGGCCTGGCACGCCTACGCCGACCGGCAGCTCTCGGCCGACGGCCGGCTCGCGTTGCCGCTCTGGCTCGACGAGGGACTCGCGCAGGTCTTCGAAACCGCGCCGCTCGAAGCCGGTGAACTGCGGCTCGACGCGGCCGATCCGCCCCGACTCAAGGCGCTGCAGGAATTGCTGGCGAGCGGCGCGGCCCCACCGCTCGAGGAACTGCTGCGGGCCGGGCAGACGCAGTTTCTGGTCGGGCACGCCGGCGGGCGGACGGCGAGCCGGCAGAGCTACCTGGTGGCGTGGGGGCTGGCCTTCCACCTTGCCGTCCTCGAACCGGTGCTCGCACCGCGGTCGCTGGCGGGGCTCTGCCGGCCGGCCACGGGAGCCGGGGAAGCGGCCGGACGGGTGGCCGAGTTCGAGCGGCTCGTCGGCACGTCGGTCGCCGCGTTCGAAACGGCGTGGCGACGACGGATGCTGACGCTCAGGCCCGTTCCCCTCCCCCCGGTCCCGTGACCGGGGCGGCCACGCGTTCCAGCGAGTGGCGGATCGTGGCGAGCCGCTCGGGGTCGACCACCTTGCGGCCCGATTCGTCGGTGACGTGGAAGGCGTCCACCACCTGGTCGAGATAGGTGCCGATCTTGGCCGACCGCACCGACAGCCCATGCTCGAAGATGGCCCGCGCGATCGCATAGAGCAGGCCGACCGAGTCGTGGGCGAAGACCTCCAGGATGGTGGCGTGCGCGGAACTCTCGTTGTCGAACCGCACGCGGGCCGGGACGATGGCCGCCGGGTTCGGCAGCGGTGCGAACGGATTCCAGCGCCGCATGAACGAGGGCGACGCATCGGCCCGCAACGCCGCGCGGATCGCATCCGCGACCTCCGCGAGCCGCTCGGCCGGCGGCTCCCCGGCGTAGTCCGGATCGTGCACGACGAAGTGGTCGAGCACGAGGCCCTGGTCGAGCGTGTGGATGTCGGCGGCGAGAATTTCCAGCCGCTGGCTGGTAAGGGCTCCGGTCAGCCGGTGGAAGATGCCGCTGGCGACCGACTCCCGCGCGGCGACGGTGATGGCGACCGTGCCGGTCGCCGGCTGCCAGCGGGTGCCGATGAACAGCCCCTTCGGCTCCAGCCGCACGAGTTTCGCCAGCTCCTCGAGCGTGCGGGCCGGCTCCGTGTCGTGGAGGTAGGAGGACGGCAACTGCCGGGCGAGTTGGACGACGGGGTCGGCGGGGTCGCGGCCGGCGAGCAGGTCGTCGAGCGCCCGGCGATGCCGCTCGGCCGACACCGAAGGACTCTCGCCGTCGAGGGTGTTGAGCGTGCGGAAGTAGAGGTCGCCGAGCAGGTCGGCCTTCCACCGCGTCCAGACGCCCGGGCCCACGGCGGCGACGTCGGCCGCCGTGAGGGCGGCGAGCATCCGCAGCACCTCCGGCGAGCCCACGTCCCGGGCGAACCGCACCACGAGGCTGTCGTCGGCGGTGTTGCGGCGAAAGGCCTGGTGCGCCATGGCGAGATGCTTGTGGACCAGAAACTCCACGATCTCGGCCTCGTCTTCCGGCAGCTCGAAGCGGCCCGCGATGTCGCGGGCCAGCCTTGCTCCAAGCTCGCTGTGATCCTCGACGAACCCCTTGCCGAGGTCGTGGATCAGCAGCGCCAGAAGCAGGGGCCGCTTGCGGTTGAGCTGCCGCCAGACATCTCCGAGCCAGCCAGGGTCGTCCTGCAGCTCGGCCGCCCGTTCGACCGCCACGATGCAGTGCTCGT
>JBIIYN010000353.1:0-3846 GCA_044346795.1 Pirellulales bacterium
CACGCCATGCGGCATGTTGCGGCCTGCACCCTCCTTGCCGAATTCGATCGCGTCGGCGTAGTCGTGCCGCGTCACCTTCACTTTCGCGGAGATCGTCTGCCCCGGCCGGACCGTGAATTCGAGCGGCTCTCCCGGCACCTGCCGCACGACGGCCGGATCGGCCCCCGGCACGATCTCGATGGTGACCTTGGGCTTGTCGCCGAGTTGGACGTTGCCGAGCGTGCCGGCATCCTGCACGACCTCGCGGCCGTCGATCATGGCCACTGCCCGTACCTTGACGGCCTTGTCGGCTGCCTCGTCCGGAGCCGGTGCGTCGGCTGCAGCGGCGATCACGCCCCGGGCTTCCAACTGCCCCGCTTCGACCTCGATGGGCCCGTGGAACGTGAAGCCCGCCGGGAGGTTCTCCATTTCGATCCGCACCGGCCCGTCGTACCCCTCGATCCGGGTCGCCTTGAACGTGAGTTCGCGATAGCCGCCGGGACTCACCGTGGGATCCTTGGGTTCGACGGCCACCGTGAACGACGGCTTGGGACGCCGGATGCCGAGCGTGTAGTGGAAGTCGCTCGCCCCGCCGAAGCCGCGGACGTCGGTGACCCGCGCCAGGTACTCGCCGTCGGCCGGCGGCGTGAAGATCAGCTGCGAGTCGGTGCCGAGACGACGCGATGAATCGTCGTCGTTTTCATAGGGGATGCGGAAGACGGGCAAGCCATTCGGGGTCGGGCTCGCCCCTCGTGGCAGCGGCTCGACGATCCAGGCCGGCTCGCCGAGGGCATGCGTGATGGCGGTGGTGTGGAAGAACGTCTGGCGGGTGCCGAATCCCGGATAGACCATGAAACCGGAGTCGGGGCCCCGCGGGTAGAGCCAGAACTTCACGACCTCGCCCCCGACGTAGAGATATTCGTCGAGTTCCATCTCCTCCCAGTTGTGCACGCGAAAATCGTCGGTGGCGGTCGAGTTCTTGCCGCGAAATGTGAGCCAAGAATCGCGAACCGCCTGGAGCACCACCTGCTCCACGGGCTTGCCATCGCGGTCGAGCACCTCGATCCGTGAATCGAGGTTCGACTTCGGCGTGCCCGAGGCCGCGATCACATCGAGCACGAGCGGCACGCCGGCCTGACCTGGGAAGCGGAAGCAGTCGATGTCGCCGGCCGACCGGATCGAGCCGGCGAGTGACACGGGCGTCGTCACCGGCTGGGCCGCGGCGGCGGTGTCGTTGGGCTCCGTCTCGGAGAGCGTGGCCGCGACAGGGGTGCTCGCGGCCGGCGCGAGGGCTGCCGCCGGCGGCGTCGCCGCGGCTGTGTTTCCAGCGCTCGCGGCCTTCATGCCGGCCACGTCGATCGCGGCGAGAGAGCCGTCCATTCGGCCGGGCAGGAATCGACCGTCGGGCGTGGGCGCGAGCGCCGCCACGAGGTCGGGCTGCCGGGGGAAGTCTTGAGCGAGCACGAGGTCGGGCACGCTCCAGCATTTCAGCGAGCGATCTTCGGCGGTCGTGACGAGCCGCCGGCCGTCGACCGACAGGGCGATCGCCACGACGGGCGCCTCGTGGGCAAACCGCGAGTGTACCTGGGGATTGATTGCCGGGGCGTCGAGCGACGCGAGCTTCCAGAGACGGATTCGCTTGTCGCGGCCGGCGCCGATCACGTGCCTGCCGTCGGGCGTGAAGGCGACGCTCGTCACCTCGCCCTGCGGCTGACTCAAGGTGTCGAGCCGCACGCCGTCGCCTGTCCGCCAGAGCTTCACCGTCTCGTCGGCGCTCGCCGAACCGAACAGTTTTCCGGTCGGATGCCAGGCGAGGTCGTAGACGGCGCCGTTGTGGACGTCGATCGACCTGCGGAGCGACCCGTCGGCCACGTTCCAGAGCCTGATCGATCGGTCGTAGCCCGCCGTCACGAGCGTGGTTTCATCGGGCGACAATTCCGCGTCGTAGACGATGTCGCGGTGGCCTGCGAACGACCGGAGCAGCCTGCCCGTCGCCGCGTCGCGGATCTCCGCCACGCCGCGGAGGCCGGTGATTCCGCCCGCGACGACGAGCCGCGAGCCGTCGCGGGAGTAGTGGACGGCGGTGATCGGGCCGGGCAGGTCGGTGATCGTGAGGAGCGGCTTGGGCGACGGTGCCGCGAGATCTCGGGCCGCGACGACGTCGATCGTGCGGCCACGGGCCACCGCGACCCGGCCGCCGTCCGGGCTGGCGGCGACCGCCGTGACGGGCCGTGGTCCCCGCGACGGCGGCAGCTTCGGCACGACCAGCGTCTCGAGGATCGAGGCGTCGGTGGTGGGGCCGGCCGCGCCCGCCTTGATCCAGGCCTCGAGCGTGGCCAGGTCGGCCGCGGGCACCTGCGGCTCGTCGTCGGGCGGCATGTGGTCGGAGTCGGTGCTTTTGATCCGCTGGATGAGGATCGAGGCCGCGGCGTCGCCCGGCACGATCGGGTCGCCGGAGCCGGCGCCCCCCTTGCGCAGCGTGGCGAACCGCTCGACCGAAAACTCGGACTCCGCGTCGCGGTCGTTGTGGCAGCCGGAGCAATAGGTCCGCAGGATCGGCGCGATCTCCCGATCATACGCCGGCGCGGCGTGGGATCGGATAGCGGCCAGTGCCAGCACGCAGAGGGAGCCCAAGGCGACGCGCCGCCGGGACGGCAACAGTGATCTGTCCGCCGCTCCCACGGCGGAATGGCTCCCCGCCGGGGCGAGGATACGCCCAAGGCTCCTCGAGCTTCCGCCGATCCCGGCTCCTGATTTTCTCCGCCCCATACAGCCACCCATGAATTTCAATGCCTGAAGAGGAATTCGCGGCTCGTGAGCAGCGACCAATACATGTCTTCGACGATCTGCCGTTTCTCCTCGGGCGGCGCCGCCGAGAGCATCTCCTCGAAGGGCTTGCGCTCCTCGGCGGTGGGCGGCCGCGAGAGCGTGCGCACCCACGCCCCCTCGACCAGGTCGGCCGGCTTCGGGTCGGTCGCCATGATCTGCGTGATCCGCCCCTCCTTCGCGGCGAGCTTGTCGTTGAGCGTGTTGCCGTTGGAGAGATGCAGCACCTGCACGAGGCTCGGCTGGCTCGACCGCTCGCACTCGCAGGTGATCTCCCGGGCGTTGCGGCCGAAGGTGTCGAGGAAGGCGTTCTTCACGGTCGAGTCGCGGAGCTCGAGGGCCCGGGTGTCGGTGTCGTAGCCGGTCACCTTCTCCGTCGAGCCGTCGGCCCGCACGATCTCGGCGTAGCGGTCGTGCAGGCCCGTCACGTCGGCGATCGCGTCGGACAGCACCTCCGCCATCAGCCGCCTCGGATAGGCCCGGGCGAACCAGCGGCGGTCGTCGCGATTCTCAGGCAACGGCGTGCTCGAGCGGGCGTAGGTCTCCGACAGGAGGATCAGCCGCATGAGCGGCTTCAAGTCGTAGCCGTGCTGCTTCGTGAAGTCGCAGAGCGCCGCGAGCAGCTTTTCATCGCTCGCGGGATTCGTCGCCCGCAGATCATCCACCGACTCCACGAGGCCGATCCCGAAGAAATTCGCCCACACCCGGTTGACGATCGCCCGGGTGAAGTAGGGATTCTCCGGCGCCGTGAGCCAGCGGGCGAGCGCCTCGCGGCGGTCGCCGGCGTCGTCCATCGGCAGCGGCTCGCCGTCGAGCGGCGCGGGGGGCTGCGGCCGGCCCGTCTTCGGCTGGAGGAGATCGCCGCGCGACTCGACGTAGAGCGTCCGCACGCCGTCGCCGTCGCGGGGCTCGCCCCCCCAGCCCTTCGCCCGCACGCGGGCGAAGAGGTTGGCGAAGGCGTAGTACTGGTCGTTGGTCCATTTTTCGAGCGGATGGTTGTGGCACTTCGCGCAGTTGATCGAGAGCGAAAGAAACGCCTGG
>JBIIYN010000338.1:0-4143 GCA_044346795.1 Pirellulales bacterium
CCGAACGACGTCGGCGAAATCGAGGCCGACGAATGGGATCGCATCACCCGACTGGTCGTGTCGGGCCGGGTGGCGGCGGTCGGCGAGACGGGGCTCGACTGGTATCGCGACTCCGCGCCGCGGGAACTGCAGCGGGAATTCTTCGACCGTCACATCCGGCTCGGGCAGCGGCTGGGGCTGCCACTGGTGGTGCACACGCGCGACAGCATCCGCGACACGCTCGATGCGCTGCGTGAGGCACTCGCCAGGGGGCCGTTGACGGTGGTGCTGCACGCGTTCACCGGCAGCGGTGAGGAGGCGGCGGAGGCGGTGTCGCTCGGCTGCACGCTGGGATTCGCCGGCATGGTGACCTTTCGCTCCGCCGCCGCCCTCCGCGAGGTGGCCGCGGGTGTGCCCGCCGATCGATTGTTGATCGAGACGGACAGCCCATTTCTCTCCCCGGAACCGCTGCGCGGACGGCGCAACGAGCCCGCGCACGTCGTGCACACCGCCCGCTGTCTGGCGATCGCCCGCGGCGTGTCGCTCGAGCGGCTCGCCGCCGAGACCACCGCGAATGCCCGGCGGGTTTTTCTCCGGCGGTGAGCGCGATACCATGCAGGGGTCCGCGGTTCCGCGTTCGAGCCCGAGTGATCAGGAGACAGTTTCATGGTTCGCACCCCCAGCACGATGCTGCCGCTCGGCACGCGGGCGCCCGAATTCGAACTGCCCAACATCGACGGCCGGCTGGTGAGCCTCGCCGAGGCGGCCGGCCGGAAGGGCACCGTGGTGATGTTCATCTGCAACCACTGCCCGTTCGTGAAGCACGTGGCCGACCAGTTGGCGGCGTTGGGGCGGGACTATTCTCCGCGGGGCGTCGGCTTCGCGGCGATCAGTTCCAACGACGTCTCCAGTCACCCGGCCGATTCGCCCGAGCAGATGGTGCGGGAGGCGGAGGAGCGGGGGTATCCGTTTCCCTACCTCTATGACGAGACGCAGCAGGTGGCGAAGGACTACCACGCCGCCTGCACGCCCGATTTCTACCTCTTCGACGCCGGTCGCGGCCTGGTGTATCGCGGTCAGCTCGACTCGAGCCGTCCGGGGGGCGACATTCCCGTGACGGGTGGCGACCTGCGGGCGGCGCTCGACGCCCTGCTGGCCGGCCGGCCGCCCGTGGCCGACCAGAAGCCGAGCATCGGCTGCAACATCAAGTGGAAGGCCGGCCACGAGCCACCCTACTTCCACGCCTGAACGCCGACTAGCGGCGCGGGGCTTCGGGGGGGCGAGGGGGGCCGTTGGGGCTGCGGGCCGCGTACTTGCCGATGTCCTGGGTATCGTTTGGCTCGAGTCGCGATGCTCGCAGGTTCTCCCGCTGGATCGCCTCGTACACCTCCTGCCGGTGTACGGGAATCTCGGTCGGAGCGTTGATGCCGAGCCGGACCTTGTCTCCCCGGATGTCAACGATCGTGACGACGATGCTGTCGCCGATCATGATGCTTTCGTCACGTTGTCTGGAGAGCACGAGCATCGCTGGTTCCTTCCTGATCCTTTCGTATTCCCGACGATCCCGTGTCGGGGCTACAGAGATTATGCACTCTTTTTGAGTGGCGGTTGTTTGGGGGTGAGTTCGTGTTGCACGGAATGCTCGCCACTGGCGACGACCTGTCGGCCGGTGCGAGCTTCGAGATTGATGACGATCGGCGCCTTGAGATTGATGGTGAGGCCCGTGGCGGTTTTCCCGACGACGACCACCACCTGGGCCTGACGCATGTCGGCCAGCCCGAGGGGGGTCAGTTCACTGCGGGGAATGCGGACCTGGTAGTCGGGCACGAACCGCCGGGGGCTGACGACGGCCAGCGCGACATCGCCTCGGGTGGTGCTCTGCAGCCAGCCGAGGGCGTCGTTGCCGGAGTCGGCGAGCAACGCCCAGTCGCGGCAGTCCTCGAGCCCGGGCAGTCCGCTGGGGAAGTGGAGGACGTCTGCCGGTTCGACGTCGATCCGTCCAAATCTGGAGGTGGTGATCCGCATGGCTGGTGGCACTCCTTCGCCGCGAACGTTGCGAAACAGGGAGCCGGCGGCCACCTCGGCCTGCCTGCACCTGATTCTGCGAAAACGACGCTCGCACGGATGAGATCGGCGGTTCAGGGGTTTGGGGTTGAAGAAATAGGCTTGGATAAAAAAGAACGGTTCGGAAACCCTTGCGGGCAGCGTGCTTGGGGCGAAATGCGATGCTTCGCCGGCTTGGGTCTCCCGGTTGCGAATTCATTAAATCTGTCACAATCATGTCTCCTGGGCGGCGTCCGCCGAACCTCCCGTCGGAGCGAATGTGAGTGATCTGACGGCTCCGCCAGCATTTTCGCGTGTATGTGCGGCAAGCCGTTCCTGTGCGGAGAATCGTCATGTGTCGGTTCGTTCGGTTCGTGCCCCTTCTGGCCTGTCTCGGGGGGGTCGCCGTGTCGGGCTGCTTCTCGGGGGGATATGACGCGGATTTTCGCGAGAGCCTCGGCCGCTACCGGCGGGATGGAGAATTGCAGAGGCTTCGCTCCACGCCGCATGAACTTGCGGATAATCGACTCAAGCTGCGAGTCCCGAAACTCTTCGAGGCGGAGGACGTGACCGGTGAAGCGCCGCAGTCCAAGCCGCCATTTCTCCAGGACTTTCCCGGTTTCCGGGTGGCCTTCGAATCGTTGCTTGACGCCGACGACGCCAAACTGCCGGTCGTACTGTCCGTCGGCGTTCTCACAGACAAGGAAAGCGGCCTCGAGGAGATGAAGAAGAGAATCTTGAATCAGGTCCAGCAGGAAACCGCATTTGCCAAGGCAGCCTGGGCGGTGGCGGAAGGGCAGCCCGATTCGGGCGGCAGGGCGTCATGGTCGGTGCTCAAACTCGTCGGCCAGCAGCCTTTCGAACGCATCGTGGCGGGCAATCCCGAGACGAAAAGCACCGAGGGCGAGACCCAGATCTGGGTCGCTTCCGATCCGGAAAGCAAGGTTTCCGCGGTGCTCGTCTGGCGGGTGCCGCAGGAGGTCGCCGCGACGGCTGCACTCGACGAGTTGGCCGGTCTGGTGACCCGCACCGTGGAGTTCCGTGCCGCGCAACAAGAAGCCGTCCCAGCCCCCGATGCCGCCGAGCCCGCCGCCGAGCCCGCGGCCGAGCCCGCGGCCGAGCCCGCGGCCGAGCCCGCGGCCGTACCATGACGGGCGACCAATGACCGAAGGCCCGGGATGCGGCCGCCATGCCGCCGGCCGCCCTCACTGCCACATGGGCTGGGCCGCCCAGGAGGCCAGCGGGGCGAGGATGAGCAGCGGGGCCCAGGCGCCGATCGACGGGCTGATGACGTAGGCCGTCGCGAGGGCATGGCAGGCGAAGATCACCAGGAAAAAAACCACCGCCGACAGCACGCACAGTCCGACTGCCACGAAGATGCCGCGGCGATTCGGGCCCACCACCAACGGGATGCCCAACAGCGCCAGCGACATGTCGAGGAAGGGGGACACGATCCTGGCGTGGACCCGCAGCGGAATCTCCGCACCGACCCCCAGGCTCGGGTTCGAGATCGCGCGGGCGAGTTCCACGGTCGATGAATACTGGCTCCAACTCGACGATCCGATCAGCTGCTCGAACGTCACGTCACTGGCCACGAAGCACTGCCCCGGCGCGAGCCATTCAGCAGCCGCCCGCGTCACCACCACGGCCCGACCGCCGGCCCGCAGCGGGGCGAGGCGATCGATATCGGCCGGCTCCTTGACGCCCGACAGCAGATAGCCCGCCGGGTGCCTGCCGTCGGCCGGTTTCCAGACCGCCTCGCCCGCGTTGATCTGCGGGCCGTATTCGGAGAGGGCCGGGGGCATCAGCAGGCTTGGGGTGTCGATGCGACAGGCGGCAAGCTGTGCCGATCGACCGCGAAACAGGATCTCCGTCGCATGGTCGTAGCGGGCGTCGAAGCCATGCGCGGCATCGCCGCGCAGATTCTGGGCGTTTCGGGTGAAATGGTGTCTGATGCTCGGCAGCACGAGTTCACGGTTCGCCATGGCGAGGAGGCTGACCACCGCGGCGAAGACGAGCGTCGGGCGGGCGATCCGCCAACGGGTGATTCCGGCGGCGAGCAGCGCCGTGAGTTCGTTGTGCCGCTCCAGCCAGGAGAGCGCGAACATGGCGCTGGCCAGC
>JBIIYN010000359.1:0-3756 GCA_044346795.1 Pirellulales bacterium
AACGAGATGAGCCGGTAGCCGTAGTACGCGCCCAACACCCGCGCCAGGCCACCCGCCTCGGGCGCGTGGGCGATGAATTCTTCGATGTTCGTGAACGCATCGACCACGAAGGTCAGCCCGGCCAGGCTCACGAACACGATCGTGAAGGCGTGCAACTGCGCCCGGGTGATGTAGCGGTCGATGAGCATGAACGCTTGACGAATCGCGACCGTGGTGGACGATGGAACGATCGGCCGGCGGCTCTCGCCTGCGGCCGGCCACGGCCCGGGCCTGCGGGGTGGCGGGCGGAACATCGAATGCGGGCCGGAAGGTACGCCTGCCGGCAGGAAGCGTCAACCGGGAATCAGGTCGGTTCGAGACCGAAGAAGTCGCCGCAATCCCGGGACATTCCCGGGACGGAATCCTGGGGAGCACCCGCCGGATGAAGGGCATCGAAGAGACTTACGACGCGGCCGATGGCGGGGTGGGCACGGCCCCGGGATGGGGTCGATCGCTGCGGCGGGAGATTGCCCGTTGGGCGGCCTGTGGCGTCGAACTCGTCTATCCGGCGCGGTGTCCGATCTGCCTCTGCGAGTCGCGCGACGGGCGCGAGGCCGCACATGGTGGGCCGACGGGGGGACCCGGGGCATTTCCCTGGCAGGCGGCTGTCTGTGGCAGTTGCACGCGTGATCTATCCGCCGACATGCCGCGGTGCTTTCGCTGCGGTGAGGCGGGCCATGCCGCCTGCGGCCGTGGCGTCTGCCCGCAGCGGGCTCCGGGTTGGCGGCACATCGCCATCCTCTCCTCCTACACCGGCGGCCTCCGCGAGGCGGTGCTTCGCGCCAAGCGGCCCGCCGGAGACGGGGTGGCGGCGGCGCTGGGCACGCTGCTCGTCGGCAAGCATCGCGAGACCCTGCTCTCCTGGGGAACCGGCCGGGTCGTGCCCGTGCCGATGCACTGGATCCGGCGTTCGATGCGTGGCACGAGCGCGGCGGACGAGGTCTCCAAGCGGGTCGCCCGCCTCCTCGGCCTGCCCTGGAAGCGGGCGTTGACGCGGCACCGGGCCACCCCCATGCAGAACGAACTGCCGATCGCCGACCGGCCACGAAACGTGGAGGGGGCCTTTCGAAGCAGCTGCCGCCTTGACGGAGAGAGCATCCTGCTCGTGGACGACGTGGTGACGACGGGCGCGACCCTCGCCGCCTGCTGCGCGGCCCTGCGAGCGGCCGGCGCGGCGGCCGTGGACGTGGCGGTCGTGGCGCGGGCCGAGCGGAGCGGTGCCGGCTCCCAGCCGATCGCGGAAGTGCGGTAGGCTGTCGGCCGCGGCGGCCTTCCCTTGGCTCCCGGCGGCCGCCCGGTCAACCGCACCAACAGGACAGCCATGGACGCGCAGGCAGGTCATCCGCGGCATCGAATCCCCATCCGTGTCGGCACCCGGGCGAGCCTGCTGGCCCGCACCCAGACCGGCTGGGTCGTCGAGCAGCTGCGGCGGCTCGGTCATGTCGTGGAGGTCGTCCCGATCTCCACGCAGGGAGATTCGCGCACCGACGTGCCGATCGCGGCCATCGGCGGCGACGGCGTGTTCGTCCGCGAACTCGAGCGGGCCCTGTTGGAACGCCGGATCGATGCCGCCGTGCACAGCCTCAAGGACCTGCCCACCGAGGTCACGCCTGGGTTGGACGTGGCATGCGTGCCGGTGCGAGCCATGCCATTCGACGTGCTCGTCGCCAGGGAACCATGCACGCTCGATTCGCTGCGGTCGGGCGCGGTCGTGGGCACGTCCAGCGTGCGGCGGATCGCCCAGGTGAAGGCGGTTCGCGGCGACTTGAACGTCCTGCCCGTCCGTGGCAATGTCGACACGCGGCTGCGGCGGCTTGACGCGGGCGAATATGACTGCCTGATCCTCGCCGGCGCGGGGCTCGAACGGTTGGGCCTGTCGAATCGCATCACGCACGTCCTGCGTCCGGACTCGTTCTGGCCCGCCGTCTCGCAGGGGGCTTTGGGCGTGCAGATTCGAGGCGACGACGAGCCGCTGCGGAGGGCGCTCGCGCCCGTCGACGACTCCGCGACACACGATGCCGTGCGGGCTGAACGGAGCTGTCTCGCAGCGCTTGCGGGTGGGTGTCTGGCACCCATCGGGGCGTGGGGCCGCCGGACCGAGGATGGCGGGCTCGAACTGGGGGGCTGCGTGCTCGAGCATGTGGGCGATCGCGTCACGAAGATCACGGCGACGGCCAGGGGTGCGACTGCCGCAGGCGATCCGCGGGGGGTGTCCACCGAGCCGGAGTCGCTCGGAAGGAGGGTGGCCGGCATGCTGCTCGACCGTGGCGCGGCCGACATGCTGTCCCGGATGCGGGTGCGGCCGCCGTGAGTGGCGTTTCGCCGTCCCGCTCCTGTCGTGCGCGGTTGTTTCAAAAAATTTGATTTGTTAGAATTCCGCGGTCGGCACGGTTGGCCCGGGGGCCATGCGTGTGTCTGGAACGGAGAGAGAGTTCAGAGGAGGCCTGCCGCGGCAGATTTGAAACCGCAGATGTCCATCAAACTAGTCATTGCCGATGATCACGAGGTCGTCCGCCGGGGTCTCTCCAGTCTTCTGGCCGGTTCCGAGGTGAAGATCGTGGGGGAGGCTTCCAGTGGCGACGAGGCCATCAAGCTCACGCGAAAACTCAAGCCGGACGTCGTTCTCCTCGACATCCGCATGGCGGGCAAGGACGGACTGGATGCGCTGGAGAAAATTCGTTCCGACATGCCCTCCGTCCGGGTGGTGATGCTTTCCACGTTCGACAATCCGACCTACGTGGCCCGGGCCGTCGCTGCCGGAGCCCACGACTACATGCTCAAGGGGTGCACCCGCGCCGAACTCATCCACTCCATCACGGGAGCGGCGGCTGGCCAACTGCCGATGAGATCCGGAGAATTGCGCCGCGTGGCCACCACCATGGCCAATCGCATCGCGACGCCCGACCCGGATATTCCGCTGACGCAGCGGGAAACTCAGGTGCTTCGCCACATGGCACTGGGGCTCTCCAACAAGGAAATCGCCCAGTCGCTGACAATCAGCGTGGAGACGGTCAAGGAGCATGTCCAAAACATCCTCCGCAAGATCGCCGTCGGCGATCGCACGCAGGCTGCGGTCTGGGCCGTGCGACGTGGTCTGGTGTGAGGCCCCGTGTGAGGAGGCGGCGGTCGCAGCCCGTTGGGCGTGGCGGTTACCGCGCGCGAGGATGGGCCTTGTCGAAGGCGTCGAGCAGGCGGGAGGTGGTCACGTGGGTGTAGATCTGCGTGGTCACCAGGCTTTTGTGGCCGAGGAGTTCCTGCACGCTGCGGATGTCGGCACCTGCGTCGAGCAGGTGGGTGGCGAAACTGTGACGCAGCGTATGGGGGCTCGCGCGTCGGGAGAGACCGGCGGCCGCCAGATGCTTTTCGAGCAGGCGGGCCACGCCGCGGACCGACAGCCTGCCGCCGAACTTGTTCGTGAACAGGGGGCGGGCATTCTGGCGGGCCGTGGCCGCTGCGTGCCGGGGGCGTGCCGCGAGCCATGACCGCAGGGCCTCACGGGCGTGGGAGCCCACGATCCCCAGCCGCTCCCGGCGGCCCTTGCCGCGGACGCGGACCGTGCCCCCGCGCAGGTCGAGGTCAGCGTCGTCGAGGTTGACCAATTCCCGCACGCGGACGCCCGACGAATACATGAGTTCGAGGATCGCCCGGTCGCGCAGGCCACCCGCCTGTCCCGTTTGGGGGGCGGCAAGCAGCCTGCCGATCTCCTCCCCCGTGAGA
>JBIIYN010000287.1:0-5017 GCA_044346795.1 Pirellulales bacterium
CTTGGGTAACTTGCGGGATCGCTTGGGGCTTCGCAGCGGCTTGGCCGGATTGGCGGGGACCCAGCCCTCGCGCTGGGCGAAGGCGTAGAAGCTGCGGGTGCAGGCCAGTTTCCGTGCCACGCTCGAGGCAGCGTATCCGGCGGCGTGCAGGCCTCCGGCGAACCGCCGCAGGATCACGCTCGAGGCCTCCGCGGGCGTGCGGCAGCCGGCGGATCGCAGGAACTCCTCGAGTTGCCGCAGATCCTCGCGATAACTCTTCAAGGTCAGCGGTGAAGCGCCGCGTTCCGCGGCGAGAAACCGCAGGAACCTCTCGATGGCCTTCGAAAACGCATCCCCCGCCGCCGACGTGTGCAGGGCCATCGGGGTTGCCTAGGCTGGGCGGTCGGCTCGCGGCACGAACCGGTGGCGGCGGCTGTGCGTCGTGCTCCCCCGGACCTTCTGTCCCAGCGTGGCCGCGTCGTACCAGGAAAAACTGAGTTCCGGATTCGAGGCGTACCGCGCGAGCGTCCGCAGGGTTTCCTCGCGGCTGTCGTCGTCGTACAGGAAAACGTACCGCTCTCCGCCCTTCACCAGAGCGATGACGTTGATGTCTCGGGAGGCCATGAGCCGAGTCCTGCAGGCCGAGCGGCCGCACCCGCGGCCCACCCGAGGGATATCGGCAGCTCGCGAGCGCCGCGTTCAGCCTTCCGCAGGCCCCCCGCCCGGTCGCCGTGACCGTGCCATCTCTCCATGCCTCCCGGCAGGCGGCGGCGGAGGGGCAGCTCGCACAGCCTGCTAAAAAAGCTCGCTGAATCCGCGGAGGGCGATCGGCTCCCGCGACGAAAAGGGCTCGCCGTGCAGCGTGCCGATCGTCGCTCCCCACCACCTCGATGCGGCCTCGACCCTGTCGAGGACCGTGGGCTTGAGGACGGTCTGGTCAAACTGGCTGGAGTAGCAGGCCAGGCTCGCCCACTTCGTTTCCCAGGTCGTGGAGATGTCCACGACGAAGGCCGGTTGGCGGACAAGCTTCAGATGCACGCACCAGTAGTAGTAGATGCGTTCCGGGTGCCATGGTTCCCCGGGGAGATCGCACTTGGTGAGCTTGGCCCAGAACCGCGCCGCCTCCACGAGCCTGGTGGCGGCGACATGATCGGGATGGGCGTCGATCCAGTGGGGCGCGAAGAGCCAACGGGGTCGAACGCGGCGGATCACCCCTGCCAGCGCGGCACGGGCGGCGAGTGTCGCCCGCAGGCGGCGGTTGGGAAGCCCGAGGTTTTCCCGCCAGGGGAGCCCGAGTGCCGCGGTGGCCGCCGCCGTTTCGCGGGAGCGGGTTTCCCGCGATCCGCGGGGAGTCGGTTCGCCGTCGGTCAGGTCGAGCACGCCCACCGAAAGCCCCTGCGAGAGCATCAACGCGATGGTGCCACCCATGCCGAGTTCGGCATCGTCGGGATGCGGGGCGATCACGAGCACGTCGAGCATGGGCGCGGCTGCGGCGGGGAAGGGGATGCCCGACCGTCGATTGCCCGGTCGGCCCGATCCCAGCATACTCTCCCGCATGCCACCGAACCCAACCGGACAGGCCGACACCACCGGGCGATCCGAGCCGGAGCGACTCTTCGACGAGGTCTGCACGCACGCCCGCGAGGTCGCCGTGCTGGCGTCGGTGGAATCCCTGCTCGGCTGGGACGAGCAGACGATGATGCCGCCGAAGGCGGCGGCCCATCGGGCGACGCAGGCGGAGGCCGTCGCCACGCTCGGGCATCGACGACGATGCGATCCGGCCTACGGCGAACGACTGGCCGCCTTGGCTGCCGGCCCGTTGGCGCGGGAAGGATCGCCGCAGGTCCGCGCCACCATCCGCCTTCTCCGCGCGGATTTCGAGAAGCACGCCCGTGTTCCCGAGCGGCTCGTGGGCACGCTTGCGAAGACGTGCGTCGAGGCGCAGCAGGCCTGGGTGGCGGCCCGTGCGGAGTCGTCATGGAAGATGCTGGCGCCGTGGCTGGGGCGGGTGTTCGACCTGAAACGTGAACTGGCCGCCTGCCGGATGCCCGGCGCCGATCCGTACGACGCGCTGCTGGATGACTACGAGCCCGGTAGCCGGTGGCATTCCATCGCCGCGCAGTTCGACAGGCTGCGGTCCGAGATCGTGCCCCTGGTGCAGGCGTGTGCAGGATCGACGCGGCGGCCCGACGACGCAATCCTGCGACGGCACTACCCGGTGGCCGATCAAGAGCGATTCGTGCGCGAGGTGGCCTCCCGCATCGGCTTCGATTTCGAGCGCGGGCGGCTCGATACCGCCGCCCATCCCTTCTGTTCCGGCATGGGGCCGGATGACTGCCGCATCACGACCCGCTGGGACGCCCGGTCGCTGCCCACCGCCCTGTTCGGGGTTTTGCACGAAGCGGGCCACGGGCTCTACGAGCAGGGGCTGCCCACGGCATGGTACGGACTGCCCCCCGGCGAGGCGGCTTCGCTGGGCATCCACGAATCGCAGTCGCGGCTCTGGGAGAATCTCGTCGGCCGTTGCCCGTCGTTTTGGGATTGGTGTTTTCCGCTGGCACGGGGGTTTTTTCCGGATGCTTTGGCCGATGCCAGCGCGGCCCGCCTGCAGCAGGCCCTCATGGTCGTCGAGCCTTCTTTCGTCAGGGTCGACGCCGACGAGGTCACCTACAACCTCCACGTGATGCTGCGGTTCGATCTGGAGCGGGCCGTGATTCACGGCGATCTGGCCGTCACCGATCTGCCGGAAGCCTGGGACGAACGCTTCATGCGCGACTTCGGCGTGCGGCCGCCGTCCGACCGGGAGGGGGTGTTGCAGGACATTCACTGGAGCGCCGGCCTGATCGGTTATTTTCCGACCTACACGCTGGGCAACATCTTCGCGGCCCAACTCATGGCCGCTGCACGCAGGCGACTCCCCGGACTCGATCGCGATCTCGCCGCGGGCCGTTTCGGAGGTCTCCTCTCGTGGCTCCGGCAGCATGTCCACCGGCATGGGCGGCAACTGGAGTCCGCCCCCCTCGTCGAGCAGGCCACCGGGGAACCGGTTTCGGAGCGGTGGCTGGTGGAGAGCCTCCGGCAGCGGTACGGGGCGGCTTACGGCATCGGCTGAGGAATCGGCTGAGACGGGCTTGGGCTGCCGCGACTGGCCTGGTGGGGTTGCCCGGCGGCTTTCAAAAAGGCCTCACGGAGAGCCGCAAAGGGCCCGGGTTCGGCCCGCCGCTCCCCGATGGTAGACTTGACGGCAGGTGCCGCTCAGCCGGAGCGAACGGCACCGACCTCCGGCTGCGGTCCGGTACCGGTCCGGTATCAGTCAGCATCACACACCATGGCTTCCCGCCGGGCGCGGAACCCGGGCGGTGGCGTCAGGCTGGGAGCAATCCATGACGACCGACGACGACAATCAGAGTGCGGAACCGGATCCGTGGGCCGGGCTGGACATCGGCAATGGGGATGCCGGTGAGGAGGCGGGGGCATTCGACTTTGCGTCCCTCGATGAGACACCGCCCACCGCCTTCACACCGGTGGATGAGCCACCGCAGGCGGAACGGGAGGCGTTTTCGTTCGAGACGAACGATCAGCCCGACGGTGACCCATCGCCCCCGGCATTGCGCGACGAACAGCATGCGCAGGCGAACGAGATCCCCCTCGCCCTCTTTCCGCCGCCGGAAGTCGACTCCGACGGTTCCGACATCCTCATCGGCACCGGCCGATCCGGCATCATTCCGATGGCCGAAGCGGCCGATGAGCCGGGCTCGCATGACTTCGCTTCCGCCGATCTCTCCCCCGACGACTTCGACGACAACGACATCGCCCACGAACTCGGCCTGGCCGACATCGAAGCCGAGGAGATCGCGGCGGAGGCGGCCGATTCAGGCGGCGGTCCGGGACCGGCCGCGGATTTCGGAGAGCCGGTCGGTGGGCTGCCGGCGGAGGACGTGTCATTCGATGCCGGGGCGGGCGGTGCAGATTTTCCGTTCGCCGACGTCGATCACATGCCTGTGGACGAGCGGCTCGGGGCGGTTGCGGACGAGTCGCAGTCAGGGCACGATGTCGCCGCGATCGCTTTTTCGTCGGCCGCTGCGGCCGCCGGAGCGGCGGCCGTCGTCGCCACGCCCGCCGCGAAGCGGGCCGGCAGGAAGGCGAAGGGAGGCGGACTCGGGCAGATGGTGGGCGTCGTGATGGGGGGCTTGCTGGCACTGCCCGTCACGTACGCGATCCTGATCTGGGGATTGCACAAGGATCCCTTCAAGCTCGCCAAGAAAGCCCCTGCGCAGCTGGCCTTTCTGCTGCCGGAAAAGTTGCAGTCGGGCACGACGACGCCCAACAAGAAGCCCGAGAAGGCCGACACGAAGGCCGGTCCGAAGGCCGGTCCGTCGCTCGACGACATTCCGACCGGTGACGATGTCGCCGTGGTGGTGGACGAACCGTCCACGGAGGCCGCCGACGGCGAGCCGACCATGCCGCCGGAGCCGACCGACGTCGCCGACTCGAAGGATGACGCCGAGGCCGCCCCCGGGGAGATCGCGGCGGGAGAGATGAAACCGGAAGGCGGGTCAGGCGAGAAACCGGCAGATGCGGAGCCGGCCCCCGAACCGGTCAAGCCTGCCGCCCCGGGCCGGGATGTCGCAGCCGATCTGGCCATCGTCGCCCCGCCCATGGCCGCCGATCCGGACCTCGACGCGCTCGATTCCGTCCCCGGTCTCGATGGGCTGGCGTCCGCCGGTGATGCGGTGCCGGCGGCCGCAGTGCCGGCTGCACCGCCGCCGCTGGACATGACCCGTGTCGAGACCGCCGTGGAGCGGGCTTCGGAGGCGTTCGATGCGCTCGGTGCGATTTCGGATCCAGCCGATCCCGCGCGCGATCGGCTGGCGGTCAGCTGGTACAAGCGGCTGGCGCAGCTCGGCGAGGAACTTGTCCGGCTCGAGACGGCCGCTGCGGACTCCGGTCGACCGCTCGAGGAGGCTCCCGCGGCGGCTGCGGCGCTGCTCGACAGGATCTGCGACAGCGATGCGGCCCGGCAGGATCTCGAAAAGCT
>JBIIYN010000355.1:0-3826 GCA_044346795.1 Pirellulales bacterium
GGTTGGTTTTCCACTCTCCCGTCTGCCGCAGAGAATGCGGCTTCTTCCGGGAGTCGCGCGGTTCGGGTTTTTCGGACTGCCGTTCCATGCCCCCTGGTTCCGCACCCAAGGACAGGTCGGCCAATGGCACTTCGGCAAGCGACGGCCGAGCGGGGCGGATCACGAGGAGCAACAGCCGGAACCGATCGGGCTGGATGCGGCCCGATCGTGGAGGTGCCGAGGTGCTTCCTGTCCACTCTCAAGGCCGGAGTTGTCTCGTCGGCTCGAGCCCGCCTTGAAACCGCTCTTCTCGCGGGCTGTCCGCACCGTGGCATGGAATGCCGTCAGTCGCGGTCGTCGCGAAACCGGCGAACGGCCGCCACGAGGTCGGCCAGAGTTGGCGAGCTCAGTCGCCGCGAAAACGCCCCTGCCCTCAACGTCCGATAATGTCTCTTATGTCCGGTTCGGGCCTCGTGGCTTTCGAGCATGATTTCCCGGCTCGAACCGCCTGCTGCCCCGCCGGCGTCGGACGCCATGGGCGTTGTTCCGTCCCCCGACCGCTCACCACCGCGGCAACGGCGATTGGGCGCCGACGGGATACCGCTGCTGGGGCGGCTGTTGCGGAACCACGGGCTGCTGCAAGGGCTGCTGATTGAATGACGGAGCGGGCATCGGCGACGCGGTGGGCTGTGGAGCGAACCGCTGCGGCGACGCAAATCCGCCGCCCGGTCCGGTGGTCGCGGCTGCCGGCGTCACGTAGCGCTGGGGCGTCGGCTCCGGGGCCGCACCGGCCGTCCGGGGCACGAACCAGGCGCTGCCGGCCGGCAAGGAACCGCCGGCTTGCATCGCCCCCTGCCCCGACGCACCACCCTCTCCAGCCCCCCCCTGCTCCGCGCCTGCCCAGGCGGCGGCGGAGGTCACCCCCTCCCACATCGCCTTGAGGGGGGACTGCTGGCCGGCGAACGCCGGCGACTGTCCCAACGCCGCCGCAGGAGAGCCCGAGGGGTTTTCGAACTGCCGCTCGAACTGCTTCACGAACGGATCGACCGTGTCGTGAATCTCCTTGGGCAGGTAGGTGTCGGCACGGACGATCAGTTCGGCCACGAGCCTGCCGCTCCTGCTGGCCACGATCTGGTGGCGATAGGCGGGAGCGAGTGTCACGCTGAAAAACGTCACCACCACGCAGAGCAGCACCCCTTTGGCAAGCCCCAGGAGCAGGCCGAGCTGATGATCGAAGGCGGAAAGGTGCACCGCATTGATCGCTCCCGAGATCGCGCGGAAAACGAGCCACACGGCGATCGACGTGCCGGCGTAGATCGCCAGCATGGCCGCAAACCGATTCCAAGGCGCCTGGTTGCCGAAGAACGGCGCCAGCACGGAGCCGAACCGGAAGGCGGCATAACCGCTGGCAACGATGCCGGCGATCCACGCCAATTGCCAGACGATCCCCTTGAAATAGCCGAGCAGCGCGGCCGCCGCGAGGATGCCGAGCATGACCAGGTCGTACCCTTCGAGCGCCACTGCTGCCTCCGGTGAACGGTGCACGCGATCGGATCTGAAACCGCAGGTTCGGAATGCGTCCGGACCCGCGGGGCGGGAGTGTAGGGATTGATCCGCGGCAGAGCGAAGCCAAAAAGGCCCAGGGTGAAGGAATCGAGGCAATACAAGCAAACTCAACCCAGAAAACACAAACAACCCAGAACAAAGAACCGTCGCGTTCACACCAAGATCACATAACCACCCCAGGCAACGCAAAGCAACCAATGACAGCAGGCTACGCAAGCCACCCAAAGACCCTTATCTCGGCAGGCCCTCCTGTCTGCGCGATCTTTTCCGGAGGGGGAGTGCAGGGGGTCGTGCGACCGCGCAGCCTCCGCTGAATCTCCAAACGTGCCGCCGCCCGCGTTGTCGATGACCGTCTCCGTGTTCGTGTCGACCATCATGGAGGGTGGCCATACGGGCACGTCGTGCGCATGCGGTCGCCCCCGCTCCACGACAGGCTCAGGACTCTGGCGGGGGATCGCAGTGCCCGGATTCCAGGCGCACATCACCGGTTCGTCGATCGTAGGCATCGGCTACGCCACCGCCGCGTGGTACGTGGGAGGCCTGCCCCCGGCCACCTGCGTGCTGGGCGGCACTGTCTGCGCCGTCGCGGGCATGATGCCCGACCTCGACAGCGGCTCCGGCACCCCGATGCGGGAAAGCGTGGCCTTCGCGGCCGCCCTCGTGCCGATGCTGCTGCTGCAGCGATTCCAGCAGTTGGGCCTGCCGATGGAGGCGATCATCCTCGCGGGCGCCCTGATCTATGCCGCGATCCGGTTCGGCGCGACCTGGCTGCTCGAGAACTACTCGGTCCCTCGTGGCATGCTCCACAGCCTGCCCGCCGCCGCGATCGCCGGCCAGATCACCTTCCTGGCCTTCAGCCACGACGACCCGATGCGGCGTTACTTCATTTCCGGAGCGGTGGTGCTCGGGTTTCTCGCGCACCTGGTGCTCGACGAAATCTGGAGCGTGCGGCTGGGGCTCTTCGGAACCAAGGTCAAGAAGGCATTCGGCACCGCGATGAAGTTCCACGGCCGCGTGCTCTGGGCGAACATCGTGACCTACGTGCTGGCCATCGTGCTGGGCCTCCTCGCCGCCGCCGACGCCTCCCGCTCGGAGCGGGCACACGTGCGGCAGCAGATGGAGCAGGCGTCACGGTCCTACCAGACCGTGCCGGCCCCCTGGAACTACCGCCGCTGATACTCGCGGACAGCCCGCCGCGGCGCCGGCCGCTTGCCCCGCGGAAGGCCGTGCACGATCATGGCGGGTTGACCCGTGCCCACCGAGACATCCGCATGCTCTGCTTTGCCGCCACCGCCGCCTCAGGTCCGCTGCCGCTCCTGACGCTGGCCCTCCAGCTGGCGGTCGTATCCGCCGCCGCCTACGCGGGCGGTTCATCGCTCTCATTTCTCTCGATGGGTCATCGCCGGATGCAGGTGCTCCTCTCGCTCACGGGCGGCGTGCTGCTCGGCGTCGGTCTGCTGCACCTCCTGCCCCACGCCTTCCTCCAGCTCGACCGGCAGATCGACACCACCATGCTCTGGGTGCTGACGGGATTCTTCCTGATGTTCCTGCTCGAAAGAGCTTTCCACGGCCATTCCCACCACACCGCGGACGGCGATGCGGCCCACGACTGCGGCCACGATCACGCGGCCGGCCATCACCACGATCACCAACACGACCACGGCCATGCCGGCCCGGCCCAGGGCGGCAACCGCGGGGCCGCCAACGCCCGGTGGGCCTGGTGCGGCGCGTTCGCCGGACTGGCGCTCCACAGCCTCGCCGACGGCGCGGCGCTGGCGGCCTCGGTTCAGGCCGACGGCGATCACGGTGCCGGATGGACGGCGGGTTTCGCCACGTTCCTGGCCGTGCTCCTCCACAAACCCTTCGACGCCGCCATCATCGGGGCGCTCATGCTCAACTCCGGCGTGTCGGGCCGCGGCCGCCGCATCGCCAACGGCCTCTATGCCCTGGTCGTGCCCCTGGGCGCGCTGGCCTTTCTGGCCAGCCTCCGCCTCTTCGGCGACCACCAGGCGACCATCATCGGCGTGGCGATGGCCTTGGCCGCGGGCGCCTTCCTGTGCATCGCCGCCGCCGACCTGCTGCCCGAGGTGCAGTTTCACAGCCACGACCGCATGTTGCTCACCCTGAGCCTGGCACTCGGCCTGGGGATCGCCTGGGGCATCACGCTGATGGAGCGATCCTCGCACGCCCACGCCCACGGCCACACGCACCAGAAGGCCTCATCCCACGACGGGCACTGAAAGCCCTGCTCTGGAAACGCGTCGTCCGTGAGGGGCTGCCC
>JBIIYN010000354.1:0-3826 GCA_044346795.1 Pirellulales bacterium
CAATGGTTTGAGCTTTCGCATGATTGCGTCGCATGGATGCGACGCCCACGCCAGCGAGCGGAGGCTCGCCAGGAAACTGACGATGGACGGGCATCCGCCCGTCGGGCGCACGCTGCGATGTTTTTCCTTAAGACGGCAGGCTGCGGTGGAAGTGCACGTGCTTCCAATGGCCGGCCTGCTTCTGCCAGATCCGGGTCTCCTCCGAGCTTCTCGTCACCGGCTTGCCCGAGTCGTCGAGCGTCTGCGTGAGGCGGACATAGGCCACGACCGCCACGTCGGCGGCGAGCAGCTTCACCGTCGGCGAAGTCATGGTGGTCGTCACCGGTTTGGCGGTGGGCGGGGATTTTCCGTCACCGGCCGGTGTCGGGAGCTTGAAGTAAAACTCGTGGAAGGGGAGCCCCGCCACCAGGTGCCCGCGGGCCTCCGGCTCGAAGCAGGTGATGTCTTCGGCCACCAACTGGCAGTAGGTCTTCCAGTCGCCCGAGGCGACGGCCGCGAGCAGGCGGCGGTTGAGTTCGAGCACTTCTTCGGCGGGGGATGGCATGGGCGTCGGGCTCCCGGGGAAAGGGAAGGGAAGGGGACGGAGGAAGCGGGCGACGTCGAGTCGCACGCGATCAGGTCAGGCGGTTTCGGCCGGATGCACGAGTCCGAGGCTCGTGAGCTTGGCGAGGCACTCGTCCCGCTCGCGGCAGCGATCGAGGCCGGCCCAGGAGGGATCCTGCACGGCCAGGAAGTCGGCGTGGCCGGCGGGCAGGCCGTGCTGCGCCGCCCGGGCGGCCAGTCGCTGGATCACCTCGCGGTCGAGCTTCGTGAGCCGCAGCGCCTCGAGCCGGTAGTCGACGAACGCCTCCCACACGAGCGGAAAGAGCGGCTGCACGATCTCCCGGCCGATCGTCTCGGCATACCGACGGATTTCCAGCTGCGCGTGGGAATCCATCCGCAGGGCCAGGAAATGGAGCAGGTTGTGGAGGTCGATCTTCCAGTAGGCCTCGGTGTAGGTGGAGAGCGGCAGGTCCTTCCGCGCCTGCTCCCGCGCGATGCCGGCAGCCAGCCGCTCCTCGTAGACCTGCCGCGCGAGCCGCTGGAGTTCCTGCTCCGACTGCGTGAGGGCATGGCCAGCCGCCGGTGGCAGCACGCCGGCCGATCCCTGCCGGTTGTTCGCGGCCTGGCTGCGCCACTCGTCGTCGTGGGTCGACTGCATCGAGTCGATCGCCAGCGAATACCGCGTCGAGTATTCGTTGACGCTCGCCGTGCGGTGCCGGATCCACTGCCGCCAGCAGTCCATCGGCACCCGCACCACGAACTTCACCTCCGCCATCTCGAAGGGGGTGGTGTGGGCGTGCCGGAGGAGATAGCGGATGAGCTGGCGATCGTCGCTCACCTTGCGGGTGCCCTCGCCATAGCTGACCCGTGCGGCCTGCACGACGGAGCCGTCGTCACCCATGCAGTCGACGAGCGCCACGAAGCCGTCGTCGAGCACGGGAAACTTCTTCCAGCGCAAGGACTCGAGGAGGGCGGGGCGGTCGGCGGCGGGCGTGGTCGTGCTCGGCCTCGTGTTCATGGCGGGCTCCCGGAGGGTGGAAGCCTCACAGGATGGGGCACGGCCGCCGGGTGGTCAATCCTTCGCCAGGAGTTCCTGCAGGATCCTGGCGAGTTGGCGGGCGTCGTCCGACTTCACGATCGTGGCGATGCGGCTCTTGGGCACACCCAGCTTGGCCAGCGACTTCTCCACTGTTTCCCAGAGCTTGGCGCGCTTTTTCCCCTCCGCGAGATAGAGGTCGGTCACCTGCTCCCCCAGCCGCTGGAGCAGGGCGGTGTCGAGGTTGTCGTAGTAGTTCTTGACGATCGATTGCTGGTATTTCGTGAGTTCCGCCATGGGCTCTGGTTCCGGTCTGGTTCCGGTCTGGTTCGCGTCTGCTGGAAGGACTCTCCCGCGCTGGCTACAGTATCGGTCAAACCCACCCCCTCAAGCGAGAGAAATCCGATGCCCACCATCACGTTCACCAACGAAAAAAAGGAAATCCAGGTTCCCGAGGGGGCCAACCTCCGCAGGGAGGCCCTGGCGGCGGGCGTCGCCCTCTATCCGGGCATCCACAAGATCGCGAACTGCCACGGGATGGGGTCGTGCGGCAGCTGCCGAGTGCTCATCACCAAGGGGATGGAGAACTGCAGCCCGCGGGGGATCCTCGAGGCGGCCCGCATGGCGGTGTCGCTGGCCTACATCGGCAACGAGGGGACGATGCGGCTCGCCTGCCAGACGAAGGTGAAGGGCGACATCACCGTCACCACCTGCCCCCCGATGAACCTCTTCGGCGAAAACTTCTTCAGCTAGATACACGAAAAACATGGCATCCTGCCATCCTGTTCGTCGCACGAATCGCCGGTACTGAAGCCGTCCGTATTGGTTCGCCGGCTGCGGCATGCTCGTCGCCGGCGGATTCTGCTCAAGGAGGCTCGTGGCTGATGGCGTATCGCTCGTGAGTCGCAGAATTCACCGGCTCCTGCGCGTGCCTCCGACCGGCTCCTCAGCATCAGGAGTGCGGGTGCCCCAGCGAGTCCAAGTCCGGCATCCTCGCACGAATGGAAAGCCATGAAAGAAGTGATCGCCATCGTGAAGCCCTTTCTCGCGGAACGGGTGCTCGAGGCGCTCAGGTTCGCGCCGCTGGAGGCCTGCACCGTCCGGGAGGTGAAGGGGTTCGGTCGGCAGAAGAGCTATCTCGACCAATACGGCGAGAGTGACTACGCGCTCGCCTTCCTGCCGAAGGTCGAGATCCAGCTCTGGGTCGACGACGCCCGTGTCGACGAGGTGGTCGATCGCATCGTCGAGGTCGCCCGCACCGGCCGCATGGGAGACGGCAAGATCTTCGTGCTGCCGGCGACCGAGCGGCCGCTCGTGTGAACGCGGCCGATCCCGGCCTCGCGCGGGGCCCTATCGCTCCTTCACGAAGATGCCCGTGGCGTACCAGATGCCGTTGGAGCCGCGGCGGATGTCGTAGCCGTAGGCCGCCTGGGCGCTGCGGACCGCGTTCCAGTGTCCCGGCGACTGCCGCCAGCTGGCAACGCAGTCGACGCACGAGTCGAGCAGGTCCTGGTTTTCCCAACTCTCGGCGCAGACCTCCGCGGCGCCGCCACGGCCGGCGGTGATCCGCTGCGACCGCGTCTGCCAGTCGTGATGCCCCTGCCGCCGGATGCGGGCCTGGTGACTCGAGTGCGCGGCGGCTTCCCGGCAGAGTTGCGGATCACAGACGCCCTGCGTGCTCTGTGGGTGTTCGGGATGCAGGCGGACGGCGAGGATCAGCGATCGCTGGGTGAGCGTGCCGGCGGGGAGCGAGGCCAGTTCGTCGACATGGGCCGGGCTGAAACGGTAATACTTGCCGGGTGTCCGCGGCAGGATCGAGACGATCCTGCCGGCGAACTCCCCGTGTGCGTAGTCGACGACGAAGAGCCCCGGTCCGCGGCGCATTTCCGCGAGCGCGGGATCGCCGACGAGGCCGGCGCCGTCGGCCTCCATGCCGATGCGGCAGAACAGCCACGGCGTGCCGCTGGTGGTAAACCGCTGCTGCAGCCGAGGGTTTTCCAGATGCTGGCCGACGATGTCGGCAGGGTTGCCGGTGGGCGATTCGACCGACACGAGGAGCATGGCCTGCGTCTGGCGGGCGGCCTCCTTGGCCGCCGCGTAGTCATCGATCCGCTGCACGGCTCCCGCCGCCGGCTCGGGGGCGACCGAGGGCGAAGACGGCGTGGCGACGAACTCGGTGGGCGGGGCGGCCTGGATGCCGGTGGCGATGGCCAGGACAGACATGAGGCCGCCGATACGGCCACACCA
>JBIIYN010000084.1:0-12910 GCA_044346795.1 Pirellulales bacterium
AGATGGTGATCCGCTCCTCGATCTCGTCGACGAGGTCGAGGCAATCGACGGCGATCTCGGTGGCGTCGGGCACCTCGCCGGCGTTGAACACGATCTCGAACCGGCAGGCCATCGCGTCGCGGCCGACCACGATCGCGTGGACGTCGTTCTCGCCGTGCATGCGTCACCTCCGGGTCGGGACTTCCGATCCGAGACTTCGATCCGGGACTCCGATCCGGGCGGGAGTTACCGCGGCGCCAGCCCGCGATCGAAGGCATCCTGATCACGGCGAAAGACCGCCAGCACCGTGTCGAACCGTTCGAGCGGAATCTTGTAGACCGCCTGCTCGCCGGTGTGGGCGTGGCAGTGGGCCACGAGGAGCCGGTAGAGGAACTTGAACAGCTGCCGCGGCACCCGCAGGCTGCGGAGGCCGTCGAGGAGCCGGCGCTGATCGACCTCGGGCTCGAACAGCTGCGCGAGCGTGGCCGGTGGTGTGCCGACGCTCGCCGCCTTCACGCGGGTGGAGGCGATGTCGTAGAGCGTCTCGCCCGACCACTCCAGCGACGGCACGAGATTTTGCTTGTCGAGGCGGGCCCGTTGGTTGAACTGCTCGTCCTCCCGTTCGATGAAGCGGTAGAGTTCGAGCGGCAGGAGCATCTTCAGGCCGATGCCGGGCGACTTGAGAAACTTGTTGTCGAGCATCGGCCAGATCACCTGCCGCATCCGGTCGGCGGAGCCGTTGATCAGGTGCGGCTCGTCGAGCCGGTCGATCACCACCACCATGCCGGCGTAGCCCTGCGCGGCGAGGATGCCCTGGAATTTTGCCAGCAGTTCGTAGCGGTCGTCGCTGCGGGCCGAGGCCGGGAGCGGCTGGCCGGCGAGGTCCACTTCCGGCACGCGGGCCAGCGCCCGGGCCAATTGGCCGGTGGTGCGGTTGCCGGTCCGCATGCTCCGCACGATCCGCGTGGCGAGCCACCAGCTGCGGGCCCGCCGCCAGCCCCAGGGCGCCCAGGCCGCCGCGAGCAGAAGCCACGGCCACCATGCCGCCGCCCATCCAAGCGCGCCCCGCTGAAAGCCGATCAGCAGGGCCAGCCCGAGGGCGACCGACGCCGCGAGCCCGACGGCCGTGGGCCAGAGCGCCTGCCAGGCCTGGTAGCCCACGCGGCTCCGCAGCTTCCGCCACCGCGAGGGAAAGGTCTCGGCGGTCGACTGGTCGTAGCAGGCGGCCAGCAGGCTCAGATCGCGGGCCTGCGGCGGCGTGAGCCGCGGGCGGGCCGCAGCCTCTCGCGCCGGCGGATCGACGAGCGTCGAGACGAACTGCGTCACGGCCAGCGACAGGATCGCATCCATGTGATCCCAGAGCTTCCATTGCGCCAGCACCTTGTCCACCGGCCGGTTCGGCCCGACGCGACTCACGAATCGATCGAGAAACGGGTTGAAGTCGTCGTAGAGCACGACGAGCGTCTTCCGGTCGGAGTGCGTCTCGTTGTGCCGATCGAACTGCCGCACCATCTGCAGCTTGAGCGCCGTCTTGCCCGCCCCCTTCTCGCCGAACACGATCGCGGTGCTCGGGTCGGCCGGGTCGCCGTAGATCTTGTCCCAGGCGGGATGGTAGGTCGATTCCAGGCAGGTCCGCTTGAAGACGGTGTCGTTCTGCGCGTCTTCCTCGGCGAACGGGTTGCCGGCGATGCCGTGGTGCTCGAGAAATTCCTGGATCTTCATCGTGTGCTCGCTGGCGGTTTCGCGGTGGACGCGGTCTCGCGGTGACTTGGATCAGCCCGTCACTTCGCGGGCACGAGTCCTTCGACCATCTTGCGGAAGCCGTCGGCCTCCTTCGCCACGGTGGCGGCGGGGCCGTAGAACTTGATGAAGTGGCTGCCGGCCGCCGGCGTCTCGACGATCGCGGCCAGCATGCGGTAGTCGGGCCGCTCGATCGTCTTGCCGCCGGCGAACGGGCCGCCCGGCATGTCCTTGTAGGTGCCCGACACGTCCACGAGCGTCACCGTGCAGCCGGCGAGTTTGAGCGTCTTGGTGCTGGCCTTGTCCTTGGTGGCGCTGCCGTCGGGCTGTGAAAACTGGCCGAACCAGCGATCCACGTTGGCCTGCACGCTGCCGCCGGCCCCCATCACGGTCATCCGACCCGCGGGCAGGTCGGCGGCCGCGGACGGGATCGAGAACTCCGTCTCGACGATGCCCGACTTCGGCTGCACCCGCTTCCAGCCGGCCGGCGCCTCGAGCGACAGCGCCCCTCCGGCGATCGAGAAGGCCCGCGCCTCCTCGGCCACCACCGCCTGCGCCGCGACGGGACGCGACGCAACGACCGAAACGAGCCCGCAACACAGGGCGACGACGGGGAACGAACCTCGCTTGATCGACTGGCGATTGATCATGGCTATCTCCTCTAGGGCTGACCGGTGGAAATCATGGCCGGGGCACGCGGGCGAGCCGGTCCGCCCGGTGCGGACGACCCCTGACTGTATCACAACCGCGACGTTCCCCGGGTCCAGGCGGCGTGTCATCGCTCGGTCAGCCGGCCGGAAAAAACTCGGAAAACACCTCCTGCACCGGCCGCCAGTCGGCCCAGTCGGCCCTCCAGACCAGTTCCGTGCCTTCCGCCTCGCCGCCTCCGAGCCAGGCCTGCATCGTCTCGGCGTCCACCGGCTCCGACGGCGCGCCGCCGGGGTAGGCGATGCACCACGTGAGATCGGGCCGTTCGGCGATCGTCTGGTGCAGCGGCTGCGGCGCGGGTTCGACGGCCGGCGTGTCCGCAGGTGGTTCGAACATGTCGTGGACCTCTGCAGCGGCGGCGGCCTCGGCGGCGGCGCGGGCGGCGGTGCCGTAGGGAAGGGCCCGGGGCAGCGTCGCCACCATGGCCGGATCGAGCGGCACGAACCGGGCCAGCGGCAGGTCCGGCACGTGCGGCCCGCCTGCGCCATCGGTGGCCGCGGCGCCGATGCGAAACTTCGCGCCGCAGTGCGGGCAGAGTCCGGTCAGCCCGGCGAACCGGTCCTTGACCTTCACGCGATGCCCGTTCGGGCAGTAGCACACGATTCCCATCCGCACTCCTGAGGCCGGGTCGTCCGCCGGTGTGGCCGTTTGGATCACGAGGCCGCTATTGTAAGCTCGGTCGCTCCGTTCCGAAGGGCAACGTTCGACGCTCCATTTTCACCTGCCTCATCTTTCATCGCCCGAGAGAATCACCGCCATGCGCCACCGCGACGCCCGACGCCAGCAGCCGGAACAGGATCAGGAGCCGGAGCAGGAAAAGACCGGGCCGCTGGAACTGTCCATCGTCGGCGACCTCACCGACAACGAGTCGGACCTCACCGACCGGCTGCTGGGCGTGGAGCCGGGGGGCGAGTGCACGATCTATTTCGACTCGCCGGGAGGCAGCCCCTATTGCGGCATGTCGCTGGTCACGCTCCTGCGGCTGCGGGGAATCCGGGCCACGGCCGTGGTGACGGGCGAGTGCTCGTCGGCGGCGCTCTGGCCCTTCGCCGCCTGCGAGCGGCGGCTGGTGACACCCTTCAGCGTGTTTCTGTTTCATCCCATGAAGTGGCAGAGCGAGGAGCACATCGGCATCCGGGAGGCGGCCGAGTGGTCGCGGCATTTCGCCGAGTTGGAACGCGACATGGACGTGCTCTTGTGCGATCTGTTCGGCCGATCGGCCGATCTGATCAACGAGTGGAGCCGCACCCACCGCTACGTGACGGGGCGGGAAATCGTGGCCGCCGGCCTGGCGGAACTCGTCGACCTGAAGCCGCTGCCCGCGCTCTTCGAGCAGCCGAAATCCTGACGCGGCGACAGGGCCATAGATCGCAGGGTTTCAGCGTCCATCGACCGCCGGGCACGATGCCGGGCCTTGCCGTGAAGCCGCTTCGCCGGCCGGGGGCACGTGCTCGCCGCCGGCGGACTCTGCTACAGGAGGCTCCGGGACGATGGTGAATCGTTCGTGAGTCGCAGAGTTCACCGGCGGCTGCGCGCGACCCCCGACCAGCTGCGCTCCTCCACCCAGCGTCAAGCCGCACCGTCTATCGACTGCCGGGCACGATGCCGCTTTCTCACGGCGCCAGGCCCGGAGGGCCGGGTCAGAACCAGCCGACGGAGGTCGGCCAAGCGACGGTCGGCACGATGCCGAGCCGTCGCGTGAAGTCAGCTGCGGTAGTCCCCGTGGCAGGCGTCGCACGACTTCTTGAGCTCGCCGAGCGAGGAGCGGGCGGCTTCATAGTCTTTCTTCTGAGCGGCAGCCCGCACCCGCAGGGCCGCGTCGCGCATCCCCGCCGCGTAGCCCTTGTAGGTGTCGTCGTCGTGATACTCGAACTCCTCCCGCTGGATCACCTCACCGATCAGGGCCACGATCTCGGCGTCGCGAAGCACCCGGTCCAAGGCCTTGTCGAAGTCTCCCTTCGACGCGCTCACCGCGGCGAGCGTCCCGTCGGCCGATTCGAGCCGCGACATGAGCGCGGGGCGGCCGGCCACCTGGCTCCACCGAAAATCCTCCTCGCGATCGGGCCGGGCCGTGGGGGAACCGCCCTCGAGCAGCGTCTCGAGATCCGCGACGCGGAGCTTCGATTCATTGAACGATTGATCCGTGCCCACCTTGCAGTTGAAGCCGACCCGCGCAAACAGGTCGCGGGCCGTCTCGGCGTCCTTTTTCCACCGCACGTCCTGGTCATAGGCAGCGATCACGCCGAAACAAAGCGCGACGGTGCTGAAGGCCTCGCGGGCCTTGTCATAGCCGCCCCCTTTGAAGTCAGACTGGCTGGCCACCGCCTGCGACAGCGCCGACTTCATGTCCTTGATCTCGTCGGCGAGCGTCTCTTCCGAGACCAGCGCCGACCACTTGAAGCCGCCGCCCACGGTGGGCGACGCGGTGCCGCCCGGCTGGGCGGCCGCCGCCGGGTTGCCGCGGGGCGAGGCGGCCGCGAAGTCGGGGCGTTCACCCTCCAGTTCGGCGAAGGCATCGTCGAGAAACGTTCTGAGCGTGGGCTTGTCCCAGGACGCCCCCGGCGGGCGGGCCCTGATGATCTCCCGCGGTGCGGCCCCACCCTCGCGGCCGACGCCCTGTCCGCTGGCGACCGTCTGGCAGCCGAACAGGCAAGCGGCCAGCCCGATCGTCGCCGCTTTCCCGAACGCCCCGAAATTCGCCAACGCCGTCATCTCTCAGCCTCCGGTCCCTGCCGGCCGCGACCACGCCGGTTCGGGCTCCATCATATGAAAGTGCGAGTTGGAAGTGGTGGCCGTTTTTCGCCTTGACCCGCTGTGGCGCGGCTGTCAACGTTCCGCCCCTCCGGCCGCGGCTGGCGACGCCAGAGCGTCGGCGGCCTGCATCGCCGGACATTCACGCAAGCCGTCTCGGAGTTTGGAGCCCCTCGGAGCATGAGCATGACCGCCTCGCCTCACACGTCTGGATCGCCGCCGCTCCGTGCCGTCGGCAACCCTGTGTACTCCCTGTGGGTCGCCTGCCTGCTGTGCGGCTGCGGCCTTGCCGCCCTGAATCTGGCGGGCTGTTCATCCAGCAGCAATGCCGCCGGCTCTGCGGCGACCGATCCGGCCAAGGCCACCGTCGCGGCGTTCCTCGAGGCGATCAAGCGGGGCGACGACGCCGGCGCCCGGGCGATGCTCACGAAGGTGGCCCGGGCCAAGACCCAGGAACTGGGGATTTCGGTGGCCCCGCCGGTGGCCTCCACGGCCACGTATTCGATCCGGGATTGTGAATTGATCCAGGGTTCGGAGGACCTCGTCCACGTCGGCACCACCTGGACCGACACCGATCCGGACGGCTTCACGACCACGGAAAACGTGGTCTGGGCCGTTCGCCTCGACCCCGAGGGCTGGCGGGTGGCCGGCATGGCCACGAAGATATTCGACGACCTGCCCCCGCTGCTGCTGAATTTCGAAGACCCCGAAGACATGATCGCCAAGCAGGAGATGGTGGCGCAGGAACTGCAAAAGCGGGCCCAGCGGGCCACCCAGCAGGCCAAGCAGCCGGCCGTCCCCCGCACGGCCACGGGCCCCGCCGACGGCCAGCGGAAGTAATTCGAGTCCCCGAGGTGACGGTCCGGCGGCTCTCGCGGACTGCCCGGGCGGGTTTTTGCCCCCTCTCTGGGCAGCCCAAAAAGCCAGCGAATCTGGCTTTTTCACGCGTTTTATCGCGGTTCTTTGGCGTCGGCTGAGCCGGCCTGCCGGCCGGGCATCCTTGACAGCCCTAGAGGCACTGCTAGCCTAACCGCCTGGATTGCCCAAGCCGGAAAGTTTTCCCAACCCGCAGCTCTTTCAGGGCAGTGCTACCGGTTGCATGGATGTTTTCTCGGTACCCCGGGTGGTCTCGTTGCTCGCTCGGTTGCTGCGGTCCGGTGGCCGTCCCGGATCGAGGTTGTTTCGTGACGGCTTCAAGGAACGCACGACGCGTTCAATGTTTTCATCTGGAGGTATGTGATGAAGCGTTTTCTCGGATTCTGTTTCGCCATGTTCATTGCTCTCGTCGCCATCGCCCTCGTGGGCGGTGACTCGGGTGCCGTCGCCGGCCACGGCTGCCATGGGCGTGCCCGCGGCTGCCATGGCGGTCTGCTGAGCCACAAGAAGCGTTGCCACGGTGGCCTGCTCGCCAAGCACAAGAAGAAGCGTTGCCACGGTGAAGAGGCCGCTGCTGCTCCGGCTTGTGAGTCGGGCTGCGGCGAAGCCGCTGCGTCGGACTGCGGCAGCTGTGGCGGTGAGGCGGCTGCCGTCGAAGGCGGCTGCTCGGGCTGCGGCGGTGAGTCGGCTGCCGTCGAAGGCGGCTGCGCCGGTGGTGGCTGCGAAGGCAGCGGCGTGATCTCCGAAGGCGTGCCGACCGAGGCCGCCCCCGAGGCCCCGGCTGCTCCGGCCAAGACCTGAGTCTTGACCAGGATCGCCGGACATCCGGTCACCCAATCGCAACGAGGTCAGCCCTGACCCGAGCGATGAGCAGGCTGGAGAGGATTCAAGGGCCGGGCCTTCCGTGAGGAAGGCCCGGCTTTTTCTCTGCGCGGAATGGTGCGCGGTTTTTGGACGCCATCCCGGCGCTTGCGCTTCGGGCTTGTATGAACGCCCGTCCCACACAAGCCCCGGGCGCAAGCCCGGGGATCGGGCCGCGCTTTTTCATTGCGTCGGCGGCACCGGCTCGAGCGCCGGCGGTGCCGCGGGACCGGGCTGCGGCTGCGGCTGCATGAACCGCCGCAGGAGGCGTCCGCGCCGGGGAGCCGGAGCCTGCTCAGGATTTGCCGCTTCGGCCGCCTGGCGTTCGGCCCGCCGTTTGGCCACCTCGCCGAGCACCCCGCCCACCAGATCGATCACCGCGTCGGCGGTCATGTCGGGCTTGGCATCGGGCTTGGCATCGGGCTTGGCTTCAGTCTTGGCATCGGGCTTCGCAGCCTCTCGTTCAGCCGGCTCGTTCGTGGCGGCGGGAGCTTCGGCAGCGCCATCCCGCTTCCAACCCGGAGCGGGCGGCTTGGGTTGTGGCTGTGAGCCCTGCGGTGGCCGCACCGCGGCGGGCACCCGCTGCCCACGCAGGCGGCCCACCAATTCCGACACCACCTCCCCGGCCGTGGCCCGGAGCGTGCCGTCGAAGTTCACCCGCGGTTCGCCGAGCACGCCCCCGACCTTCACGGCAAACGTGCGACCCGCCAGCGACGCCAGGAGCGGACGGTCCTGCGGCAGGTCGGCGGGAATGGGGAGTTCGAGCTTCAGGTCGAGGATCTTGTCGTCGAGGCCGACCGATCCGCTCGACACGAGATCGAGCCGCTGCCCAGGCTTCGCCAAGGGCACGCCGAAGGCGAGCCCCTTGTGCCACATCCGCCGGTCGGCCATCTGGAATTCCACATGCGATTGGTCCGCAATACGGATCACGGGCGGAGCCGGCAGATTGAAGGGCAAGGCCTCGACGATCCCGGTCACCAGGGGGCCTGGTCCAAGATCGACGGCATGCATGGAGAGCACGCCCGACACCTGCCCCGCTTCGGGGGCCCCGACGGGCAGCGTGGCGGTGTTGAGCCGCAGCGAGAAGCGGCCGGCGGTCCGCGTCGCATCGGCCATGACCGGTGCAATGTAGGCGAGCACGCCCTGCGCCACGGCCGGTTCCAGGCGGGCGTCGGCCAGAAGCTGCACGGGTTCGATGCTCCATTCGCTCCACCGGCCGTCTTCCGCGGGCCGCAGGGCCGCCCGCACGTTGATCGGATCGCTCACCCACGGCTCATCCGACCAAGGGCCGGCGATCCGCACGATCGCGTCCGCCACGTCCAGCTCCAGCCGCAGCGGGCTGCGGCGGGGACCACGCTTCGGATCCGCATCGAGACCGTCCGCCCCGTCCACGGGCCGAAACAATCCCTTGAGGTTCGAGTTGCGATCGGCGTCGAACACCACCCGGGCATCGAGGCCCTCGATCCGCAGCCGCCCCAGATCGCCGAGCGACAGAAGAATGCCGGCCAGTCCGTGGCTCAGTTCCATCCGCTTGATGGAGATGGGCTCCTGGGTGCCGTCGCGGGGCACGACGCGGATGTCTTCGAACACGAGCGGCCCCAGCCAGCCGAGCTTCACTGCCCCCACCCTCACGTCGGCCTGCAGCTGCGGCAGGGCACGGGCCGCCCACGCCGACACCCGCGTGGGGCTCGACAGCAGCCACGGCACGCTGCCCAGGCCGAGCAGGGCGACGACTGCCGCGACCGCCAGCGCCGCCCGCATCTGCGACGAGAGAAATCCCCGTCGCGTTGTCGCCGGCGGCCGGGCCGCGATCTGCATCGCAGATGTTTCGAAACCGTTCGATCCGGTGTCTGGCTGGGTCATCAGTTGCGTTTTCCCGGGCAAGGCGACGAAAGCGTCGGACTGTTCACGACCCGATTGTATCCAAAGGCCCCGGCAGAGGCTGCCGCCGGGCTGCGCGACCGGAGCGTTGATACAATACCGTCGCATGAACACCTCCACCCGCGAAGAACTGTTCACGGCGATTCACGAGGCGGCAAAGTCCTCCTATGGCACGCGGCTTGTCGCGCTGGCGATCTTCGGCTCGTGGGCCCGGGGCGCCGCCACGCCGGCGTCCGATCTCGACCTGCTCGTTATCGCTGAACCGTTGCCGCCGAGCCGGATGAAGCGGGTTCGCGAGTTTCGGCCGGTGGCCGAGGCCACCCGGGCGGTCAGGTCGCGTTTCTGGTCGGATCAGGGCCCGGAGATCGAACTCTCGCCCGTGTTCAAGACGCCGCAGGAACTCGCTGCCGGCAGCCCTCTCTACCTCGACATGACGCTGTGGCGCGTCGTGCTCGCCGACCGCGGCGGCATGCTCGAGTCGTTTCTCGGCGGGCTGAGCGGCCGCATGCACGCGCTCGGGTCGCGGCGGGTGCCATTCAAGGGCGGCGTGTTCTGGGACTACAAGCCCGACTTCAAGCCCGGCGACGTGGTCGAACTATGACGACCAACGACCTGGCGGCCGGCTACAAGCGCAAGTGCGAAGACCGCCTGGCGGCCCTCGAGGTGCTGCACGCCCGAGCCGCCTTTTCGGACGTGGTTGGCGAGAGCCAGGAGGTCGTCGAACTGGCTCTCAAGGGCATGCTGCGATGGGCGGGCGTCGACCCGCCGAAGATTCACGACGTGGGCGACTTTGTCCTCCAGTTCGCCGAGCGGTTCGAGGGTCTGAGCCGGCACGAACTGACCGCGCTGGCTGAAGCCTCGAAGGAACTGAGGAAAGAGCGAGAGTTCAGCTTCTACGGCGACATCGACTTCATCCCGACCGACGAATACGACGCCGACGATGCCGATACGGCCCACGGACAAGCACGCCTTGCCACGGCCTGTCTCGGCCGGCTCCTCGGCAGGCCGTCGGGGCGGTGAAAACGCCCGCTGAATCCGCACGCGAGCAGCCGTCCCGCCCGCATCGCCACCGCGGCCGCCCCCTGTCGCAATCATCGGTCGCATGGGGTAGAATCCGTCGAATGTCGCGGGCGTAGCTCAGTTGGTAGAGCGCTAGCTTCCCAAGCTGGATGTCGAGGGTTCGAGTCCCTTCGCCCGCTCTTTCTTCACGCCCGCAGTGCCATCCCTGGCCACTGCGGGCTGAGGATGCGGGCTCGCCATCCTGGCGAGCTTCACGCCCGCAGTGCCATCCCTGGCCACTGCGGGCTGAGGATGCGGGCTCGCCATCCTGGCGAGCCGGCGGAATAACCTGTGAACCACAGGGGTTCCTGGCCTTCTTCGCGCGGGCGATTTTTCGCCCGATGGAATGCGGTGCCCTGCAGAGCCCTCCAACGCCCCCCTCTTCCCTGAGGTTGGTTCAACAATTGGTACAACGGGGTCGGTGAGCTCCGTCTGACTGCAGTCTCTGCTGCTCGTCAAGCGGGTGCCCGACGAACCTGCCCGCCCCACTCGAGGTGTGACCCGCCGATAAAGTGAAAGCTGCATCCCTCGCTCTGCCGGGAGGGTGGCAGCAGGCCGCCTTGAAAGAGGCCGATAGGCCCGTCCAATGCGACCGTACCGTGCCGCACAACCCACTTCGCAGGAAGGACGTTCCTGAACGAAACCTCCGCATCGGCAGGACCGATGCCGACGGGTTTCAGGACGTGCAGGGGCTCGGCGTACATGGCCGGCGTCGCCCGATCGAGTGGCAGCCGGTCGGCTTCGACGACAGGTTCGCGACCGGTCGTGAACAGTGCCTCGACATGGGTCACGCCCTGATGGATTGCCCGGCCCCTGACATTCGACTCTCCATCCTCTGGCAGCGGCGTCACCTCGATGGAATCGACGATGCACTTTGGAAACCCGAGGTGATGACCGCCCAGCTTTGCGATCCAGGTCGTCACGGGCATCGTCAGTGGAAACCAGCCTTCCTGATCGCGACGCCGACTTCTCAACAGGATCGACCACTCGCCATAGCGGCTCAATGGCCAGGGAGCGACACGCAAGTAGTCTGTCATGAAAAACAGCACCCGCGGCCTCACCGGCATCTCGAGGAGCGGGCTGAGACGGCGGCGGTACTCCTCCCGGCAGGCAGGCTCAAACTGGCAACTGATGCCGAAGAATTCGCGAAACTGCCCATTCATCGGCCGAAAGCAGAGCCATTCCAGGAGATTCATGAGGCTCGCTCGTAGTGGGGGTATTTCGGGAGCACGGCCGTCGCCCCTGCTCAACCAAAGAGGAGAGCCGTAGCAGTCTTTGCGGCCAAAGTCGACCGCGTTTTTCGCCGTTCGGGCCTATCTTCGGCCCTAGGACGCCTTGAACGAGGGCTCTTTTCCGCCGCCGCCCGGCGGAGCTGCCGTTGTGGCAGGTGGTGTGATTGTCTATTTCTCGCCATCATGGCCAACAATCGCTTTCCAGCATCTCCCCGCGTTCTTCACATCACGCCCTGGCGGGAGCCCTGCGGCATCGCCGGCTATGCCGAGTCGCTGGTCCGCGGGCTTGAGCAACGCGGCATCCAGAGCAGCGTTCTGGCAAACAATGCCCGGCAATGGCGCTACTTCGTGGGCCGCGACTCCAGTCACTTCTTCGACGCAGTCGCTCGTGCGGCGACGGATCACGACGTCGTCCACATCCAGCATGAGTGGTCGTTCTTCACCGGCTCGAGCAGTTGTGCTTCCATCGGAAACTATGGCCGGCTTCTCGAGGTTCTGCGCCGGCGTGGCATCGCTTCGTGCACCACCTTCCACACAGAACCCGTCTTCGTCCCGCCCCAGATGCTCGGATCGCACAAAAAACTCACGCTCAAGCGCTGGCTCGCGAAACGATTCAGCCCGCAGTCCTATGCCTGGAAACGCTGGGTGGTGCCGCATTTCAAAAAGGTTGACGTCCCGTGCCGCGCCGTCGTGCACACGCCGAATACGCGGGCCGTCTTCGCGCGGTCGGGATTGCCGACCGATTCGATTGCAACGCTTCCCATGGGGTTTGAGCAGCTTCCGCATGTCGTTGGAGGGGATCGCATCGCTGCCAAGCAGTCGCTGGGCCTGCCCGACGACATTCGACTGGTCTCGATCTTCGGTTTTGTCAGTAAGTACAAGGGGCACGACGTGGCCCTTGATGCCTTGAAGCAGCTGCCGAAACGCTATCACCTGGCCGTGGTGGGGGGAGCGCATCCCCAGGCACAGGACGGTTTCTTCTCGCACGTTGTCGCCCGCGCGAAACGGTTCGCCGGCCGGGTACACGTCACCGGCTATGCCGACCGCACCACGGCCGACACCTACATGACGGCCTCCGATGCCTGCCTGGCACCGTATCATCAGTGGAGCGGCCTGGCCTCGTCTGCGGCGATCACCCGGTCGATCGCCTCGGGGAGGCCTGTCATTGCCAGCAAGATAGAGGCCTTCTGTAATCTCCAAAAAGAAGCCGACTGCCTGCTCATGGTGGCCCCTGGGCAGAAGGCCGAACTGGCCTGGGCCATCGAACGAGTCTGTGATGATCCGCTCCTCCAGCACACACTCGGGCAGCGCGGGGTGTCGTTTGCAGCTGAATGCTCCTGGGCAAACGTCGCCGAGCAGACGATCGGCCTCTATGCGGACGTGTTGGACGAAGCGATGCGGGGTCAGGCACGGTCATCGACCGGGCGAGACGCTGCCGCTGCGGCGGAGCCCGCCTATGCATTCAGGAGCGACGCTGGATCGCATGAAAGCGATGTCCTGCCGCGGCGTCGCATCGCGTAACAGTCGAGATTCGGCTGTCTGAGGCCGGGGCCACCGCTGGGGTTGGTATCCGCGGAGCGGAACGTGTCAATGACTTTGAGACACCTGCGGAACAAATTTACTGTCGCGCGGTAGCTCCAGTGTGCGGACTTGCGGCCGATTCTCGGGCGGGTTGATCCAGACCTCGGCGGCCGGCTTGAGTGGCTGCGGGAGGCCTCTGACGAACCGCTCGGGGTGGCGGGCATGGGCGGCGGCCAAGACCGAAGCGCGGGACTCGACGGCTGTGTCGGCGTGGCCAGTGTGGACGACTGCTGGCGTCAAGA
>JBIIYN010000356.1:0-3821 GCA_044346795.1 Pirellulales bacterium
TGTCCCCGTTCTTGCGCAGCAAAAGGTGCCTGTCCCCGTTCTTGCGCAGCAAAAGGTGCCTGTCCCCGTTCTTGCGCAGCAAAAGGTGCCTGTCCCCGTTCTTGCGCAGCAAAAGGTGCCTGTCCCCTTTTTTCCGGCTTCACCGCATCGAGCCCCAGCGAGCGCGTGACAAGCCAATAGGCAGCCGCCCAGGCCAACCCCGGCAGGCAATAGACCACGAGGCACACCCGCCAGGAGGTGATGCCGGTGGACTCTCCCCACGGCGTGAACAGGCCCAAGAGCCACGCCGTGAGCACCGGCGCGATCGCACCGCCGGCGAGCATGCCGGCCCCGAGCCAGCCCGACGCCCGCGCCCGCTCCTGCTCGCCGAACACCTGCCCGATCGACCGCACAGCACACGGAAACACGCCCGCCTGCATCGCCCCCATCAGCGTCCACGCCGCCACGATCTCCCCATACGATCGCGCGAATCCGGTGACGGCCGTGGCCAGCGACCAGAGGACACAGTAAAGAACAAGCGCCCGCCGGCCGCCGATCCGGTCGGCGAGCCGGCCGGCCGGAATCTGGAGCAGTGCATATCCAAAATGCCAGGCCGACTGCAGGAAGCCGAGCGCCCGCGTGGCGTCGCCGAACCAGCTGTCCTGCACCGCGAGATCCCGGCCGATCTCCTGCAGCGGCACGCTGATCGCCGACCGCTGCACGTAGGCGACGAGCGCCACGAGCCAGAGGAATGTCAGGATCGCATAGCGCATGGGGCTGCGACCGCCTCCGTGAGCCGCTCGAAGAGCCGGTCCACCTCACGGGCCGTCTCGTCGTCGAGCGACCAGGCATTGGGCTCGCGGCGGCGAGCCGACGAAAAGAGCCCTCGCTTCACGAGCAGGTATTTTTCGATCGCCAGGAAGCCGTCGAGGCCGGCCTGCATCTGGAGCGCGACGATCGCCGAAAGCGGCAGCGAGATCCGGTAGGCCGCCTCGTCGTCCCCCGCCTCGAGCGCCCGCCAGAGGGCGACCACGCCGTCGAGCAGGTCGACGCCCGGCATCGTGCCGACGATGCCGCGGCGGTAGCTGTCGACGAGCAGGATGCCGCCGGAACCTTCGAAGATTCTCGCGCGGCCGCCCGTCGCATCGCGCAGCGCCGAGAGATTCGGCCCGAGCGGCGAGGCTTCCGGCTTGAAGATGATTTTTTCGGGTCCGTAGCGGTCGAGCAGGTCGACGCAGGCGGCGTGCGGGATCGGCTGACCCACGTAGCCCGAGGCGTCCTGAACGATGAGCGGCACCGCCACGCTCTCGGCGATCTCGCGGAAGTAGGCCACGACCGCGTCGGCGGAGAGCCGCGTCGTCATCGGCGGCACCGCCATGACGGCGTCGCAGCCGGCCCGCTCGGCGTCTCGGGCCTGCGCCTGGGCCACGGTCGCCGTCTCCGCCCCCACGCTCACGAACACGCTGCCGCGGCCGGCCGTGTATTCGACGAGCATGTCGGCAAGCCGCACCCGTTCGTCGGCTGAGAGCCGCGTCACCTCGGAGACCATCCCGGTGCCGAGCCCGTCGGCGCCGACCGAGAAAATCCAGTCGATCTCACGCTTGAGATCGGCGGCGTGAATCCGATCCTGCCCGTCGAACGGCACATGCACGATCGGCAGCACGCCGGCGAGCGTGCGATGGTCTGACTTCGAAGTCATCATGAGTCATTTCCTAAAAATGGGGACTGGCTCCTTTTGCGCAGCAAAAGGTGCCTGTCCCCATTTCTTCCATTTCTTGTTTGCGCAGCAAAAGGTGCCTGTCCCCATTTCTTCCATTTCTTGTTTGCGCAGCAAAAGGTGCCTGTCCCCTTTGAGCCCTACCAATCGCCGACGCTGCCGTCGCGATAAAACACCCGCTGCGGCAGTTCCTGCTCGAACGGGTGCTTTTTGACCTCGGCCTCGTTGATCTCGATGCCGAGGCCGGGAAGCGTGCTTGGGCGGACGATCCGCCCCTTCGTTTCCACGGTAAACCCTTCCTTGACCACGTCCTGCCGCCACGGCACGTCGGCGTGGACCGTCTCGCAGATGATGTAGCTCGGCTGTGAGAAGCCGAATTCGAGCGACGCCGCGGTGCTCACCGGGCCCTGCGGGTTGTGCGGGGCCAGTGCGAGCCGATGGGCCTCGACGAGCGCGGCGATCCGCCGGGCCGACGAGAGGCCGCCGCAGTGGGTGATGTCGAGCTGGCAGATGTCGCAGGCCCCCGCGGCGAAGAGCCGGGAAAACTCGGCCAGGTTCGTGATCCGCTCCCCCGTGGCGATCGGCGTGCGGCAGGAGGTCTTGATCTCGCGGAGGCCCTCGATGCTCTCCGGCCAGCAGGGCTCCTCCAGAAAGTAGAGCCCGTAGGGATCGAGCACCTTGGCGAACTGCAGGCCCATCGCCGGCGAGGGACGGGCGTGGCAGTCGACCATGATGTCGATCGATTCACCGACGGCCTCGCGCATAGCGGCCACCGCCTGCTCGGCCGTTCGCAGCGGCTTCAAGCCCTCGAGCGGCATCGTCGGCGGCACGGCCATGCTCTTGAAGGCGGTGAAGCCGTCGGCCACCGCCTGCCGCGCGAGATCGCCGAACCGCTTCGCATCGTCGGCGGCGGTCTCATAAAAATCTTCCATGTTGCCGCCGCCCAGGTGGCAGTAGGTGCGGACATGGTCGCGGACCGGGCCGCCCCAGAGCTTCGAGCAGGGGAGGTTCGCCACCTTGCCGAGGATGTCCCAGAGGGCCAGATCGATGCCGGCGATCGCGGTGGCCCGCTCGATGCCGTGGCCGTGCCAGAAGTGCTGGCGGAACATCATCTGCCAGAGGTATTCGATCCGGGTGGGATCCTCGCCCACGATCAGGTGTGAGAGATCCTCGACGGCCCCCACGATGCCGCGGGTGTGCCATTCGAGCGTGGCCTCGCCCCAGCCCCAGAGCCCGGGCTGGTCGGTGACGACCTTCACGAACACCCAGTTCCGCATCCGGGCGTTGCAGACGTGGGTTTCGACGGCGGTGATCTTCATGACCGCGGAGTCTAGCCGAAAGAAACCGTCATGTCACCCTGGGTTTACGGGCTACCGCGGGCGAGCCGGCCGACGGCCGGTCGTTGCTACAGCTCGACGACGGCCTTGATCACGCCGCTCGCCGGTTCGAGGAGCGCCGGGAAGCGGTCGATCGTCGCGGCGAACGGGATGCGGTGCGTGATCCATGGGCGGGTGTCGATCCGGTCGGTTTCGATGAGCGCGATGATCCGGGTGAAATCCCGCGACAGCGCGTTGCGGCTCGCGAGGAGCGTGAGCTCGCGGCGGTGCATCACCGGCGCGTGCGGAAACGACAGGTTCTGCTGCGTGATCCCCACGTAGACCAGTCGGCCGCCGTAGCCGCACAGCCCGAGGGCGGCCGACATGCTCGCGTGGCTGCCGGTCGCATCGACGACCACGTCGGCCATCCGGCCCTCCGTGAGCCGCCGGATCGCCTCCTCGTCGGAGGCGTCGCCCTTCGCGAGGATCGTGTCGGCGACGCCCATCCGCTCCCGCACGAACTCGAGCCGGCTGGGAACCATGTCCATGACCACCGGGCGGGCGCCCGACAGCTTCGCAAACTCGAGCGCCGACAGGCCGATCGGCCCCGCGCCGATGATCACGACCGTCTCCGCCGGCGTCGGGGCGGCCCGATCGATCGCGTGGCAGCCGATCGCGAGTGTTTCGACGAGCGCATTCTGCTCGTGGGAGAGCCGCGGCGAGCGGTGCAGCTTCCTGGCCGGCACGGTGAAGAGCGGCCGCAGGCCGCCGTCGCAGTGCACCCCGAGCGTCTGGTGGTGCTCGCAGCA
>JBIIYN010000357.1:0-3815 GCA_044346795.1 Pirellulales bacterium
CCGATCAGGAGCGTGTTCAAGCCCGCCGAATCGACGTCGGTGAGCTCGCTTAAGTTGCCGATGCCCATCATCATCTCGGCCTGCGGAAACCGCCGCCGCACGTCGAGATACCGGCCGAGGCTCGCCGCGAAGCCGAAGCCGATCGGCTCGAGCACCGGGTCGAGCCGCATCTTCACGCCGTCCCTGTCGAGCCGTTCGATCGTGGCGTCGAAGCCCTCCAGCGTGGCGGGCACGTCGGGCACCACCACGACCTCGCAGCCCCAGTCGGCCGCCGCGGCCACGTTGCTCGAGTTCACGGAGAGCACGAGGCTCGCGCCGGCCCGCACGGCGGCCGCGATCTCCGCCGGCTGGAAGCTGTCGATCGACACGGCGAAGCCCTCGGCGACGAGCATCCGCACCACGTCGCCGACGCCCGTCCACTCGCTGCCGGGGTCGCAGCCGACGTCGATGCGATCGGCGCCCGCGTCGCGGAGCCGCGCGGCCTCGGCGAGGATCGCGATCGGCGAGAGCCGCGGCGCGTGGTTGATCTCGGCGATGATCTCGATGTCGTGGCCGCCATAGTCGGAGAGGTCCTGCGACTGCCGGCCGAAGAATTCGTCGAGCCGACGGAGGTCTTCAGGGCCCCGTTCCACGGGGATCACGGTGACTGCACGAAACGCGTCGAGCGAGCCGCGGCAGCCGCCGGGGATCACCACCCGCGTGGTGCCCGCGGGCACCTCGAGCCGGCGGGCGATCCAGTCGGTGGTCATGAGCGCCGCGACCGTGATCGGCATCACCTGCACCGTGGGCGCGAAGCCGACGAGCGGTGCGAGCCGGTCGAGCACCTGCCGCAGCGAGGGCTCGGCGAGCCGGCCGGTCACGAAATGGATGGTGTCCGATGCTGGAGCCATCCGACTATCGTACTCACTCGTGCGCCGTAGACTGTGAGGCATGATTCTCGAAGGACTCGTCACCACCACCGACGCGGCCGGGGCCATGCACCTGGCGGCCATGGGGCCGCAGGTTGACGACGCCCGGCTCGACGCCGCCGCCCCCCCGGCAATAGAGCGACTGCTGCTCAGGCCCTTTCCCACGAGCCAGACGGCGGGCAACCTCGCGAGGCTCCCGGAGGGGGTGTTCCACGTCACCGACGACAGCCTGCTCGTGGCCCGGGTAGTGACCGGCCGGCTCGACACGCCGCCGGCCACCCGCCCCGCCACCGCCGTGCGGGGTTTTCTGCTCGAGGAGGCCTGCCGGGCCTACGAATTCCAGATCGTGGCCACCGACCGTTCGCAGGAGCGGCTGCGGCTCGAGGCCCGGGTGGTGGCGGTGCACGAGGGGCGGCCGTTCCTCGGGTTTAATCGGGCCCGGCATGCCGTGCTCGAAGGGGCGATCCTCGTCACGCGGCTGCATCTCCTCGGCGGCGAGGAGGTGAGCCGCCAGCTTCGGGAACTTTCCGTGATCGTGGGAAAGACCGGTGGACCGCGCGAGCACGAGGCGTTGCGGCTGCTCGAGGAACGGGTCGCGGCCGGGTGACGGTTGGCGGGCTGGTGGGGCCGGGATCCCCCGGCTTGCGCCGGGGGCTTTTATGGCGGCAACGCGCACGCGCGGCGCGGATCCCCCGGCTTGCGCCGGGGGCTTTTATGGGGGGCTGCGGCGCGTGGATGACGAGTGAGGGAATCATGCTTCGCTTGTTCGGAAGCGCGGGCCGCGGTCTACTTCCTGCATGTCGCTCCACGACTCAGCGCCAGGCCGCTCGTGTTCCGTCGTCGACGTGCAGACGCCCGCCCGGCTGCACCTCGGGATGTTGTCGTTCGGCGTGCCGCACGTGCGGGCCTATGGTGGTGTCGGCGTGATGATCGACCGGCCCGGCGTGCACCTCCGCATGGCCCTCAGGCCCGCGGCGGCGGGGGAGCGATGCACCGCCACCGGTCCGCTCGCGGATCGCGCGGCCGGGTTTGCGAGGTCGTGCGTGGAAGCGTGGCGGCTGCCCGACGACGCGGCCTGCACGGTCGAAGTGCTCGCGGTGCCCGGCAGCCATGCCGGCCTTGGCAGCGGCACGCAACTGGGGCTGGCCGTCGCCGCCGGCATGCGGCAGTTGTTTCGTCCGCCTCCGGCGGCCGCGGCCTGCGGCGCCGTCCTGCGGTTCGACGACCACGAGGCGGTCGAACTGGCCCGGGCCGTGGGCCGGGGCCGTCGGTCGTGCGTCGGCATCTACGGCTTCAGCGGCGGCGGGCTCGTCATCGAAGGCGGCCGGATCGTGCCCGCGGATCGCAGCCCCGAAGACGACGCCACCCGGCCGTTCTCCCCGCTGCTCGCCCGCGTGCACCTGCCGGCCAACTGGCGGTGCGTCGTCTTCGGCATGCGGGATGCGGAGGGGCTGCACGGCGCCGCCGAGAAGGCGGCGTTTGCGAGCCTGCCCTCCGTGCCGCTCGAGATCTCGGCGGAGCTTTCGCGGGTGGCGGTCATGGAGCTCTGGCCCGCGGCGGTCGAAGGCAGGTTCGCGGAGTTTTCCGAGGCGCTTTTGCGATACGGCCTGCTGGCCGGAAAACCGTTCGAGCAGGCGTCGTCATCCCTGCCCTACGCCGGCACGACCGCCCGCCTGATCGACACACTTCACGAGCTCGGCATCCGCGGCTGTGGTCAGAGCAGCTGGGGGCCGACGGTGATGGCCTGCTGCGAGTCGCCGGAGGCGGCCGACGCGCTCGTGGCGCGGTTCGCGGCGACGGATCTCTCCGGGCACTACGACACGCTCGTCGCCCGCTTCGCGAGAGACGGAGCCGGCGTCCGGGAGATCGCGGCCGATCAGGCCCGCGCGACGGGCAGGCCGTAATCGGCGAGCACCTGCCGCAGCTTTGCGGCGAGGGGCTGCTCCAGGCTCACCAGGGGCAGGCGGACGTCGCCCGTGTCGCGGCCGAGCATCGCCATCGCCGCCTTGATCGGGATGGGGTTGCTCGCCAGGCCGAGCAGGTCGCGGCAGAGCGTGAAGAGCTTTCCATGGAGCCTGCGGGCCGCGGCGAGGTCGCCCTTGTCGAAGGCCCCGATGAGCGCCTTCATGTCGCCGGGCACGATGTTGCCGACGACCGAGATCACGCCGCGACCGCCGATCGCCAGGAGCGGCAGCGTCATGCTGTCGTCGCCGGAGAGCACGATGAGGTCGGTGGCCGCGAGCACCTGCGAGGCCTGGTCCATCGACCCGGTCGCCTCCTTGAGCATGGCGATGCCCGGCAGCGCGGCCAGCCGAATGATCGTCTCGGGCTCGATGTTGCGGCCGGTCCGCGTGGGGATGTTGTAGACGCAGATCGGGATGTCCACGCTCTCGGCGATCGCCTTGAAGTGTTCGTAGATGCCCTGCTGCGTGGGGCGGTTGTAGTAGGGGCCGACGACGAGCGCCGCGTTGGCACCGGCCTTCGCCGCGAACTTCGTCAGCCGGATCGCCTCGGCGGTGGAGTTGCTCCCCGTGCCGGGCATCACGAGCAGGCGGCCGGCCGCGGCCTGGATGCTCTCGGCGATCACCCGCTCATGCTCGTCGTGCGTGAGCGTGGGGGATTCGCCCGTCGTTCCCACCGGGCAGATGCACGTGACGCCCGCGCGGGCCTGGAAATCGACCTGCTCGTGAAGCCGCTTGGTGTCGATGGCGCCGTCGCGAAACGGGGTGACGATGGCGACAGACAATCCGGCAAACTTCTCGGCACGCGTGGACATCGGCAGGCTGGCTCCAAGGGGAAAGCTTCGGCTACGCCCCGGGAAGATATGATTTTCGGCGGCAGGCGGCAAAGGGCGTGCATGCCGTGGCAGGAAACGTCGCAGGAATCGTCCCCGCAGGAAGAGAACAT
>JBIIYN010000086.1:0-12850 GCA_044346795.1 Pirellulales bacterium
CATCGATCGAGGCGGGCCGGACGATCTTCACCAAGACCTGTGCGAACTGTCATCGGATTGCCGACGTCGGCGGCAAGGTGGGCCCGCAACTCGACGGCGTTGGGCAGCGGGGCGCGGAGCGGCTGCTGGAAGACATCCTCGATCCCAACCGCAACGTGGACGAGGCTTTTCGAACGACGCTCGTGACGACCACCGACGGCCGCGTGGTCTCGGGCCTCAAGCTCCGGGAGGATGGCGGCGATCTCGTCCTCGCCGACGCAACCGGCAAGGAGGTGCGGGTCGCCGCCGCCGACATCGACGAGGTGACCGTGTCGCCGTTGTCACCGATGGCGTCGAACATGCTCGACCAGATCGGTGAAAAGAACCTGCCCGACCTGCTCGCCTACCTGATGCAGTCCGCGGCCAAGCCGTGACGGCACACCTCGTGCCAGGCAGTCGAGGATGCCATGCCTGGCGGAGGAGTGGCCATGGATTGTCCGACAAGCATCGGCGAAGTTAAGCTGGCGGGACGCGGAAGTCGATTCATTTCGGGTTGGCGACGGGTGTCCGCGTCGCCTCGCAGGAGCCGTTTCATGCGACCCATCGTGTGCGTCCTGCTCGTCGCACAGGCCTCCTGCGCCGCGAGCTTCGCAGCCGACGTGGGGCCGTCGTTCACCCGCGACATCAAGGGAATCCTCTCCAATCGCTGCGTGCGGTGCCACGGTCCCGATCCCGAGGGGCGGGCCGGCGGCGGCGACGAGGGGCTGCGGCTCGACACGTTCGAGGGTGCGACCGCCGATCTCGGTGGCCACGCGGCGATCGTGCCCGGCAAGCCCGACGAAAGCGAGTTGATCAGGCGGATCACCTCCACCGACCCCGACATCGTCATGCCGCCCCCCGAGGCTGGCGAGCGGCTTCCCGAGAAGCAGGTCGATCTGCTGAGGCGGTGGATCGCGGCCGGCGGGGCCTACGAGCCCCACTGGGCCTATGTGCCGCCCAAGCGGCCGCCGGTGCCGGCGGTGAAGCAGACTGCGTGGCCGAGAAACGACATCGACCGCTTCATCCTCGCGCGGCTCGAAGCCGAAGGGCTCGCGCCGCAGCCCGAGGCCGACCGGGCCACGCTCGCCCGCCGGCTCGCCCTTGATCTCACCGGCCTGCCGCCGACGCCTGCCGAGGTCGAGGCGTTCGTGGCCGATGCGTCGGCCGACGCCGTCGAAAAGCTCGTCGATCGGCTGCTCACGCATGACGGCTATGGCGAACACATGGCGCGGCAGTGGCTCGATCTGGCCCGCTATGCCGACAGCGCAGGGTATGCCGACGACCCGCCGCGGACGATCTGGGGCTGGCGCGACTGGGTGGTCCGCGCCTTCGACGCCAACATGCCGTTCGACGAGTTCACGGTCCGGCAGCTGGCGGGCGACCTGTTGCCGAATCCCACGCTCGACGACAAGGTGGCCACCGGCTTCCACCGCAACACGCTCACCAACAACGAGGGGGGCACGATCGACGAGGAGTTTCGCAGCGTCGCGGTCATCGACCGCGTGAACACCACGCTGAGCACCTGGATGGGCACCACGATCGCCTGCGCCCAGTGCCACGACCACAAATACGACCCGCTTTCGCAGAAGGAATACTTTCAGCTCTATGCGGTCTTGAACAACACGGCCGACGCCGATCGCAGGGACGAGTTCCCCGTCGTGCGGCTCCCGTGGGCGGAAGTCGATGCCAAGCGAGCAGCGATCGAGCGCGAGATCGCGGAGATCGAGGCGGGCATTCCCGAACTCAAGCAGCCGGTCGCGAAGGATCGGCCCGAGCCGCCGGAATTTCAGCCGGCGCGGAAGCTCGTGGCCGACCTGCGGAAGCGGCTCGACGAAAATCCCGCCGTCACGGTGCCGGTGCTCGAGGAACTCGCCGGCGACAAGCGACGGTCCACGAAGATCCAGCTCCGCGGCAACTGGCAGAACCTCGGCGAAGAGGTGCGGGAAGGAGTGCCGGAGGTGTTCAACGATGCCGCGGTGGCCGAGGGTGGCCGCGTCGATCGGCTGGCGCTCGCCAAGTGGCTCGTCGATCCGGCCAACCCCCTCACCGCCCGCGTGATCGTCAACCGGATCTGGGAGCGGCTCTTCGGGATCGGGATCGTGTCGACGAGCGAGGAGTTTGGCAGCCAGGGCGACCTGCCGAGCCATCCCGAACTGCTCGATTGGCTGGCCTGCGAACTGGTGGAAAGCGGCTGGAACCTGCGGGCGATCCAGCGGCTCATCGTGACGAGCGCCGCCTATCGCCAGACGTCGAAATGCCCGCCGGAGCTCGTGGCCCGCGACCCGGAGAATCGGCTCGTCGCCTGCGGGCCGCGGGTGCGGCTGTCGGCGGAGGTGATCCGCGATCAGACGCTGGCCGCGGCGGGGCTGCTCTCGCGGAAGAAGGGGGGGCCGGGCGTGCGGCCGCCGCAGCCGAACCTCGGCTTGAGGGCGGCCTTTGGCGGCAGCACCGACTGGCAGACGAGCACCGGTGAGGACCGCTACCGTCGCGCCCTCTACACGACCTGGCGGCGCACGAACCCGTATCCGTCGATGGTGACGTTCGACGCGCCCTCCCGCGAGGTCTGCACGATCCGCCGGCCGCGGACCAACACGCCGCTGCAGGCGCTCGTGACGATGAACGACCCGGCCTATGTCGAGGCCGCGCAGGCGCTCGCCCGGCGGATGGTGCGGGAGGGGGGCTCGACCGACGCCGACCGGGCGTCGCTCGGCTTCCGCCTCGTGCTCGCGCGGCGACCGACGGCCACCGAGATCGACCGGCTCGTCGGCCTGCACGCCGACGCCAAAGCCGATTTCCAGCAGAGCCCTGACGACGCCACGAAGATGGCCACCGACCCGCTCGGCCCCGTGCCGAGTAACATGCCCGCCGACATGGCCGACCTCGCCGCCTGGACGGCCGTCGCCAACGTGATCCTGAATCTCGACGAAACCTTCATGTGTCCCTAAAAAAAAAGGTGCCAGCCACCAAATCTGGGTAAGCTGGGCGGCTGGCTTGTGTGTTTTGCCCAAATTTGGTGGCTTGCACCTTTTTTTCCGATGAATCCCATCCTCGAATCAAAACTGCTCGCGACGCGTCGCCACCTGCTCGGATCGATGGCCGGCGGCATCGGCGCGATCGCGATGCACGAGCTGCTCGCCGCCACGAATGCCGCACCGACCCCGGCCCTCGTGGCCGATCCGATGGCGGCCAAGAAGCCTCCGCTGCCCGCCAAGGCGAAGCGGATGATCGTGATCCATCTCACCGGATCGCCGCCGCACCTCGACCTCTATGACAACAAGCCGGAGCTGACGAAGCGCGACGGCCAGGACTGCCCCGCCGAGACGATCGCCGGCAAAAAGTTCGCCTTCACCTCCGGCACGCCGAAGCTCCTCGGCACGCGGCGACAGTGGGTGCGGTGCGGCGAGAGCGGCATGGAGCTTTCCGACGCGATCCCGCACCTCCATCGGGTCGCCGACAAGCTCTGCCTCGTGCGGAGCATGTTCACCGATCAGTTCAACCACGCCCCGGCCGAGTTGATGGTCTACACGGGCTCCCCCCGGGCCGGGCGGCCAAGCCTCGGCAGCTGGGCGACCTACGGCCTCGGCACGGAGAACGCCGACCTGCCGGGGTTCGTCGTCCTGATCTCGTCGGGCTCGCAGCCCAACGGCGGCACGAGCAGTTTTGGATCGGGCTTCCTGCCGAGCGTCTACCAGGGCGTGCAGTGCCGCTCGAAGGGCGACCCGGTGCTCTTCGTCTCCGACCCGCCGGGCATGAGCCGGGCGATGCGCCGCAAGACACTCGACGCCCTCAAGGATTTGAACGAGCTGCAGGCCCGCGAACTCGGCAATCCCGAGACGGTCACGCGGATCGCGCAGTATGAGCTTGCGTACCGGATGCAGACGAGCGTGCCCGACGTGATGGACATCTCGAAGGAGCCGAAGCACGTGCTCGAGGCCTACGGCGCGAAGCCGGGCGAATCGAGCCTCGCCAACAACTGCCTGCTCGCCCGGCGGCTCGTGGAGGACGGCGTGCGGTTCGTGCACCTCTTCGACTGGGGCTGGGATTTTCACGGCACGGGGCCGGAGACGGGGATTGGCGACGGCCTTGTGCGGAAGGCCGCCACGTTCGACAGGCCGGCGGCCGCGCTCATCGAGGATCTCGAGGACCGCGGGCTGCTGGAAGACACGCTCGTGCTCTGCACGGGCGAGTTTGGCCGGACCCCGTTCCAGGAGGGTCGCACGGCGGCCAGCGGCATCCTCGGCCGCGACCACTATCCCGACTGCTATTCCATCTGGATGGCCGGCGGCGGCGTGAAGGCTGGTCACGTGCATGGCGCGAGCGACGATCTCGGCTTCAAGATCGCCAGCGACATGGTGCACATCCACGACCTGCAGGCCACGATCCTCCACCTCCTCGGCTTCGACCACACGAAGCTCACCTACCGCTTCCAAGGCCGCGACTTCCGCCTCACCGACGTGCACGGCCACGTCGTCAAGGCACTGCTTTCTTGATGCGGCCTGTCGGCCGCAACCAAAGAGAATTGTGGCGAACGTTTTGGGATTCGCGTGTCCGGTGTAGCCGCAGGTTGTTCAACCTGCGGAACGCGGCCGCCATGCCGTAGACGGTGTCAGACACCAAAGCGGGGCAGGCCGGATTCCGTAGAGTAACCACGCTGCGGCTACGAGAACGATGGGGCCCCACGCAGGAACTGCCATGCCGGCCGCAGGATTGGCCATTCCCTGTCGGGCCGCCATAGGGCATACCGATGGTTTCCGGGCGTACCGCCGAGCCACGAAAGAGAGACCTTCCATGACCAGATTGTCGGGCCGCTCCCTCGCCGGGGGCATCGTGATCGCGGCGTGTGCACTGGCGAGCCTGTCGCCGGCCGTCGCGGCGGACAGGCTCGCGCCGGTCGAGCCGGGTGCGACGAGGGTGGGCGGCGAGATCGGCGGCCGCATCACCGCCACGATCGAGGGCAACCTGCTCAAACTGGACGTCGACCGTGATTTTCTGACGCCGTTTCGCAAGCGCGACCGCCGCGGCGGATTCGTCGGCCTGGGCATGTTCATCGACAGCCTCGTCCATATGGCCAAGCACACCGGCGACGAGCGGGTGCTCGCCCTCAAGAACCGCACCGTGGCGGAGGCGATCGCCGCCCAACAGCCCGACGGCTACCTCGGCATCATGCCGGAGGAGAGCCGGATCTGGCGGCTCTGGGATCCGCACGAGTCGGCCTATCTGATCCACGGCCTCACGAGCGACTTTCTGCTGTTCGGGGAGCGGCGCTCGCTCGACGCCGCTGCGCGGATCGCCGATCGGCTCATCGACGGCATGCGGCGGCATCCGGGCCGCGACATGGGCGACGCGACCGTGTCCAACGACACCGCCACCGGCCTCGACTGGGCGCTCCTGCGGCTCGCCGAGTGCACGGGCAAGGCCGCCTATCGCGACTTCGTCGTCACCGACCGGAAACTGCCCGCCTGGAACCTCCCGATCGTGACCGGCCGATGGGGGAAGATCGATGGCCATGCCTACGCGTTCATCGATCATGCGATGTCCCAGGCGTTTCTCGAGCGCATCGATTCCGCGGTCGCCGCGCGGCACGGCGGCCTGCGGCGACAACTCGACACGGCGGTCGCATTCCTGCTGGCGAAGGAGGGCATGGTGATCACGGGCGGCTGCGGCGATCACGAATGCTGGCACGACACGCAGCAGGGCACGGTCAATCTGGGCGAGACCTGCGCGACCGGCTGCATGATCAGGCTCATGGACGATTGCCTCCGCCGGGATGGACTCGGCCGCTTCGGCGACGTGATGGAGCGGTCGATCCACAACGCCCTCTTCGCCGCCCAATCGCCCGACGGCCGGCGGCTCCGCTACTACACCCCCTTCGACGGCCCGAGAGCGTATTACCGGGTCGACACCTACTGCTGCCCCTGCAACTACCGGAGGATCGTCGCCGAGCTACCCGGCTTCGTCTATTACCGCGGGGCCGACGGCGGCGTCGCGGTGAATCTTTACACCGAGTCGCGGACGAGCATCGACGTGGGCGGGGTGACGGTGGCGATCCGGCAGGAGACCGACTACCCGGCGTCGGGGCGGGTCGTCGTGGCCGTCGATCCGGCGCAGCCCGTCGAGCTGGTGCTGCGGCTGCGGATCCCGCGGTGGTGCGCCGGGGCCACGGTCCGGGTGAATGACGGCCCGCCGGAGCCGTCGCCACGGGGCGACGACGGTTTTCATGCGATCGCGCGGCGGTGGCAGGCCGGCGATCGCGTGGTGCTCGATCTGCCGATGGAGTGGCGGCTGGTGAAGGGCCGCCGCGGGCAGGCCGGCCGGGTGGCGGTGATGCGGGGCCCGCGGGTGTTTTGCCTCGCCCGCTCGGGCATCGCGCCGCTCGGGGGCGATGCCGACGCCGGCGCCCCGGCCGGTGCCGCCGCGGCCGCAGAGGTCGCCATCGACCCGCGGCTCCTCACGATCAAGCCCGACTCGATCAAGGGGCCGCTGCCCGATGACGCCACGCGGCCGAAGGGGGTGGCCTGCACGATCGAGGCCTGGAGGCCGGGCGCATGGTATCCGCACGCCAGGCCCGACCTGCGGTTGACGCTCACGGAGTTTCCCGACCCGGCCGGCGAGGCGACCTATTTCAACGTGCCCAACCCCTCGGCCGCCGAACTCGTCGACGACGAATTGATGAGCGATGCGTTACTGCCGCGAAGCCCGTAGCGCAAACGCGGGAAACCGCTCACCGTCACCGTGCCGCCGCGCGTCTCCCCTCGGCTCGCGCCTCGGGCGCGCGGAGCAGGCACGCGATTCCCATCCCGCCTCCCACGCAGAGCGCGGCGGCCGCCTGACCGATGCCGCCCGCCGCGATCCGCCGCGCGAGGTGCACCACCAGCCGTGTGCCGCGGCCCGCCGCCGGGTGGTGGGCACCGCGATTGCGGCGCCGTCGTTGATGCCGCTCGAGTTGCCGGCGGTCACGGTGCCGCCCGCGACCGCTGAGGCGCAAACGGCATCCGGCATCGTCTGAAAAGGGGAGATTCTGCTTTTTCGTCACCGCCGCCCGCGCGTCACCGCTTCAGCGTAGCGATCTCGGCTTCGAGCCAGGCAGTGCGGGCCTCCTCGCCCAGCGAGACCGCCGCCCACTCCCGACGGATCGCGTCGAGATCGATCCCGTCCCGGTTGGCCGCCAGGAGCGTGCGGATGTCCTCCTGGTCCTGAGGACGGAAAGAAACGAGCTTGGTGACGACCAGCCCCTCGGGCGTCAACACCCGAAACTGGTGACCCTCGGTCCACGGAAAGGAAGTCGCTGCCGCGAGCGCGTGGGCATAGAGCGGCAAGACGGGTTTCAGCCAATCGATGCGCACGACGCCAAACCGAAAAGATGCCATGTGCTCCTGAATGAACTGCCGGATTACCGTGTCGCGATCCAAGGAAAAGCCTCGTTCGATCAGTTCCTCCAGAAGACCGGGCAGGGCGATCTGCGGGACATCGAGCAGGATGTCGACATCCTGTGTGAATCGCGGACGACCGCGCAGCATCGTTGCCAGACCACCCAGCAGCGCATAATTCACGCCACGGGCCTCGAAGACCTCGCCAAGAATCTCGACGGCGCGAATCAGGTCTCCCGCCAACGACTCGGAATCACCTGGCATGACGGGTCACGAATTCCTTGATTGACTCCCGGGCAAGCTGTTCCTGCGTGTGATGGTAAGCAGCGAGATGATCCCTGCGAGGCGAGCGCCGCATGAGCAGCTCGCCTGCCGTCAAAACCGATCGGATGGAAGCGATTCGCCCGGCCGGCGACAAACCCCGAAACCGGGCCGCTTCCTCGGCACTGATTTCCGCATCACTCGGGAACCGCAGCGGCTGATTCATGGAAAGCACCTCAGCGAGCCCCCGATTGTAACCTCCCGAGCGGCCCTTTTCAGGAGCCGAGCCGGTCGAGGATGTTGCGGGTGATCCGCTCGACCGTCGGGTTCTTGCCGTTGAGCCCGTGGGCCCAGTCGGTCGAGCCGCAGGTGAAGACGGTGCCACCTCGCGTGTAGAGCCCCATCACGGCATGCCCCGTGCGGTCGAGCGGCATCCGGTCGTAAAACCGTTTGAGCGACGCATCCCAGCTCGCCGGAGCCGTCGCGACCACCGTGAAGTTCTCCGGCGTGCCATCGCGGCCCGTCGCACACGGCAGGCCGTCACGCCATTCGAGTTCGCAGCCGTCGCACTCGTAGCCCACGATCGTCTGCTCGCCGCCGAACTTCGCGTCGCGGGCGAGGCCCGTGCCCTCGAACACCCAGTGGTCAGGCCAATGCACCTGGTAGGCGCCGTCGCAGTCCATCACCTCACCGTGGCTGAGATGGTAACCACCCCAGAGGAAGCCCACGCCGGTCAGTTCGTTTTCCGGACGCCCCACGAGGTGATGGCTCCAGAGCGTGCTCAGGAGCCGCTGATCGCCGTCGCGGTAGAGCGGGTCCATGTTGAAGAACTGCTTCCAGCAGGTGAGGGCCCGGCCGCCCTCCTCGCTGCGCACCTGCCAGCAGCAGGTATTGCCGCTGAAGAAGGCCGCGTTGCCCCCATTCTTGATGAAGGCCTCCAGGTGATCCCGCATCGGCGACGACCAGTATTCGTCGTGGCCGACGCTCAGCACGAGCCGATAGCCGGCCAGCTCCTCGGGATGAAATTCGGCGGGAAAAAGGGAAAAAGGGGACATTCTGCTATTTTATTGATCGCCATTCGAGGAACGAACCCAGCAGTTGGAAAAAGCAGAATGTCCCCTTTTTGTGACTACGGGGTGGCCTTCAGCCAGCGCTCGAGTTCGACCGCGAGCTCATGGGAGAGCTCGCCGTCGGGGGGCATGCGGCCGCGGGCCACGGCCGCGCGGATCGCATGGGACTGGATGCGGTGGAGCGGGCCGCGGTCGGCCCCGGTCGCTTGGCAGCCGGTGCACTCGGCCACGGCCAGCTCCGCGCCGAACGTCGGCCGCGGACCGTTGAAGTCGGTCTCGACGCCGACGAGGCTGCGGCAGTAGTCGTTCACCTCCTCGAGATACTCCCGGCCGCTCACCAGATCCTGCCGCGCCGGGGCGAGCGCCCGCGGGCCGTTCGCATGACACCGGTAGCAGTCGCTGTCGCCGTTGCGGATCACGGGCTTGCCGTTTTGGTAGAGAAAGAACGATGCCAGGTGCGGCTCGGCCCGCTTGTCCTGCACGATCGCCCACTGTTCCCACGATTCCAAAAACGGTTTCGCGAGCAGGAACCAGACGTCGAAAGACTCGTTGCGGAAGCCGTGGACGGAATGAATCTGCGGCTGGCCCAGCACGTGTGTCCCCTCGTAGTCGAGCATCTCGACGTGCGGCCCGTCGCGGAGGTCGCCCGCGGCCAACGCCGCCTCGAGCGCGGCAAGCACGCCCGCCCGACCCGGCGCGTCGCGGCCGGCGTCGGCCGGGAGAGGCCGAAAGAACGATTCGTATCTCCGCTTCGGCAGCAGACCCTTTTCCTCGACCTGCTTCCAAAACTCGGTCGCCGAGACATTCGCGATCCGCTCGGGCCAGGCCTGCGGACCGGGCTGTGGCTCGGCACGCGCTGTCATGGCAAGCACCACGACCGCGGCCACGAACCAGCTGCATCGAACCATCACTTCACCTCCGGGTCGCGGAGCCAGGCGAGGATGTCGGCCACATCCTGCGGCTTGAGCGCCTTGCCGAGCGACTCGGGCATCAGCGACACCGGGCTCGCCACGAGCGATTCGATCTCCTTGCGGAGCACCGTCTGCGTCTTTCCCTCCTGCTGCTTGAGCGTCACGCTCGACGCCGTGTCGGCCGCGAGAAGGCCCGTGAAGACCTGTCCTCCGGTCGTGAGGAGCGTGTAGGTGGTGTAGCCGCCCGTGATCTGGGCGTTGGGCGCGAGGATCGAGACGAGCAGCGTTTCCTCGGGCTGCTTCGCCTCGCCGGCGAGTGCCGGGCCCACCGCCACGCCCACGCCGTGGGCCTGATGGCAGGCTCCGCAGTGCTGCTTGAAGAGGGCGGCTCCGTGGGCCCGGTCGCGCGGGTTTGCGAGGGCCCGCGAGTAGTCGGCGATCTGGCCGTCGAGGTTCGCGAGCAGTTTCGCGAACTGGGCGTGGGCCCGCCTGGCGAGTTCCTTGTCGGCATGCTGCTCTAGCGCGGCCCGATGCAGCGCCGAGCAGGCCGAGGCGGGGAGCGTGCCGGCCTCGAGCGCGTCGACCACCGCCGGCAGTCGGTCGGCCCGGGCGAAGCAGGCCTCGAGGATCGCCTCCCGCACCTGCGGCGTGGCCGATTCGAAGCTCGAAATGAGGTTCTTCGTGACGGCCGGATCGTTTTCCGCGGCCAGCTCCCTGACGGCCGACAGCCGCTTCTCGGGATCTGCCTCGGGGTCGCCCACTTGGTCGGCGAGCGTTCCGATTCGCTGCGCCCGTTCCTCCGGCGACTCGATCTTCAGCAGCCGCACGAGATCCCGCGCCGCAGTGGCGATTGTGGCGTCGGCATCGCCTTGCGCGGTTCGCACCGCCGCGACCGCGGCCGGCTCGAGGCTCACTTCCGTCGGCGCATTGAAGGCCTTGCGCAGCCCCTGCCAGGCGGCCTGCCGCAGGCCCGTGTCTTTGGCGGCCGCGATCGCCGTGATCGCCGCAGAGAATTCGGCCGGCTGCCGGCGGGCCGCCACGGCCGTGGCCAGCGGGCCGACGAGCGGGCCCGCCTTGCCGATCGCGTCCGGATCGGCGAGCAGGAGGCCGAGCATCGTGCCGGCCCGGCCCGCGAGCGACGACATCACAGCCGCATCCATCCAGGGCACGTCGCCCGAGCGGCGGGCGATCGCGGCGAGCGCGTCGATCGTCCGCGGGTCGTCGGCCGCGCCGAGGGCCACCGCCACCCGCCGCACCACGTCAGGGTCGGGGTCGGCATCGGGATCGGTGGCGAGCGCGAGCACCGCGTCGCAGAGGCCGCGGTCGTTCTTCAGGAGCGGCTCGGCCACGGCCACGGCATGGATCCGCACCGCGGCGTCGGGGTGGGCAAGCGCCGTGCGGATGGCGGCCGGGTCGCTGGTGCCGAGCGCCGCCAGCGTGTAGAGGGCGTTGACGACCGCGGGCCGCGGGGCCGACGCCGTGACGAGCTTCGCGATCGCGGGGGCGGCCGCCGTCGCATGCTTGTCCATGAGCAGCCGCCGCGCCGTCTGCCGCCGCCAGAAGCGTTCGCTCGCCAGTTCCTTCACGAGGGCGTCGGTCGAGAGGCCGCTCATGTCGGCCGAGGCCACGGCGAGCGGCTGCTCCGGCACGATCTTCCAGATCCGGCCGCGGTCCTTGCCGTGGTCGAGCTCGTACTGCTGCTGGAGATACCGCGGGATCGCTGAATAGTCTTCGATGATCTCACGGTAGAAGTCGACGACGGCCATGCCGCCATCGGGCGCGTGGGCGAGCGCCATCGCGTGGAACCAGATGTCGGTGGAGGTGAAGAACTCCCCCTCGGCCTCCTCGGGGACTCGCGCGAGCGTCATCCGGCCGTTGTGGCTTCCGTTCTGGCGGCCGATCACGCCGCGGGTGATCAGGTTTTGGGAGGGCTCGCAGGCGAAGAGCTGGCCGGCGAGGCCGGGAAGTGCCGTGTCGTCGTAGAAGAGCAGCCCGCAGCACGACGTGTAGTAGCCGCTCGCGGCCGAATCGGCGATGCCGTAGCGGTCCTTATAGAACTTCGCGAAATCGGGATTCTGCTCCCGCTTCGTCCGCCAGGGATGCGGCTTGCTCGTGGGATAGGCTCGGCCGCCGCCGAGCGGGTTTTCCACGCCGCCGATCGCGTAGTCGGGATTGCGGGCGAGTGCCCCCCATGGAATCGGCGCCGTGAGGATGCCGGCCACGGTCGTGTTGATCACGATCTTCTCGCCGCGGTCGGTGAGCGTGATACCGAAGGTGTGCGTGCGGCCCACGAGCGGCTCGATCGCGGTGCCGTCGGCCTTGAAGCGGAAGTCGGCGGCCGGCAGATCCACGGGTTCCTTCAGGTGCGGCCCGGTGATCCGGCCGCCGCCCGCGCCCGCGCCGGCGTAGATCCAGTCGTCGTGGCCCCACTGCGGCTGGTTGATGCTCCGCTCGAAGATGCCCACGGCGAAGCCCTCGTAGAGCACCTCGCGGACCTCGGCCACGCCGTCACCGTCCCGGTCGGCAAAAAAATGATCTGCGGGGCGGCCGTGGCGATGATGCCGTCGCGGGCGGCGCAGATCCCATAGCAGGCGGGCAGGTGGTCGGCGAACACCGTCGCCCTGTCCATCACGCCGTCGCCGTCGGTGTCGGCGAGGAGCTTGATCGTGCCGTAGGTCGCGGCGTCGGCCTTGGCCTTGGCTTCGGGCGGGGCATTGATCCGCCGCACTTCCGTGTCGAGCTTCCCGGTCTTGTTGAGCTCCTCGATGTCGAACTGCCCCTCGAGGTTGTAGCCGTGCAATTCCGACACGAAGAGCCGTCCCTTGGCATCCCAGCAGACGCCCGACGGCTCGTGGATCAGCGGCTCGGCGGCGACGAGCTGCACCTTGAACCCCGCGGGCACGCGGAAGGTGGCGTGCGACGCCTGCGGCGAGAGCGGCGCGGGCGCATCGGCGGGCCTGGGGATCTCGGCGAGCACCGCCCGCGACAGGCCCGCCGCCATGGCCACGGCCACAAACAATCCCTGCAGGGCCTGCCAGCCTCTCGGGGCTTCTGACGGGTCGCGCGTCATGATTTCTCCTCGCAGGCAATGGGACGGTGGCGACGCGCGGAGCGTCTGGACCATTTTTGATGGTATCAATGGGGTTCCCGGCCATCCATGCTGGTTGCTTGACCGGGCGGGGCTGCCCTCGCCCCATCGCCGGACGTTCGCTCCGGCCTTCCG
>JBIIYN010000085.1:0-12850 GCA_044346795.1 Pirellulales bacterium
CCCACCGCACGGGCGGCGGCACGGCGGCAGGACCGGTCGCCACGGCCGGGCTGGTCGCGACAGCCGTCTTCTTCTCGAGCGGCCTCGAGAAGATGCGGTTCCAGTCGGTCGCCATCCGCACCACGCTCCACCCATACTGTTCCGCCGCTTCGAGCGAGTCGTTCGACGGCTCGCCATAGGCCATCTCCCTGGCGGCATCGTCGTGCAGCACCAGCAACTGCAGGCTGGGATGGCGGCTCGACTGCGACCACCGCAGCATCTCGATGTCGCCGGTCGTGCCGACGTTGCCCGCCGCGAAGATCGGCCGGCGACCGATGTGCTCCCCGATGCTGACGGGCTTGCGTTCCTCGTCGTTGAGCACCTCGAGCTGCGGCACGACCACGAGTTCGAGGCGGCGATTGGGCGAGGCGGCACGAGCGCTCGCGGCCGCGCTCGTCTCCGCTTCCGATGCCTCGACTTCCCGCATCTGGGAGACCGCCCGCGAGGCGATGACGTGCTCGGGGCCGATGCCATACCAGGCCTCGGCCGCCGGCCGCATGAAATGCACGCCGCTGCCGGAGCAGATCCAGACGGAGAAGCCGTGGCTGCGCAGCAGTGCGATCAGCTCCTGCATCGGCTGATAGGTGACGTCGCCGTAGGGCACGTCGAACACCGGATGACGGGCCGTCTGGAGAAACTGTCGCGCATCGGCCTCGAGCTTCTCCTCGGGTTCGCCGGCCAGCAGCGTGAACACCACGTCGAGGAAGTACTTCTTGCCGAGCCGACGGATGAAGTCGATGTCGCCCGTCAGCATGGTGGCATAGGGCTCCTCGTGCGCGATCTCGGGATTCCGCTCCGCCAGCTTCTTGAGCCGGTCGAGGAGAAACATGCCGTGCACGATCGGCTTTTCGCAGACGAGGGTGCCGTCGTGATCGAACACGGCCACCCGCTCCGGCACCGGCACGAACGTGTCGCTCCCCTCCGTCGTGACCCGCGTCACGAAGTCGAGGATCGCCCGCTTCGTCGGTCCGTCGTTCCAGCCAGGCAATGGATCCGCCACCGCGGCCGGTGGCCGGCCCGCATCGGCCCCCGCGGCCGACTGCGAGCCGCATGTCCCGCAGGCAGCCACGCCGGCCCCGCTGGCGGCTCCGGAGCCCGCCGGCTTCACGGCCGCCGGGGGCGCGGTGGAAGGGACGGGCGAGACGCCAAACCAGATCACGGCCGCCGTGAGCGCGGCCAAGGCCGCGACCGGCAGCACGATGCCGGTGCCGGCTGACGGTCGATCCGCACCGGGTTCACGGTCGGCTGGGGAGTCGTGCGGGGTATGGCTGGTCATGGCTTGCTCCTGATTGGGCTGTTCGGCCGGCGGCCGGCAAAACGCCACCATCGTGTGCTGTGGGCGTGACGGCCGCAAGCGACTCGGGGGGCCGGCGCATCTCCCCGCCGGGTTTCACGGCGCCCACCGCACCGGGTATTCTGACACGCTTGAAACGAACCAAATGAGAAGAACAGGCCCCGACCCGGGGCCGACTTCCCCATGATCTCTCGATTCACGACCTGTCGCACGACCCATCCCATGATCCATCCTAGGAGTGTTTGCATGCGATCCCGCTGTCTGGCCAACGCCCTCTGCTCCGCCCTCCTCGCGGCGGCTTCGCTCTCCCTCTCGGGGACCGTCGCCCGCGGCGACGTCGCCCTCAACAACATGTTCGGCGACCACATGGTGCTGCAGCAGGGCATCGAGAACAAGGTCTGGGGCAAGGCCGATCCGGGCGAGGCGGTGACGGTGACGCTCGGTGGCCAGACGAAGTCCACCACCGCCGGCGCCGACGGCTCGTGGCACGTGTTGCTCGATCCCGTGAAGGAATACGGCGGCCCGCACACGCTCACCGTGAAGGGCAAGAACACCGTCACCTTCAGCGACGTGCTGATCGGCGAGGTCTGGGTCTGCGCCGGCCAGTCGAACATGCAGTGGAGCGTCAACCAGTCCAACGATCCCGACATCGAGAGGGCCGCGGCGAAGTTTCCGAACATCCGGCTCATCTCGGTGCCGCAGGTCGGCACGCAGGAGCCGCAGTGGAACTTCAACGGCAAGTGGGCGGCCTGCTCGCCCGAAACCGTGGGCGGATTCTCCGCCGTGGGCTACTTCTTCGGCCGCCAACTCCACCAGACGCTCGGCGTGCCGGTGGGCCTCATCAACAACGCCTGGGGCGGCAGCGCCGCCGAGGCCTGGGTGAACCGCGACAAGCTCGCCGCCAACGAGAAGCTGAAGCCGCTGATGGACCGCTGGGCGGCGAAGGAGGCGGCCTTGCCGGCCGCGAAGGCCGAGTTCGAGAAGAAGATCGAGGAATGGAAGGCGGTCGCCGAGAAGGCGAAGGCCGAGGGGAAGCCCGCCCCGCAGCAGCCCGGCAATCCCGACGGAGAGATGAAGGGCAACCAGCGGCCCGCCAACATCTATTGCGGCGTGCTCAAGCCGAGCATCGGCTACGGGATCAAGGGCGCGATCTGGTATCAGGGCGAATCGAACGCGGGCCGGGCCTATCAATACCGCGAGCTCTTTCCCCTCATGATCAAGACCTGGCGGGAGGAGTGGGGCCTCGGCGACTTCCCGTTCTACTGGGTGCAACTGGCCGATTACAAAGCCGAGAAGACCGAGCCGGCCGAGAGCGATTGGGCCGAACTCCGCGAGGCCCAGACGATGACGATGAAGGCCCTGCCGAACACAGGCGAGGCTGTGATCATCGACATCGGCGAGGGGAAGGACATCCATCCGAAGAACAAGCAGGATGTGGCCAAGCGGCTCGCCCGCTGGGCCCTGGCGGAGACCTACAAGAAGTCCGACATCGCCTGCAAAAGCCCGCTCTACAAGTCGATGGAGAAGCAGGGCTCGAAGGTCGTGCTCTCGTTCGACAACGTCGGCGCGAATGCCGCCGGCTGGCGTCCCTTCGACGTGGCGGAGCCGCGGGGCTTCACCATCGCCGGCGCGGACCGGAAGTTCGTGACGGCCAGGGCCACGATCCTGCCCGACGGCCGGATCGAGGTCTCGAGCGAGGCGGTGGCCGAGCCGGTCGCCGTGCGGTATGCCTGGGCCGACAACCCCGTCTGCAACATGTATTCGGCGGTCGGGCTTCCGCTCACGCCCTTTCGCACCGACGATTTCCCCGGCATGACGGCGACCGCCAACTGATCTGATCCACTGTCCGGTCCTCTGCCCGGCCTTCAGCCCGGCCCTCGGCCCGACCATGAGACGGCCATGGGCCGCTGACCGGACACGCGGGCGATGTTCGCCTGTGCGCGTCGTCGCAAAGCGGCTAGGATTCTTTCCCGCCGCGGCGGTCATGACGACCTCCGCGGCCAGCTTTGCTGTCGGGCCCTTGCCGGCCAGCGATCGCCATCGACATCAGGCCACCGATCATCAGGGAGGATCTCTCATGAAGCGTATCGTCGCCCTCGTGTTGGCTGCTGCAGCGGCCTCTCCGGTTCTCGTCGCGGGCTGTTCCTCCCGACCGATCGAGACCGGCGTCTCCGGCGGCGGGAACATCGCCCCCACCGTTGCCAGCCAACCCCACCGGCCGTCGGCCTCCGGCCATCGGCCGGTGCGGCCGATTCCCGAGGTGATCACGAAGGCGAAGCCGTTCCGGTTCTCGCAGCCGCTCCCGCCCGCGCCTGCTCCCATCCCGTCGGTCGTGACCGCTGCCGCGACGACGCCCCTGCCCTCGACCTCGGCCCCGGACGTGGCCGGCATCACCGACATGATGCGGAGCTACCTGCAGGCCTTCAATCGGCACGATCCCGCGGCCCTGGCGGCCCACTGGAGCACCGCCGGCGAGAACGTCGATCTCGACTCGGGCGAGACGACCTCCGGCCGCGAGGCGGTTCGCGAGGTGTTCGCCGCCCTCTTCGAGGAGGACGGCGGCGCGACGATCGACATCGACATCGCCTCGATCCGGCAGATTCATGACGACGTGGCCGTCGTCGACGGCGCGTCACGGATTTCCTTCACCGATGCGCCCCCGTCGAGCAGCCGCTTCTCCGCGGTGCTCGTGCGGCAGGCCGGCAACTGGGTGCTCGACACCGTCCGGGAATCGACCGTGCCCACGCAGCCGGCCTCCGCGGCCAGGCGGGCTCCGCCCCGGCCGCTCGACGCGCTGGCCTGGCTCGTCGGCTCGTGGGAGGACACGAGCGAGGGCGTGACCGCCAGCACGCACTCCTTCTGGTCGACGAACAAGGCGTTCCTGATCCGCACCCACGTGATCGGCACCGATGCCGTCCCGGAACAGCGTCCGGCCCCGGGCGACAGCCGCATCCCCGGCCTGCTGCCGGCCGGCCCCGCCGGCAGCCGTGAGATCACCGAAATCATCGGCTGGGACGAAGACAGCGGCCGGATCCGCTCCTGGTTCTTCAGCTCGGCCGGCCGGTTCGCGGAGGGCACGTGGTCGAACGAGGGCAATGCCTGGACGGTGCGGATCGACACCGCCGCCGGATCCGGCATGGCCGCCGACCCCTCCGCGCCGCCGTCGGCGGGCGACTGCCTCTACACGCTCACCCGCATGGACGACGACGACATGGCCTGCCGCTGCAACACCGACCGGTTCGCCGACGTCCTGCCGCCCGCCTGCGACTATGCCCGCACGGCCCGCGCACACGACGGATCCTCCGCCGCGGAACTGCCGTAGCGCATATCATGCTCACCGCTTCGTGGGCTGCTTCGTGGGCTGCTTTGTCATGGCCACCTGCCGCTTGTCGAAGTAGACCTTCGGGTCGTCGACGACCCAGGGCGTGCTCCAGGTCTTGCCGTCGTCGCGGGTGCAGACGTTGAAGAAGAACGTCTTCAGGTATTCGGTGCGGTAGCCGTAGGGATACTGCGACGTGATGTGATCGTCCATGGTGAGTTCGTCGACCCCCTTGCTGGCGAAGTAGTGCACCATGCCGTCGGGTGAGAACGACAGGCCGAGCGTCCACCAGCCGGTCTCGTCGATCTTGGGTCCGCGGATCTCGCCGCCGTTGCGACCGCCGCGAATCCGCAGGTAGGCCGAGTCCTCCGTCTTGCGCTTCGCGTTCGCCGGCTCGAAGCAGACGAACATGCCGGGCCAGTACTCCTCGAGGCCGAACCGGCCCTTGTCCGGGTGGTCCTTTCCCGTGATGATCGCGTGCGTGTAGCAGCCGGCCCGGAAGCCGAACGTCGGTCCGTTCCGCTTCTCCCACTGCTCGAAGGGTGGCATGTACACGCGCGTCACGACGCTCGGGCTGTCCATCACCGACATGCCGCGACCGGTCACCTTCTGCATGTTGTAGATGAGGTCGTCCTGCTGCATCTCGTAGGTGGTCCGCCCGGGGATGCCGGCGTGAAGCGAGGCGATGAGGAGGCCGTGCGTGCTCCCCTCCAGACCGGGCGCGGGGAGTTCGATCCGCTTGACCACGTCGGGCGTGCCCCGCTTGGGTCCCTCGAACCATCGCCCGTTGACGCTCCGGCCCATCGGCCCGCGCATCCGCTTGTCCTGTTCCTCGGAACTCTTGGGATGGTTGTAGTGCCACTTCCAGTTCTCGTCCTCGAAGTCGTCACCGATGCCCTTCGCGAGCGAACCCGTGCCCGGCACGAGCACGGGCTTCTTGGGTGGCGCCTTGGGCTGCGCGGCGACGGCCGGGGCCGGAACCGGCCCCTGGGTCTGGGGCTTGCTCGTGGTCTGGGACTCCTCCCCGGATTCGCCGGATGGCTCGGGAGGGGAGGGAGCCGCCGGCACCGTCTCGGCGTTGCCGTCATCCGCAGCGGCCCGCAGGGAGACGCCCGTCGCCCCCAGGCAGGCCAGCACACCGAAAACCGCGATCGCAGTGCGAATTGACATGATCTCCCCTCGCATGGAGGACGTGACAGAACCCCTCGCCGCTCCATGATCGACGGAAAACAGTCTCGATCCCGAAAAACGTCCGGCACGACCGGAGCAACGGCTTCGTTCTGCCCGCCCGCTGCCGCTTGCCCGCTCCCGGCCAAAAGCCGGACCCGCGCATCTTGCCCAGGCTCCGGTTGCCGGCCATCCGGGGACCGGGGTCGCCAAGGACGTCTGGCGGCGCACGTGGAAACCTGTCACATACCTGCGCCGGACGGTCGGTGAGCGCCCGGAACTCAGCCTCTTTTCGATCACAATCATGATTTCCATACGGCCCGTACGCCCTGCACGCATGGCCTCGCTCCGTTCGGTCGTCGCGACGCTGTCGCTGGGCTGCCTGACCTCCGGCGTCGGCGGCGCCGAAGAACCGGATCAACACGCGCCGCGACGATCGCACATCCAGCCCGTGGGCGAGGTGGCGGCGATCGCGGGCGGCACCGATACGCTCGGCCTCCGCCTCTCGCGGGCGACGGAGGTGTTGCGACAGCAGCTCGCGCTGGCCCGGGGCGCAGGACTGGTGGTCGAGGAGGTGCTCCCCGGCTCGGTCGCCGACAAGGCCGGCTTCAAGCGGCATGACGTGCTCGTGCTGCTCGACGACCAGATGCTCCTGCTTCCCGAACAACTCGCCGCGCTGCTCGAGGCGGCCGATGGCGTGGCCGCCCCCGAGTGCACGGTGCTCCGCGGAGGGGCGAAGGTCACGATCCAGGTCGGACAGCCCGGGCGAAACGCCCACCCCGCGCTACCCGCGCCGCCGAAGCCCGTCGGACCACCCTCCATCGCGGCGGCCGTCCGGCCGACGCTCCCGGCCGTTCGCCAAACGGCGGCCAAACCCTCCACCAGGCCGGGGCTGAGAACGCCGGCATCGGCGCTGGCCAAGGTCCAGCCGACTCGAGCCGTCCCGCCAGCCGGCAGCGGCGCGACGACGCCGTTGACCGGACCGGCGAAGACCGCTGCCCCCGGCGCCCTTCCGGGCCCGTCCAACCAGCGAACCATCGGCCGCGCGGAGGAAGCCCTCCTCCGTGAAGACGCCGACTTTCACATCAAGCTCTCGCGGGGCGATCAGACACGGCTGGTCGTGCTCGATCCGCGTGGCCGGATTCTCTTCAACGACGAGATCGACACCCCCGAACACCGCAGCCTCGTGCCGCCGGCGGTGCGGGAGCGGGTCGAGGCGATGGAGCGGTCACTCGAGGCCGCGAGAACAGGACCCACGGCCGAAATCGGCAGGCTCGAGGCCCCACCGATCGAGATCCGGTAGGCGTCTACACGGCCGGCCGGATGAACGAAGAGACTGAAGCGAAGGGGTCGGCGAAAGCTCGAGGAGGGCCGCCCCGGCCCACGCGACGAGACTTTTGCCGCCCCGAAGCCGGCGATTCACCACAGTCGGATGCGATTGAGCAGTCGGTAGTCCAGCCTGGCTACCAGCCGCTCTGCACCGTGTTGCTCGACCAGCCGGAGTCGGCCGAACGCGACGGCGCATGCGAGACGCTCGGCCCGTGCATGGTCCGCCAGGGATCCGGGCCGCTGAAGCTGCCTCCAGGCAGCTGGATCACCCACGGGCCGAAGCCTCGCGACATCCGGGCGAACGAATCCTCGAGCTGCCGCTGCTGGATCTGGGCGAGCCGACGCCGACGGCGGCGTTCGGCCTCGGCCGTGGCCTCCGCGTATGACTCGCGGGCCAGCCGCGCCGATTCGGCCGACGCCTTGAGCGAGTCCTCGTACCGCTGCCGCTGGAGCAACGACTTGGCGGTCTCGAGCGCCGACGAGGCGGGCCCCACGGCGGGTGACACGCCCTCGCCATACCATGCCGCCACCCGGCGAACGAGGCCGTCCGTCTCCTCGATGTCTTCGAAGGCCTGCCGCGCGAGCCGGTCGTCCTCGGCCGCCAACTCCTCGCCCCGCGCCGCGGCCGTGTCGGCCGCCTCCAGCACCTGCCCCACCTGCCGCAGGTCGGGACGCCGCGCCTGAAAGCCTCGCTCCGCGGCCTCCAGCAACCGGCCGGCCTCGCGGGCCCGCTCGTTGGCCCGCACGCGATCGGTCTTCTGCCGCTCGAGCCCGTGCACGAGGTTCGTGACCCGATCCCGCACCGTGTCATGCCGCTTCGGCAGGCTGGCCCGCAGCTCGTCGAGTTCGGCCCGCCGATCGTGGATCGCGGCATACAGCCCCTCGATCCAGTCCTCCTGCCGCACGGCCTCTTCGACCAGCGCCACCGCGCGGAAGTAGTGCTGGCGGGCATGGTCGGCGGCCACTTGCGCCTCCGCGAGCAGCGTGCGGACGCGGGCCAGTCCTTCGTCGGCCTTCACCACGTTCTCGCCCACGTCGGTCCATGCACTGTCGGCATACATGCCCGACACCTGCTCGAGCGCCCGCACGACATCACCGCGGCGGGCGGCCAGCGCCTCGAGTCGCGCCACGCAGGCGGGCAGCAGATCGTCGACCTTGACCTTGGCCGCGGTGATGCTTTCGAGCAGGGCGAGCGCCTCGGCCTCGGCCTTCTCCGCCCGCTCCACGTGGGCCAGCGCCCCGGCCGTCTCATCCGCATCGAGCAGCTGGGCGGCGAGGGCCACGTCGTGCCGGCTCGCGGCGAGGAGTTCGTCGGGGTCGGCGCCCGGCTCGGCGAGCAGCCAGCCATCGGCCCGCTTGGCCCGCACCTTCTGGGCGATCTCGTCGGCCTGCACGACGGCCCTGGCCCGCCGGTCATCCACCCGCTCCAGGGCCTCGATGCGTGCGGTCGAGTGATCCAGCCGCGCGGCGAGTTCCTCCAGCCGTCCGCGGGCGGCGACCGGATCAGCCTCGAGGCCCTGCTTCGCGAGTTCCGCGCCGCGGCCCACCTCCGTCAGCGGCCCGCGGAACGCGGCGTTCGCGCGACCGCGCCGGGCCAGTGCGTCGAGCCGCTGGCCGGTCGCGGCCACGTTCGCCTCGAGCGTGGCCGCCAGTTCCCGCGCCTTCTCGTGCGCCAGCTCCAGTGCGTCCAACGGACCGCTGCACTCACCCGCCACGTCGGCCAGCGGAGGACGGGCCTCGGCGGAATCGAGCAGCCTGATCGCCGCGTCGGCCTCCGCGGTGCCGAGGAACGTCTCCTTGCCGATCCGCTCCTCGGCCCGTTCCCAGACATCCATCAGCCCCAGCCACCGCTCGCGATAGCGACGGATCGCGGCCTGCACGTTGTCGTAGGCCGACCGCGTCAGGCCCTCCATCGGCGTCTTGAAGTCGGGGTCGCTGTGGGGCAGCATGCGATGCCGCTCCTGCTGGCTGTCGAGCAGGTCGGAGAGCGCGACCACCTCGCTCTTGAAGGCCGCCAGCTTGCGTCTGGCCTCGGCGAGCCGCCGCTCGTGCCGGGACCGCTGCACGAAAAACGCCGTCGCGGCCCCGACGCCCACGAGCGACGCGAGCCCCAGGGGCAGCGTCCGCGTGCGAAACACCGTGGCAGCCTCTGCCCTCGCCCGCCTGCGATCCGCCTTGTCCTTCACCCACCGTTCGGTCGCATCGACCAGGTCGGCCAGCCCTTCGTCATACTGCCCGTCCTTGGCGCGAGGCACGAACACCTTGTCGATCAGTTCCTCCTTGATCGTCCGCGGATCGAGTCCGTCGGCCGCCTCGAGCTTCCAGGGCGCCCGCATGGCGATCTGCCGATCCGCGATGTCGAGCACGATCGTCACGTCGCGGGACGGATCGAACGCGGGCGGGCGGCCGCCGCGATCGCTCCCCTCCGCCGACTCCTGCCGCCAGCGCTCGATCAGGCTCTCGAGCAGCCGCGTGGCCGCGTCCCGCTCGCCACCGGCGTTGCCCACGACGATCACGCGGTAATCGCGGCCTGTCGCGAGCTTGGCCTTCTCGATCATCGCCCGCACCTTCTCGAAGGAATCCTGAACGCCCGACACGAACACCCGCTCGGCCGCGGTCGCGGATGCCTCGGACGGAGCGATCTCGGCCCGGGCCGGCAGTCCACCGCACGACGCGGAAAGAAGGACACAGCACACGAACGCCAGCCGGACGAACCCGCGCTGAAAACGGTGACGAGAATCGATCTGCATGATGGCTCCAGGGAATGGTGCGGGGCCGGGATTCTACCAGCGCGAGGACGGGGTCGCCCTGCACCGCCCCCTGCGCCTCCGTCTCCGTTCCCGGATCAGGTCAGCGGCCGTAGAAATCGTCGGGTGATACCCGCGGCACACGCGGCACCGTGCTCGGGGTCTGCGACGGGGGCCGGACTGCGGTCGGCTGCCGCAACGTGGGCCGCGGCGCGAACGGAGCGGCCGCCGAGGGAACGCCGTTCGAAGGGATACCGGGCGACGGCATGACCGGACCGACGCGGCCGACGGAGGGCCCCATGCCGGTGCGCGGTGGCATCTGGCCGGGCCCCGCAAAACGGCCCGCCCCCGGCGGCAACGCGCCGCCGCGCGGGCCGACGCTTGCTCCGGGCACGGCGCCGCGGGTTTGGGGCAGCCCACCCGGCAGGCGGCCGGCGTTAAGGTCGGTGGGCGGTCCACCGGCGCCATAGCCCGGTCTCGCGGCGGCCGCTCCGGCCCGCACTCCACCGGAGATGATCCCGGGGCGTTCGCCGGCCACCGGTTGCCGATCCTGCGACATGCTTGGGATGGAGCCCCGCGGCCGCAGGTCGCGTGCGCCCGAAGTCGACTGCCCAGATCCGGGAATCCGCGGTGCGACCGAGGGCACCGTCGCCGCGGAGTCGGGCACGCGGGTCCCCGGCAGGGCCGGGCGATCGGGCCGCGTTTCCCGCGACGGCGTGGTCGGGCTGACTGCCGCGCCCGCCATCCCGTCCGCGGGCTCACCCGTGCCGGGTACGAGGATCAGTCCACCATCATCCGCGGCCGCGGAGAGCCCGCCTCCGCCGCCGGACGGCTCATTCGCGGCCGCCTGGGGGGCCAGCGGCCGCCCCGTGACGGGGTCGATGGCCGCGCGGGTGCGCGGCCGACCGGTGACCGGATCGGTACCCGAGTTCATCAGGGCCTCATTGCGCGTCCGTCGCATCCGCGAGCGGGCGATCTCCGTCTCGCCGGCATCGACCTTGCCGTCGCGGTCGAGATCCCACTTTCGCAGCAATTCTTCCCGCGAGGGCGGCGGCGGCGACTGCGCGGCTGCCGGCTCCATACCCAGCACGGCACAAGAGACACACACGATCCAGCCGGCGCCATACCACGGTTGACGGTGTCGAATCATGACAGGCACCTGGGACGAGGAATGGGCAGGCGAAGGGGTCGGCGAAAGCTCGATGGCGATTGTACGGCACGCGCAACCAAAACACCCAGCCCGTTCGGCCGGGCCGCCAGCGAAACCATCACACCCCGGCATCGACCGCCGCGCGGCCGTTCGCCGCCATGAGCGCCGCCATGCGGCCGGCGGCCGCCACGGCATCGCCGCCGGCGGCGGCGACCTCGCGGGCCGCCACGTGGCAGTGCACGGCATGGCCGTCGATGCGGGTCGCCGGCGGGTCGACCTGGCGGCAGACCTGCTCCGCCAGCGGGCAGCGGGGATGAAACCGGCAGCCCGACGGCGGCCGCGCCGGGCTCGGCACGTCGCCGGTGAGCACGATCCGGCGCCGCCGGCGGCCCGGCTCCACGCTCGGCACGGCGGAAAACAGCGCGAGCGTGTAGGGATGCAGCGGCTCGGCGTAGAGCCGTGCCGCGGGGGCCCGCTCCACGATCCTCCCCAGGTACATCACCGCCACGTCGTCGGAGACGTATTCCACCACCGACAGGTCGTGCGAGATGAAGAGGTAGGTGAGGCCCAGCTGCTCGCGCAGCTCCACCAGCAGGTTCACCACCTGGGCCTGGATCGAGACATCGAGGGCCGAGATGGGCTCGTCGAGCACGAGGAAGTCGGGCTCGATCACGATCGCCCGGGCGATGGCGATCCGCTGCCGCTGGCCGCCGGAAAACTCGTGCGGGTAGCGGTCGAGCGCCGCGGCCGTGAGCCCGGTGCGGGCCAGGGCCCGCGTCATCCGTTCGAGCCGCTCGGCCGCCGTGCCCAGCCGGTGGATGACGAGCCCCTCTTCCAGGATCGCGCGGACCTTCATCCGCGGGTTGAGCGAGCCGTAGGGATCCTGAAAGACGATCTGCATCCGCCGTCGCAGCGCCCGCATTTCGGCGCCGCCGGCCGCCGCGACGTCGCGGCCGTCGAACCGCACGCTGCCACCGGTCGGCTCCACCAGCCGCAGCAGGCTGCGGCCCACCGTCGTCTTGCCGCAGCCGCTCTCGCCGACGAGCCCGAGCGTGCGGCCCTTCGCGATCGAGAAGCTCACGCCGTCGACGGCGCGGACCGCGGCCACGACCCGCCGCAGGAGCCCCTTCCGCACGGGAAAGTGCGTCTCGAGGCCGACGACGTCGACGAGCGGCTGTGTCATGCCATCTCCTCCATCGGCCGCGGCTCCCCGAGCGCGTCGGCGTAGCCGCAGCGGACCAGATGCAGGGGCTCGATCTCGCGCAGTTCGGGCATCGCACCGGCGCACTCCGGCAGCCGCGCGAAGGCACATCGCGGATGGAACCGGCAGCCGGATGGAAATTGCTGCGGCGCCGGCACCATGCCGGGAATCGTCCGCAGGCGTCGCGCCGAACGGCCGCCCGTTCCTGCCACCCCGGCATGCTCGGGCCGCGCGGCCAGGAGGCCGATCGTGTAGGGGTGCTTCGGCCGGGCGAAGAGCGCGGCGGCCGGAGCCTGCTCGACGATCTTGCCGGCGTACATCACGGCGACGTCGTCGCAGGTCTCGGCCACCACGCCGAGATCGTGCGTGATCAGCAGGATCGCGGTGCCGAGCCGCTGCCGCAGGTCGGCCAGCAGGTCGAGGATCTGCGCCTGGATCGTGACGTCGAGAGCCGTCGTCGGCTCGTCGGCGATGATGAGGTCGGGCTCGCAGGCCAGCGCCATGGCGATCACCACCCGCTGCCGCATGCCGCCGGAGAGCTGGTGGGGATACTCGTCGAGCCGCCGCTTCGGGTCGGCCATCCGCACCAGTTCGAGCATCTCGA
>JBIIYN010000087.1:0-12758 GCA_044346795.1 Pirellulales bacterium
TGGGGCTCGGCGCGGACGTCACAGTATAGGGATCGAGGCCGATGGGCGGCTGAGGGTTCCAGACCAAGTGTCCGGTGCGTTTCTGTCGCATGCTTCGCGGCCGATCGACGCGGCGGCATGGACCATCGGCTGGCAGTCGTAGAATCACGGCGTTGCAGGGCAACCGGTCGCCAGGGATGGGTGGCCTGGTGGCGCGGCGAGAGGTCGTCAGGGAGTCGACAGCCATGTTCGCCACGACGACGCATGCGGATGGTGGTCTGGCCGCGGTCATGTTTCTCGCGGCGGGACTGTTCGCTGATGTTTGCGGTGCCGGCGGTTCGGAAGCCGCCGAGCCGCTGCATCCGTCTCTTTCCCATTCGCCGGCTCCATCGCTGCCCGCAGCACTGGGCCTCGGCATCGGGACGTTCTCCGCAGAGGCCGGGGCGGGGGCCGCCGGTGCGGACCCTGGCGAGAGCCTGGCCCACGACCTGGCCGATCCGCTCTTCGATGTCCTGGCCGATGTCGCCGCTTCGGAACGTCGGCTTTATCTCACGGGCATGATCGGCTCGTCGCTGGACGGGGCCGAGGGGAACCCCGGGGATGATGCTCCCGGCGGGGCGATGCTCGACAGGCTGCTCGGCGGCTCGATCATGCATGGCGAGGGAGCGATCGGCGTGGAGATTCTGCGGCCATTCGGCGGCCTGCGTGTCGAACTCGAGGGCCGCCACCGGGCGACGCCGAGCCGGGCGGAGCGATCGTGGACGACCGCGCCCGCCGCGTCGGGCACGTTTCGTTCCACGGTCGCCGACGAGTGGTCGACGATGGTGAATGCCTGGCGGGATCTGCAGTACACAGAACACTTCGGCGGTTATTTCGGGGGTGGCCTCGGCATCGGCGGCTGCAGCTACGCCTTCGCCGGTCGTCCTGCCGTAGATGGCGAGGCCGCAGCCGGCGCGGGCTCGGGGCGTCTGGGCGGGTTTGCCTGGCAGGTTGGCGGCGGACTCACCTACGCGCTCAGCGACCGCATCACCTGCGATGTCGGGTATCGGTTTCACGCGCTCGAGCCCACGGGGTCGGGCGGGCGTCGCGCCGCCGAGGCGGTCGCGGTGGCAGGCTCGCCGCTCGGGCTGTCGGCTGGCGAGGTCGTATTCGCGGTGCGGATCTACAATCCGTTTCAGGGATGGCTGCGACCGGCCGCGCCGGAGCCTCGTCGAGCAGACCCGCGGAAGTCGTGAGAGGTCGCGATCAACGCGACATGGCGAGCGTCGTCGTCACCATCGCGGAGAGGCCGCCGGCCGCCGTCGCCGCGTCGGAGAGTGTGAAACGGATCGTGCGGGTGGTGGCGGTGCCGCCGTTCGTAGGGTCGGCCGCCACGCTCGAGTAGGCGATGCTCCTCAGGAGCGCCTGCACGGCCTCCGGCGTGGCCGCGGCATTCAGCGCGATCACAAGGGCCGACGTGCCCGTGCCGCCGCTCCAAGACCCTATCGTCGACCCGCTCGTCGTGCCTCCCCAGGTGACGGCGGTGCCCGAAATGCCGATCTGGCCGGGGGATGTGCCCTGCGGTTGCACCGCCAGCCGGTCGGAGGCCAGGCCGCCGGCGATGAGCGCCACGGAGAGCGTCCCGCCGCCGAACCGCGGCGAATCGACGTCGGTCACCGTCGCGTCGGTGGCGATCGGCAGCCAGTTGGAGCCGGCCGCGTAGGCGAGCCCAGCGGAGGCGATCCCGCCGATCACCGGCGCGTCGTTCACCGGCACGATGGTGACGGTCTGCGTGACCGTGGGCGACGTGCCGCCGTCGCCGTCGGTGAGTTCCCATGCGAGCGACCGGGTCAGAGGCGGCAGGGGGTTCTCGCTCGTGTTCGTGTAGGCCACGTTGCGGACCACCGCCTGCACCGCCGCCGGCGTGGCCGCCGTGTTGAACGCCACCACGAGCGGCGCCGTCGCCGACCCCCCCGTGAACGTTCCCACCACCACGCCGCCGAACGTCACGTTGCCCCCCGCCACCCCGACCAGCCCGGCCGTCGTGCCCTGGTGGCGGATCGTCAGCCTGTCGAAGCCATCGGCGTTGGCCGTGATCGACACCGCCAGATAGGCGTCGCCGTAGTTCGGCGAGTCCGGATCGGCGACCACGCCGGCCCCGGCCGGCAGCAGCACCGCGTTTTCCCTGAACGACACCGCCGTCGGGATCATGGTCAGCACCGGCGCGTCGTTCACCGGCGTGATCGTGATCACCTGCGTGGCCGCCGCCGACGTCCCGCCGTCGCCGTCGTTCACCGCATAGGAGAGCGTCCGCGTGAGCGGCGCAGGATTGTCGCTCGTCGAGCGGTATTGCACGTTGCGCAGCACCGCCTGCGCCACCGAGGGCGTCGCCGCCGCGTTGAAGGTCACCACCAGCGGCAGCGAGCCCGACGAGCCTCCCGCCACCGTGCCGACCGCCACGCCGCCGTAGCTCACCACCGTGCCGGCCACGCCCACCTGCCCCGCGTCCGTCCCGTCGTTGCGGATCGCCAGCCGGTCGGTCGCGTTCGCGTTGGCCGCCACGCGCACCGTCAGCGTGCCACCGGCGAAGTCGGCGCTGTCCACGTCGAGCACCGTCGCAGCCGGCGCGGGTGCCACCACCCCGTTCTCCACGTAGGTCACCGGGCCCGAGACCCCGCCGATCACCGGCGCGTCGTTGACGTCGGTCACCGTGATCGTGAAGGCCGTCTCGGCGAAGCGTCCGCCCCGGTCGGTCGCCCTGAGCCGCACCGAGTAGCTCGTGCGGGTCTCGTAGTCGAACGACGACGAGGCCCGCAGCGACGCCCCGGAGACGTTGAACCGCGCGTTGTCGGTGCTGCCCTCGCCGGCGACGAGCGCGAAGGAGAAGGTGTCGCCCACGTCGGTGTCGATCGCCCCGAGACCGCCGACCACCGCGTTCACGCCGGCGTTCTCCGCGATCGTGGCCTTGGCGATGACGACGGCCGTCGGTGTCTCGTTGACGTTGGTGATCGCGACCGTGAGGGGCCGCTCGAAGAATTGTCCGGCAGAGTCGGTCGTGCGGACCCGCACGGAGTAGCTGCTTCGCTTCTCGAAGTCGAAGACGGCCTGCGCGCGGAGTTGCCCGGCGACGATCGTGAAGGAGGCGTTGTCACCGCTGCCGTCGCCGTCCACGAGGCTGAAGGACTGCGGGTCGCCGATGTCCGGGTCGATGCCGCGGAGCGTGCCGACGAGGGCGCCGATCGCCGCGTTCTCGGCGATGGCGGCCGGTGACAGCGCCACGTCGGTGGGCGTCCGGTTCGCGACGAACGCGAAATGGTTGTTGAACGAGACGCCGCCCGACGCCAGCGACACCGCCCAGCGGCCCGCCGCCGGGGCGTTGAGCCCGAGCCCGGCGGGCACGACCGCGCGGATCGTGTGGACGCCCGCGTTCCTTCCCGTGAAGCGGTAGACGCCCCCGGCGCCGGTCTGCGTGCGCGTCTCCGTCGCATCGAGCAGGCCGTTGGAGTTGGCGTCGACATACACCGTCACGCCCGCGAGCCCCGGCTCACCGACGTCGAGCACGCCATCGGCGTCGGTATCCGAGAACACGCGGCCGGCGATGCTGCCGGTGCGGGCGGCCGTGAGGTTCGTCCCGAACACCGTCTGGCCGGCGGCGAGCGTCACCACCTGCACGCCCCCCGCCGGGCCGCTGGGCACGAACCCGGCCGTCGGCGCGAGCCGCAGGGAATGGGTTCCCGGTGCGACGTCCGGCAGGGTGAAGAAGCCGTTGGCATCGCTCGTCGTCGACTGCTCCGCCGACGTCGTGAATGCCAGCGACCAGGAGACGAGCGTGCCCACGTCGAAGAAATCGTCGTCCATCACGCGGAGCGACCAGGTGCCGTTGGGGCTCATCCCGTTGACGATGCCGAGGCTGCCGTCGGGCCGGTAGCTCCCCGTGAAGGGCGCGACGCCCGAGGCGATTGACCTGGTCGCCTGGTCGTCGAACACCGTGCCGAGGAAGTTATCGCCGGCGCCACCGCGATGGTTGCTCAGCGTGATCGTCGTGCCGTCGGGGGCGACCAGTGCGATCAGGAGATCGGAAACCCAGGTGTGGTTGATCGTGATCGCGACGTTCAGGTCGACGATCCTCTGCGTCTGGCCGGCGACCACGATCGAACTCGTCGTCGTCTGGAAATCTTCGATCGACAGGTTCACCGTGCCGGAGGCGGCGGCGAGGGGCGACGTGTCATAGCTGCCGTTGCCGTTGACGTCGGCGTACACCCGCTGGTTCGCGAGCGGCGGCTCGTCGGCATCTGCCGTGCCGCCTCCGTCGAAGTCTTCCACGACGCGGCCGTAGAGGGCGTTGCGGCGGGAGAGTCCGAAATCGACGTCGGCTGTCGTGAGTCCACCCGCGGCCACGGTCACCGTCCGCGGTGCGGCGGCATTCCAGCCGGCGGGAGCGACGGAACGCACCGTGTAGGTTCCGGCGGCCAGGCCGGAGATGGCGTAGCTGCCGCCGCCGGTGGTCATGGCGGCCGGCTCGCCCGGCCCCTGGATGCCGTTGCCGTCGGCATCGACGTAGACCGTGATCCCCCGCAGCAGTGGATCGACGGCGTCGCGTGTGGCGTTGCCGCCCAGGTCCTCGAACACGCGGCCGGTGATCGAGGGCGGGGAGATGCCCTGCCGCGCCGCCCGCACGACCCTCTCGGCATTGAGCCTGCCGCCGGTGACGGTCTTGCCTGCGAGCGCCGCCACCGGATCGGCGTTGTCGAGCAGGAGCGACCTGAGGTCGGCGACGCCGAGCGAAGGATTCACGGAAGACGCGAGGGCGGCGACGCCGGCGACGTGCGGCGCGGCCATGCTCGTGCCGCTGTAAGTCGCATAGCCTCCCGGCACGGTGCTCAGGATGTTGACGCCGGGCGCGGCGAGATCGACCGTGGTCTTGCCGTAGTTGCTGAAACTGGCAAGCGCGTCGCGGGCATCCGTCGCCGCCACGCTCACGATGCTGTCGGCATCATAGCCGGACGGATAGAAGCGGTTGGTGTCGGTGTTGACGCCGTCGTTTCCGGCGGCCGCCACGAAGAGGATGCCGGCCGCACCGCTGGCATTGATCGCGTCGAGCAGCCCCTGGTCGAAGCCGACGCCCCCCCAGCTATTGTTGAGCACGCGGATGTCGACGCCATACATCGACCGCATCATCGTCGCGTAGTTGATCGCCTGGATCGCGGCCGCGTCGGTGCCCGACCCCCAGGCGTCGAGGAACTTGAGGCCCATCAGCGACACGTCCCAGTTGACGCCGACGACTCCCGTGCCGTTGTTGCCCACCGCGCCGATCGTGCCGGCCACGTGCGTGCCGTGGCCCTGGTCGTCCATGGGGTTGCCGTCGCCGTTCACGAAGTCGTAGCCGTGCACGTCGTCGGTGAAGCCGTTCTGGTCGTCGTCGATGCCGTTGCCCGGGATCTCGCCGGGATTCGTCCAGACGTTCCAGGCGAGGTCGGGGTGGCTCCAGTCGATGCCGGTGTCGACGATGCCGACGACGGTGGACTTGGATCCCGTCGCCATCTCCCAGGCTTCCGGCGCGTCGATGTCGGCATCGGCCGTGCCGCCTGTCTGCGCCCTGTTGTCGAGGCCGTAGAGCTGGCCGAACGACGGGTCGTTGGGCGTCGCGGAGAGCCGGAGGACCGAGTTGGCCGACACGTACGACACGCCGGCCATGCCGCGAAGCGCTGCGGCCAGATCGATGCCCGGCGTGGCGGCCCGCACGAGCAACTGGCCGGGCAGCCCGAGGCCGCGGACCACGTCGATGCCGGTGCCCGCGGTGCGGAGGTAGGCGGCGGCGTCGGCGACGCCGTGAATGTTCGCCAGGGCGGTGGCGGAAAGGCGGACGATCCACTCGCCGTCCACGGGCGCCGCCTTCACGGGGCGGGCCGGCGTCTGCGGGCCGATGGCGGCCACGCCCAGGCCTCCGGCCGTCGTGATCGTCTCCACGGCAGCCGGCCGGTCAGCCGCGGAGAGCGACGAGAACCAGGCCGGGTCGACGCGGCCATAGATGGAGTCGTCGAAAGCCGGTGCCACGGCGAGCAGACGCCGGTCCTCGAGTTGCTCGGTGAGCAGGCGGCTGATCCGGTGGCGGGTGAGCCGTCGTCCTCCAGCCCTCTTCGCGTCGGTCCAGCGTCGCTTCGGCATGATTCAGGATGCTCCGGTCCGCGAGATCCGTCCGAGACCTGGTTCAAGGCCCGATCCCAGGCACGTCCGGGGGTGGCCCGCGGTGTCGCACGACTCACCCCTTTGGCGGGTAGATCCTAAGCCATGTCCGCATGGATAGCCAAGACGACAACGATTGCCCGGCCAAGGGCCGCGGTTCGCTACAATTCTGCGGTGCCATGGCCAAAAAATCACCAAAACGTCGACGCCGAAGACAGCCGGCACCCCATCTCGAGGCGACGTACATCTGCGACTCCTGCGGCGAGGAGATCGTCGTGCCGGTGGATATCTCCGCGGGAGCCCACCAGGACTACGTCGAGGACTGTCCCGTCTGCTGCCATCCCATGACGCTGCGCGTCGACATCGACCCCGACGGCGAAGCCCGCATCGAGGGCGAGCACGAGTGATTCGCGGTCGGGATCGCCGTGGCGGCGGCTGACGGCAATGATTTCGACAGCAGGCAGAGACGGCGGTGGGCAGCCCCGGGCTCAGCCTTCCAAACGCTTGAGCGCCTGCAGCGCTGCGATCGCCCTGTCCGTGCCGCCAAAGGCGCCAGCCACGCTCTTGGCCGCCAGCAGGTCGTCCATGGAAATCTGTCCAGAACGGCCGGCGCCGACGGCCTTCTTCGCGACAACCGCATCGGCAGGCTTCTTGCCCTTCCGCCGCTTCCGAAGCGGGCGATACCCGGCCGCCTTGAGGGTCATCGAGACCTGGGCGGGAGCAACCGTCACGCCCTCTTCCTTGAGGATCCTCGCGATCTCGGTCGGCCGGGGCTTCTCGCCCTTCGCCTTGATGATCCCGGCCACCTTGCGAATCAGGTCGGCCTTGCTCGTCATCTTCTCGGCGGGCTTCTTGGCCACCTTGCCGGCGGGCTTCTTGGCGGGCTTCTTGGCGGACTTGGTCGCGTGGGCAGGGCTGTCGGCGGTCATCGTGATGGCTCCGGGAACGGGCGGGGAAAAGAAGCCGCAATCATAATCACCCTGCGGGGCCGTTGCTCGCGTGGGGGCTTTTGTCGCGGAAACCATCCGCCGCAGGCCAGAGTCACCCCCCGATTGTGCTATCATGCGTCGAGGTGGCCAGTTTCCCCAACACCCTATCCCAACGCCCTTTCCAAACATCATAGGAACTCCACCGTGCGCACCGGCAATCCGACTCTCAACGACAAGACGTTCGAAAACTTTGGCGTCTATCGCCGGGACATGACGGCCGAGCAATCTCCGGTCGCCACCATGACGATCAACGGGACCGCCCAGAAGACGATGTTCCTGCTGCTTCTGGCCATGGGGGCTGCCTGCTTCACGTGGTCGAAGACGTTCACCGGGCTCGAAGCCAGTCCAGCCGCCGCGATGCCCTGGGCCATCGGGGGCCTTCTCGTCGGGGCCATCACCGGTTTTGTCATCTGCTTCAAGCACACGTGGGCACCGACGCTTGCCCCGGTCTACGCCTTGGCCTAGGGGCTGTTTCTCGGGGGAATCTCCGCCAGCTTCGAGGCCCAGTACCCGGGGATCGTCATCCAGGCGGTCGGCGGCACGTTCGGCACGCTCGGCGGGCTCCTGCTGGCGTATCAGTCCGGGCTCATCAAGGCGACCGAGAACTTCAAGCTGGGCATCGTGGCGGCGACGGGCGGCATCTGCCTCGTCTACCTGATCTCGCTCATCGGGGGCTTCTTCGGCTTCCCGGTTCCATACATCCACGAAGCGGGCCCCATCGGCATCGGGTTCAGCCTGGTGGTGGTCGTGATCGCGGCATTGAATCTGGTGTTGGACTTCGACTTCATCGAGCAGGCGGCCGAGCGCGGGGCCCCCAAGTATCTGGAGTGGTACGGGGCTTTCGCCCTCATGGTGACGCTCGTCTGGCTCTACATGGAGATCCTGCGGCTGCTCGCCAAGATGCGAAGCCGGGATTGACGCTCGCCGCGATGCAGTCGGGGTTGGTGTAAGTGCGACTGGCTCACTCGTCGTAGCAAGCGTCTGCCTCGCCTGCGGGCAGCTCCTCGTAGCCGTCCGAGACGTTGTCGAACCACGGGGCGAGGTCGGGCAGACTCATCGAATTTCCTTCAACGGCAGACGATCGATGGACTTGAGCGAGGCTCCATCGCATCCTCATGCCGACCTACGGCGCCGGCCGCACGCGGTGCACGACGACGGGCGCGTCCTTGCCCTTGGCCGCGATCGCCGGCGCCGGCTGGAATACCACGCCTTCGCCTGAATGCCAGTTCCGCGTCGCGTCCGACACGAGCGTCTCCTGGCGGCCCGCCGCCGCACAGATGCGGGCGGCCACGTTGGTCGTGTCGCCGATCACGGCGTATTGAACGTAGCGGTCCGTGCCGATGTAGCCCGCCGCCGCGGGGCCGGAGGCGATCCCCACGTGGATCGCGATCGGCGGCCGTCCCCGGGCCTCCGACTCCGCGTTGAATCGCGCCACATCCTCCTGCATCTCGTTCGCGGCGGCCACGGCCCGGTCGGTGTCATCGGCCCGCGCGACCGGCGCGCCCCAGACCGCGAGCAGTGCGTCGCCGATGAACTTCTCGAGCGTGCCACCGTGCCGAAAGACGATCTCCACCATCCGCGGGAAGTAGGCATTGAGCAGGTCGACGACCTCTTCCGGCGTCATCCGTGACGACATGGCGGTGAACCCACTGATGTCGCTGAACAGCACCGTCACGCGGCAGCCGGTAGCCCGCACGGCGAGTTCGGGCTCGGCGGCGATCCAGGAGGCGATCTCGGGAGAGAAGAAGCGGCTCAGCCGCTCGTTGGAGACCGATTCGGCGGACATCGTGAGCATGCTCGACACCAACCAGTAGGTGATGGCGGTCACCGCGACGAACAGGTGCGTGGCGTACATCGACGCGGTGATGCTGTCGGGCCACGTGGGCCCAAGCAGCGAGATCGTGGGATAGACGAGGCAGGCGAGCACTCCCGCGAGCACGACGGCCGACCGGCTGTAGGAGAGGCCGGCGGCCACGATGGCGCCGCCGAACCCGCCGATCGGCAACAGCAGGCCGAAGAGTGGCCGTGCGTTGTGCCACTGGGCCCAGCACAGGTATCCAAGGAGTGTCATTCTCATCACCACGATGGCGTACCTGCGGAGAGGAGAGTAGCCTCGATACAGCCAGAGCCAGGCGAGCAGCGACAGGTGTGCCGCGAAGATCACCAACGCCGCAGTCCATGCCTGGCGCGGCAGCGCGGCGGGCAGGGCCCGGATGGCATCGCCACCGTTTTCGGGGAGCCACCAGCGGGTCGTCGCCAGGAGGAGCGAGGCGGAAAAGGCAGCGAGGACCGCGGAGACCACACGCTCGTTGGCAGTCTCCCGCTCCCGGCGGCGGCGCTCGTAGTCGCTGATGTAGGGGGAAGATGTCATTGCACGAAGGAGAAACGGCAAACCGGTCCAACGCTCAACCCGCATGCCCGCACTCGCGAGCGCTGGTCCACCGAGATCCCGCCGAACTGGCACCTTACCAGTCGTAGAAGGCCACGGGAGCCGGGCGCCCGTCGAGCAGCGGTAAGCTGCTCCCTCGCCCATGAAGCCCTGATTTTCGCCAATGATCACCCGGGGAATCTTGGAGAGCACGATTGCCTCGCATGAACGACAACCGAGCCGATCGGGACGCTGCCCTCGGCCAGACCAGCTTCCGCCTCCTCTCCGGCGGGGAGTATCCGGTTGGCTCGTTGCGAACCACGGTGAACACCTGGGCCCCGCTCCTCCTACAGCCCAAGTCTCGCCTCATCCCGCCAGCCGCAATTCCGCTGCCAAGACTCGCACAACCGGCGTCCTCGAGGTGTGCCAGCATTCGGGCCGGTGGTGCTCGAGCTCCTGAAGCACGCCCAAGAGGCTTTCAGGATCCAGGCTCAGAGCGTCAGCGGGGTGCGTCACTGCGTCGCCCAGGCGTGTCGCTCCGGTCTCGCCAAGAAGTTCCCGGGCCCGGTTGGCGTGCCTCTTGACGCCCTCTGGCTTGCCTTCCCGGATCTTCACGCATGCGGCGGCCAGATGAATGAGCCCCTGGGCGAGCCTGGCCTCGGGAGTCGTCCGGCCGAGGGCGTGCCAGAAGCTCTCCCAGGCTTCGTGTGCTTCCCAGTAAAAGCCGCCGTTGAAGAGCTCCAGAGCGAAGAGCCAGCCGGGATTCTTGGCGAGCAGTGCGGCAAGGGCGAGGCTCCGGGAGGCCGGTTCCGACGGAAGACGGGCGAGGGTTTCAGACGGGATGGGGACTCGGTGCGACCGGCCGTGGAGATGCCCGTTGGGATCAGTGACGGGATGGGGATGCTCGTGGCCCGGAACGTAGCTGTAAGGCGGGAGTGAGCTGGCTGGCCGGGTGTCACAATGCGTTGGGTGGGGTTGCATGGCTGAAATCACGAATCATGATCGGCGGAGGCAAGCATAACCCAAGCATTGTGGAGGCCCATCATGATCGGACAGGTTGCCAGACGCTTTGTTCTCGCCGCCGTCGTGACCGGGGTTTTCGTGACGCCCGCACAAGCCGTGGATCTTTCCGGCGGCTGGTCGGGATGCTGGCAGAGCACGTCAACAGGGCATTCCGGGGTGCTGCGGGCAGAGTTGACCAGATGCAACGACACCCAATATCGAGCCGATTTTTCCGGCAGGTTCTTCAAGATCCTGCCGTTCAGGTATGCGGTGACACTCGACGTCATCGAAGATGACGGCGAGACGGTGACCCTGGCCGGGAGCTCGTTTTTGGGGCGACTGTTCGGGACGTTCTGCTACAAGGCCACGGCCGACGGATGCCGGTTCACGGCACACTACAGCTCGAAGAAAGACTGGGGCCGGTTCGATCTGACGCGAACGGCCCCGTAACCTCGAAATCCAGGCAGCTGCAGGCCCGAGGGGTTAGAGCGTGGTCGGCGTCAAGGCCCGGGCACCCTCTTGAGCGTCACGAGCATCCGGCCGCTGCGTTTCGGGGCCTTGAACTGGTCCGGCCCGGGCTTTCCATCCGGGGCGATGCAGAGCACGCGGGTATCGCCGTCGAGCCGGTAGATTCCCCTGTACCGCTTCGGCTTGATGCTCTGACTTCCGAGCGTCTCCATCTCGAATGTCTTTGGCGACTCTTCCTGGCGATTCGTGCTCGTGCCTTCGGGATGCTTCGGAACATTACCGCCCACGAGCCGTCCGCTGCGTACAGGACCTGAAACGGCGACAGGAACGCAGGGTCCACGGGCTTGCCATCCCACTCGACTGAAACCACCGCCCAACGCCCCGCGGAGGTGGCCCGGTCGTCACGAACGGGGGCTGCGGGAGTCTGGGCGCATGTCAGGGCCATGACCGCCAGGCGCGCCATAGCCTCCGCGACCTTGGCGGTGTTCCCATGGTGAACCGACTTGCACAGGATCAGGGGATGGGTAGTCGCCATGGCGGGGCCTCCATGGCCAATCCTAGGGGCGTACCGGAGGCGCCAGATGCCAGCCCTGGGAATCTCACCGGCCCAAGGGCTCATGCAGGCAGACGCTTTGGCGGCTCAGCAACGTCCGCGAACTCAAATGGGAAAACATCGATTTGGAAAGTCGCCTGATCATCGATGCCCCTGGGGCCATGAAGAACAACGAACCGACATATCTGTCCCCTGAGCGATACCGTGCTGGCAATTCTGAAGCGAAGAAGGTCGGAGGCGGAGGAAAATGCCGTCTATGTGTTGCCGGGCAGGAAGCCGGGCATGCCCATCATCAACCCCGACCATGCCTGGGACGAGATTCGCGTGACTGCCCGGCTCAAGCACGTGCGGATTCACGACCTCCGGCACAACGCCGGTTCATGGGCCTCCGGAGCCGGGCACAGCCAGTCGACAATCGGCAAGTTCCTGTCGCAGGAAAGCGTGCAGAGTACCCACCGCTACACGCATGCCAACGCCGAGGACGCCATGAAGGCCAGCCAATCGGTCGAGGAAATGTGGCTCAAAGCGACGGAATCCACGCAGGCCTGAACTGCCGCGCTTGCGATATCGTCCCAATGGCGGCCCAAGCGCGCCGGCAATTGCGGACGAGTACACGGCCTGTTCGCGCGTGGTGCCCTGCCCACCCTCGTGGAAATCATCCGCCTCGCGACGGCGATGGCCGCGATGCCCCCTGAACTGATCGCCGCACGTCGGCAGCTCTTCGCGCGACCTTCAACGGGGCCGTAGATCAATTGGGACGGTCTTCGTGTCGGCATCGACGGCTATCGACTGGGTTTCTCCGATTGCCGCCTCCCCCGCCTTTCCGTCGTACAATTCGGGCGAGGCTTTTTGTGGCAGGATTTGCATGACGCCGACAGTGTTTCGCGACGGCCCGTTCCGGTTCTTTTTCTTCTCCCGAGAAGAGCCGCGGATGCACGTCCACGTTGCACATCCAGACGGCGAGGCGAATTTCTGCTTTGAGCCCAGGATCGAACTTGCTACCACAACCGGCCTGGCTACGCACGTCGTAAACGAGGCACAACTGCTGGTCGAGGATCATTTTCAGGAGATTGTCGATGCCTGGAACGAGCACTTTTCCAGTTGAGTTGTTCAACGTTTCCCAGCATGGGCTCTGGCTCTTGGCAGGAGACGAGGAACTGTTCCTGCCGTTCGAGCATTTCCCGTGGTTCAAGACCGCGACGATCGAGCAGATCTCGACCGTAGAACGACCGACGGC
>JBIIYN010000358.1:0-3767 GCA_044346795.1 Pirellulales bacterium
GAAGTGGCCGTCGCGGGGAGTATTTTTGAAGAGCACCAGGCCGCGGGGCGGCACGAGGTCGGTCGCGGGGATGTAGCGCGGACGGGGGATGCCCGCGAGCCGGGCCTCGACCGCCTGGTCGACGAGTTCCCGGATCCGCTCCTCGTCCAGCGGCTCGGCGGGCGGCAGGTCGGGCGGGTCTGGAGATTCCTCTTCGATCGTCAGTGGCGCTGGCGCGTCGGCGCTGGCCATGGCCGGGATGGCTGCTGCCAGCGTTATCCAGATCGCTGCGGCGGCCTTCCAAGACAGCGCCCAGCCAGGCGGCCACAGCCAGCCCGCGCGGGCCGATCCGGCGGATGAGGAAGATCGGGGATGCATGAAAACTCCCCGATTCAATCGGGTTGGATTGTGCCGGATGTGCAGGTTTTTCGGCGTCGGCAGGCTGGGGGGCCTGCGGCGAGCAAGCGGTATTCAAGGATTGTGCGGGTTTTGCCGATCGTATGGGTGGCCCGTCTGGCGGCCGACCCGGTCGTCGGGAGGCGCCATTTCCCGGGGCGGCCATGTCTGACCGGAAACACCGGAGGACGCAAACGCAGGGGACAACCCCGTGGGTTCATTGCGTCGCCGTTGCTCGACCGCCCGCCCGGCATGGCGAGCCATGGCGCTCGTATTGCTGGCCGTCTGCGCGGCACCGGGCTACGAGAGCTCCGCGGCGGAGCTCTTCCAGGTTTTGGGAGAGCAGGTGGTGGGAGAAGTCGCCGAACTGCCGGCACCGCGGCCGCCTGAAGCCGAGGGCGCGGCCGTGGCTCCGGATATCACCGCCGAACTCGAGCGGCTGCAGAAGCAGATCGATGAACTCCGGGCCGCCGGGGCGAAAAAGCCCACCGACAAGGCTGGCGACAAGGCTGGCGACAAGGCCGAGAAGACGCTCGCCGACCGGCTCTCCACCGTGGAGAAGGGCCTGGGCAAGCTCGTCGATGCGGGCGACAAGAAAAAGAAGGAAGACGCGAAGAAGCCGTCGCTCGTCGTGAGCGGCCAGATGCAGGCCGACCAGATCTACTTTGGCCAGGATGCGATCAGCCGCAAGGCCGTGGGGGATCTCCAAGACGGTGCCCAGTTTCGCCGGCTCCGCATCGGCGCCCGGGGCACGAGCTTCGAGGTGCTCGAATACTCGCTCGGCGTCGACTTCGCACTGGCCAACCAGCCCAGCTACCTCGACAACTACCTCGAGTGGAAGCAGCTGCCCTGGCTGCAGAACGTGCGGGCGGGCCACTACTTCGAGCCCTTCTCGCTCGAACGCGTCACGCAGAACCGCAACAACACCTTCATGGAGCGGTCGCTCGTCGACACCTTCGCCCCCGCACGCAACATGGGCGTGATGGCCTACGGCAACACGGAGAACGAGCTGGCGACCTGGGCCATCGGCACGTTTCGCACCAACAGCGACAATACCGGCAACGACTCCTTCGACAGCGGCCAGGCGCTGACGATGCGGGGCACCTGGCTGCCCTGGTGGGACGAGCCGAGCGACGGCCGCTTCTACATGCATCTCGGCGCAGGCTACAGCTACCGCAAGGCCTTCCAAGACCAGGTCCGCTTCCGGAACACCCCCGAAATCCGCAAGCAGCAGCCGGCCGACGTCCTCGGCCCGATCAAGAAGCCGCCGAGCAACTACATGAACGGCCAGCCGGGGCCGTTCGCCCCGATCTTCGTCGACACCGGCAACATCAAGGCCGACCATTTCCAGCTGTTCGATCCCGAGTTCGCCCTGATCATGGGGCCGCTCTCGCTGCAGTCGGAATATGCCTTCGCCTTCGTGGACCAGATCGGCGGCCCGCCGCTCTTCTTCAACGGCTACATGGCGCAGGTGAGCTACTTTCTCACCGGCGAGCACCGGCCCTACGACCGCAAGCAGGGCATCCACAAGCGGCTCGAGCCGTTCGAAGACTTCTTCCGCGTGCGGACGAAGTCGCAGGGCGTGCAGAACGGCCTCGGGGCCTGGGAGGTCGCGGCCCGCTTCTCGAACATCGTGCTCAACGACAAGAACATCCAGGGCAACAACCTGACCGACTTCACGATCGGCCTGAACTGGTATCTCAACCCCTACACGCGGTGGAAGTTCAACTACATCCGCGCCTTCCTCCAGGACGATCGCGTGGGAAACAGCCTGACCGATGCCTACGGCATGCGGATCGACTACGACTTCTGACTGGCTGTGGAAAAAGCCCTCCTTGGCCTTTTTCCACGAGGGCGACCTCCAAAAAAGCCAAGGTTTTTCGGAGCTCGCAGACGCCGCATCCTGCGGCGGGAGATTTCTTCTCGAACACCCCAGGTGCACCATGCGGTTTCATGCCAGCGGCGCCGTGCTGATGCTCATGCTCGCGGGAGGTCTCGCCCTCGCGGCCGACACGCCCAAGGAGCAGGCCAAGGAGCCCGCCCCGGCGAAGGCGCCTGCCAAGGGGACGGAAAAAGACAAGGACAAGGCGAAAGACAAATCAAAAGACAAGGAGAAGGAGAAGGACAAGCCCCCGGCGTGCATGCACTGCGGCGCGACGTGCGGCCTCGAGGCGGTGTGTGTCTGCGAATGCGGCACGAAGAAGAAGCCGAAGACCGAATGAGGCGAAGTGCGACCCGATCTGCGTGCCGAAGTGCAGCGGGCTGCCCTGGCCCTTCTCACGGTGCCACCGTGGCGGCTGCACCGGCTCATGCACCGAGTGCCGGACCGAGTCCTGCCGGGCCTGGGTGCGGCAGCGGAAGACGCTCTCCAAGGAGACGAAGGACGAGGAGGTCTCCGTGATCGAGCGGAAGGTGAAGTACGTCTGCTGCCGGTGTGCCGGTGCAGGACGAGCCGGCTGCTGCGGCGAGTCGGCCGCGGGGTGCGGCTGGTGGCAGGGCTGGCTCCACTGGCTGCCGGTGCCCGGCCGGGCGGCAGCCAAATAGCCGAGATCTTTTGGGACACGGTGGAATGGTGGGCGTTTTGTGGGCCCGTCCCGTCGCTTCCGCTCCGGGCTTTTATGCGAGTGTGGAGCGACCGTTGGTGGCGGCGGCACCAGCACATAAAAGCCCCGGGTGGAAACCCGGGGACGGGGCCAAAACCCAAGTGCCACTCCACGGCAAGCCTCGGCATCGTGCCGAGCTTGCCTTGGCCGACCTCCGTCGGCCGTTGCTAACCCGGCCCTCCGGGCCCGGCTTCGGCTGAAACAACCCGCTTGACGCCCCGTCGGGCCCTGTTAGGCTGTATCTGTTTTCCGAATGATGCACGGCGGCAGCATTTGATTTCGTGATCGAGCGGGCCACGGAGGGCCGGATCGGCGTTTTTGGCTGGCAGAGGCCGTTTTTCGGCCGCGAATCCACGAACCGCACCCGTGAACCTCAAGTCCCTGAAAATCTTCTGCGACATCGTCTCCCGCCGGAGCTTTTCCCGGGCGGCCGAGGACAACGGCATTTCCCAGTCGGGGGCCAGCCAGGTGGTGAGCCAGCTGGAGAGCCGGCTGGGCGTGCAACTCATCGAACGGTCGAAGCGGCCGCTCGTGCCCACCCGCGAGGGCCAGGTCTTTTTCGACGGCTGCCGCAAGATCATCGACCGCTACGACGCGCTCGAGGACGAGGTGCGGTCGCTCCACGAGCAGGTGGCGGGCCGGGTGCGGGTGGCGGCGATCTACTCCGTCGGCCTCCACCACATGAGCCGCTACCTCCAGGAATTCATGAGCCAGCATCCCAAGGCGAACGTCCGCCTCGAATACCTCCATCCGGAGCGGGTGCTCGAGGCGGTGGAGAGCGGCGAGGCC
>JBIIYN010000360.1:0-3746 GCA_044346795.1 Pirellulales bacterium
TAGGGCAGATAGCGGTTGAGCTGGTCGAGATTGGCGAGGTTCGAATTGAAGAACTCCGGCGGCCAGAAGGCCGCCAGCGACCCCAGGAGCACGAACACGCAGATGAAGACGTAGCCGGTCGGATTGGAAAAGTAGGCGACGAAGTTCCGCTTGAACACCGCGTCGAGCACATGCCACTTCATGTCGATCTGTCCTTGAAGAGTCTTCTCGAATCTGTTCGCAAACCCGTTCCCGAAAACGCTCCGGGGCCCGCCGACGGTGACGGCGCCGCGATCGAGAGGTCGATCGCCGTCCCCGGCCATCACCCGGCACGACTCACACCGAGACACCCCGGGTGAGTTCGTGGAACCGCTCGTCGAGGCCGCGGCCTCCCGCCCGGAGTTCCTGCGGCGTGCCGTCGAACCGCATCCGTCCCTCCGAGATGAGGATCACCCGGTCGGCGAGCGCCTCCACCTCCTGGAGGATGTGGGTGGAGAGCAGGATCGTCTTGCGTTCGCCAAGCCGGCGGATGGTATCGCGCACGCCGCGGATCTGGTTGGGGTCGAGGCCGCTGGTCGGCTCGTCGAGGATGAGGACGTCCGGCTCGTGCAGGAGCACCTGGGCCATGCCGACCCGCTGCCGATACCCCTTCGAGAGCTTGCCGATCGCCTTGCCGATCACGCTTCCCAGTTCGCACTGGTCGACGACGGCCTCGATCCGCTCCGCCCGACGAGGCCCCTTGAGCCCCCGCGCGTCGGCGAAGAACTCGAGCAGGCTGCGGGGGGTCATGTCGGGGTAGAGCGGGCCGTTTTCGGGGAGATACCCCAGCCGGGCGGCCCCGGCGAGCCGGTCGGCCGACATGTCGAAGCCGGCGATGCGGGCCGTGCCGGCGGAGGGGGCGAGATACCCCGTGAGCATCTTCATCGTCGTGCTCTTGCCGGCGCCGTTGGGACCGAGAAAGGCGACGATCTGGCCGCGGGGCACGCTGAAGGTGATGTCCTCGGTGGCGATGAACGAGCCGTAATATTTGCAGAGGCCGTCGGCCTCGATCATCGCGTCGCGGCCGGCCGTGGAGGGTGTGTGCATCATCCGTGCTGCTCGTGCCTGCTGGTTGGGGTACTTGGTTGAAGTACTTGGAGTCGGATCGCACCGGTATTTTTTACCGCTGGCCCGCTTCCGGCAATCCCCATGATACACGTCCGGGGGCATCCGGGCCGGCGCCGCCGGCCCGGGAGGCAGGCGACCGAGGCGTTCCGGCCGCCGTTTCGAGGGGCTCGATCAGCGGCTGCTGCCGGCCCCGCAGCCAGCCGATGTGCGACCGCCAGGCGGCGCTGGTCTCTGGGAAATCGCTCCGGAAATGGACCCCGCGGGTCTCGCGGCGCTCGACCGCCCCGCAGATCATCAGCCGCGCCACTTCGAGCATGTTTTGCAACTGCCAGCCCTGGGGATCGCCGAACTGCCGCGGCAGCACGTAGCGGCACCAGCCCTCGACCGTTTCGAGCGCCTCCGCCAACGAATCACCCGTCCGCTCCACGCCGACATGCCGCCACATCAAGGCCCGCAGGGAGTTGCGGATGTCGGCCAAGTCGAGCGCGCCGTCGGGCTCCGCCGCCGCCCCGTGCGCAGCCGCCGCCCGCGGGTTGGCCAGCCCCGGCACGCGGAATTCGAGCTCTCCTTCGATCGCTCCGCCGTCCGCCCCGAGAATCTCGGCGCTGGCCGCCTCGCCCGCCCGCGCGCCGTAGACGAGCCCTTCGAGCAGGCTGTTGCTCGCCAGCCGGTTCGCCCCGTGCAGTCCGCTGGAGGTCACCTCGCCGGCCGCGAACAGCCCGGGCAGGGTCGAGCGGCCTTCGGCGTCGACGGTCACGCCCCCGATCATGTAGTGCGCGCCCGGCCGCACCGGGATGCGGTCTCGCGCGAGGTCGAGCCCGAACTTGCCGCAGATCTCGGCCATCCCGGGAAACCGCCGCCGCACCGTCGTCGCGTCGAGATGCGAAAGATCGAGAAAGACGTTGGCCTGATGCGTGCGGTGCATGACCACGGTGATCGCCCGGGCGACCACGTCGCGCGGGGCCAGTTCGGCCCGTGGGTCGAAGTCGGGCATGAACCGCCGGCCGTCGCGATCGACGAGCCAAGCCCCCGCGCCGCGGACGGCCTCCGTGATCAGGCTGCGGGCGCCGCCGGCGATGTAGAGCACCGTCGGATGAAACTGCATGAACTCCATGTCGCGCAGCTCGGCACCGGCCCGCCAGGCCAGCGCCAGGCCATCGCCGCTGGCGCCGGGCGGGTTGGTCGATTCGCGATAGAGCTGGCCGGCGCCGCCGGTGGCCAGGATCGTCCGCCGCGCCCAGACGAGCGTCTTGCCATGGGCGGGATTCCAGACGAGCGCCCCGCGGCACGCTCCCTCATGGGTGACCAGGTCGATCGTGAAGGTCTCGGGCCAGACCTCGAGATTCTCGAGCGTCTTCGCCCGCTCGATGACCGCCCGCATCACCTCGCGACCGGTCGCGTCTCCCAGGGCGTGCACGATGCGATGATGGCTGTGCCCGCCCTCGCGGCCCAGTTCGAGGCTGCCGTTGTGCGAATCGAACCGCGTGCCCCAGGCGATCAGTTCCGCGATCCGCGCCGGCGCCTCGCGGACGACGGCATCGACCACGTCCGCATGGCACAGCCCGCCGCCGGCCGTGAGCGTGTCGGCGACGTGGTTGTCGAAGCGATCCTCCGGATCCACGACACTGGCGATGCCTCCCTGCGCCCACTGGCTCGACGACCCCTGCAGATCGTCCTTCGTGACCACCGTCACCGAGAGCCGCGGGTCGACCGCCAGCGCCGCCCGCAGGCCGGCCAGACCGCCCCCCAGGATGAGCACGTCGGTGAAGCAGTGCGGCACTCGCTTCGGACCGAACGCCGCGAGGTAGCGAGGGCCTTGGAAGAGCTGGCCTGGCTGTCTCGGTGGCGTCATGGACTCCCGGCATCCTGCGGGTCCGCGTTTTGCACGCCGCTCGTGCCCTGCAGGAACGCCTTGAATCGTTCCCGGTAGTCGCTCGGCGGCCGGCTGCGGCGGCCCTCTGCCTGGCCACCCTTCACGTCTGCCGGGACGTCGCGAGCGCTCTGCACACCCTTTGGCCGCAGCCCGAGGCTGCGGAGCCCCCGGTCGAACTCGCCTCGCTTCCGTGGATCGGGGTCGGCGGCCTGCCGCCGCATCGCCTCCCACCGCTCGAGGAACGCGCGGGCCTGATCGCGGGTCCAGCCGAGTTCGTCGAGCACGTCGGTGCGGCCCGATTCCACCGTAGTGCGCAGGTGCTCGATGGCGAGGTCGGCCGCGTTGCGGGCGTTTTCCAATTCCTGCGCACCCCATTCCATGTCGCGGGCCGCGGGAGCATTCTCTGCGGCGGGCCCGCCGGCCTGCGGAGCCGCGGCACCCTCCGACCACCCACCGCCCCCGACGGGACTCGTTTCAGTCGGCCCCTGCGGCGGAGCCCCGGCGGCCTGCTGTCCGCCGGCCTTGCCGCCCGCCTTGCCCTGCTGGTCGGGATCACCCTTGGCCTTTGCGGCTCCCCCTCCTTTGGGCCCAGCCGCCGGCTGACCGCCCTGCTGCTGACCGGACTCTCCCTCGCTCCCGGCAGCACCGTCACCTTGGCCCTGCTGACCTTGGCCTTCGCGGCTTTCACCTTGACCTTGCTGACCTTGACCTTGCTGACCTTGACCTTGCTGACCTTGACCTTGCTGACCTTGACCTTGCTGACCTTGACCTCGCTGGCCTTGACCTT